>JADJWH010000004.1:0-328191 GCA_016716465.1 Gammaproteobacteria bacterium
CAGATCGGGCCCGATGCGACGCGTGCCGAGCAGGTGCGGCTGGTCATAGACATATTCACCCGCCTGCGACAATGGGCCCCAGCGGCGCGTCTCGCCGGTCACCGGCCGGATATACTGCGAATGGCAGTACCAGCAACCCTCGCGGATATAGACACGGCGCCCGCGCCGCTCCGTCGGCGAATAGTCGACCGCGCGCAGCGTAAGACCGGTACCGGCGTCCTTCACGGCCGGGGTATTGGTCGACGGCAGCAGCGAAGGCCAGATCCCCTGGACGAACACCGCCGCGAAGAAATAGGTGATGCCGGGCAGCAGGAACACGCCGCTCGGCGTGCTGAGGATGCGCCTTTCCTCGCCGGCCGGACGGGCCGCCAGCGCCGCGCTGCCGGCAGTCTCCACGAACGGGCCCCCATGGCGCGCGGTCTGGATGAAGTTGACCACCATCAGCACGAAGCCGATGTCCATCGTGGCGCCGGCCAGCGTGCGCGTCACCCACCAGGGCTTCATCTCGACGACGCTGTCGACGAAATTGGCGCCGTATTCCAGCATGCCGCCCTGGACGAAACCCTGCGCGGTCAGGCCCAGCACCATGACGCTGGCGCCGGCCACCGTGAGCCAGAAGTGCCAGCTCGCCATGCGCGCACTCCACAGCCGGCGGCCGGTGACGCGCGGCCAGATGTAGTACATCGACCCCACCACCGCGACCACGAAGGTGCCGAAGACGGTGAAATGGGAGTGGGCAATGACGAAGTCGCTGAAATGGGTCAGTTCCTGCACGCGGCGCAGTGCCTCGGTAGATCCCTGAAAACATCCGACCAGATAGAAGAAGACCCCGAGCAGGAGAAATTTCGCGCCGTAGCTGTCGGCATCGGTGCCGTGCGCGATGGCGCCCCAGCGGCCGAGCACCGTCCCGAACAGATTGGTGACCACCGCCCAGACCGGGATGATCAACAGCATGCTGGTCACGATGGAGAGCGTCTGGTTGTGAAAGGGTATCGGACTGAACAGGTAATGATGCGTGCCGACGAAGGGATACAGCAGCGCGAGGGTCCAGAAGCCGAACTTGGACAGGGCGTGACTGAAGAGCGGGTTCTTGCAGGCCAGCGGGATGAAGTAATACATCAGCGCCAGTCCGGCGGGCGTGATCCACAGACCGACGACGTAGTGGATATACAGACCATGCAGGGCGGCATTGCTGATGCCGGACATCTCCACATAGGGGAGAATGACGTTGCCGAGGACCAGGTTCATCAGGGTCCACACCAGCGCCGCGGTGGTGTACCAGAGCGCGACGTAGAATCCGGCCTGGCGGCGCCGGAACAGCGTGACCAGGACCTGGCTGCCGATGATGGCGAGTACGATCCAGCGCAGGATGTTCCACGGCCACTCGAATTCGTCGGCCTCGAAACCCAGGTTCTGACCGAACAGGAAGGAGACCGTGCCGGTGGCCAGAAACAGCTGCCAGCCCCACAGCGCCCAGCGGCTCAGCGCCATCCCGGCCATCGGCCGGCCGGCCAGGCGCGGCACGAAATAATACAGCAGCCCGAGGAACGGGGTGCTGAAGGCCCCGAAGATCACGCCGTTCACGTGCACCGGGCGCAGCCGTCCGAACGTGAACCAGGGTTCGCTGCCAAGGAACTCGGGGTTATGGAACTTGATGGAGACCAGCAGCCCGACCAGCGGGAACACCGTCAGCCAGGCCAGCCCCCAGTACAGCCAGTGCCTGACCAGATCGGTATCGACCAGCCCTGGGGCTGCCTGCTCCGGATTCGCCATCTGCCTCCGCCTCGCGATATTCGCCGACGACTATTCCCGCATGCCCGCGCCAGTGATCGAGGGCAGGGTACGGCATGGACGGGGCCCGGACATTGATAAATCGCAATCGGGGATCCGGGGGCGCCGGAAAACCTTTCCCGGCGGACGTCATTTCCTTATCCTTGGCCGATGGCCTCCCGGAGCAAATCGACCGCCGCCCGTCACAAACCCCGGCGCTGGACGCGCCTGCCGAAGGACAAGCTGCTCGACCTGCGCATCTGCGACCTCGGCCTGCGCATCGAAGGCTCGTCGCTGGAGCCCCGCATCGAGCAGCTCTACCGGGAACTGGGGCAGCGCGGCTTCGTCTTCCGCCCGCATTTCTGGCTGTCGGACGAGTGGTACTGCCCGGACGGCGTGCCCGGCATCGCGATCCCGTTCTTCCTTTCCCATCCGCGCCTGCGCCGCCTGGAACATGAGGCCCTGATGGAGGTGGAAGGCGGCACGCGCGACTGGTGCATGCGCCTGCTGCGTCATGAGACCGCTCACGCCCTGCTCAATGCCTACCGCCTGCACGAACGGCCCGACTGGAAGCGCCACTTCGGCCGCCCCAACGCCGCCTATCCGGACACCTACCTGCCCAAGCCCTACAGCAAGCGCTTCGTGCACAACCTGCCCAACTGGTACGCCCAGGCGCACCCGCACGAGGACTGGGCCGAGACCTTCGCCGTCTGGCTGCGGCCGAAGTCGGACTGGCGGCGGCGCTACCGCCTGTGGCCGGCCCTGATGAAACTCGAATACGTCGACACCCTGATGCGCGAGATCCGCTCCCGGCGCCCGCTGCTGAGCAACCGCCGCGAGGACCGGCCGACGGGCAGGATACGGACCACCCTGCGTGACTACTATGCCGCCAAGGTCGCGCGCTACGGCTCCGACAGCCCGGAATTCGCCGACCGCGACCTGCTCAAGATGTTCTCCCCCGACCCCGCGCACGCCCGCAACGAAAAGGCCTCACGTTACATCCGCCGCACGCAACGCGAGGTCATCGATGTGGTCGAACGCTGGACGGCGGAGTATAAATACCGCATCAGCAAGGTGCTCAAGGGCATGGAACGTCGCTGCGATGAACTCGACCTGCGCATCGCGCGCGACGAACAGGAACTGAAGATCGACCTGGTGGCCCTGCTCACTTCGGTCGTCCTGCAAAAACTCTACAGTGGCGGATTCCGCATCCATCTATGAAAAATAAAAAACTGCGCGTCATGGTGCTCACGCACTCCGACCTGGTGCCGCCGGACGACCTGACGGACCCGAATGATCCGCGCATGCCCAAATACCGCACCGAGCATGATGTCCACCAGGCGTTGCTCGAACTCGGCCATGAGGCGCGCATCGTCGGCGTGAGCGACGACCTGTCCCCGATCCGCGCCACCATCGACGAATGGGGGCCGCACATCGCCTTCAACCTGCTGGAGGAATTCGCGGGCAACGTGGCGGTGGACTACTACATCGTCAGTTACCTGGAGATGCTGAAGATTCCGTACACCGGCTGCAACCCGCGCGGCCTGCTGCTGTCGCGCGACAAGGCGCTGTCCAAGAAGCTGCTCAGCCACCACCGCATCCTCGTGCCGCAGTTCCGCGCCTTCCGCTGGGGACGGACCATCCCGGCGCGCGAAGCGCGCGCCCTGCCCTATCCGATGCTGGTGAAGGGCCTGCTGGCGCAGGGCTCACACGGCATTTCGCAGGCCTCGATCGTGCATGACGCCGACGAGCTCGTCGCCCGCGTGATCCAGGCGCAGGAAATGACCGGCGGCGACGTCATCGCCGAGCAGTTCATCGAGGGCCGCGAGATCTACGCCACGGTGATCGGCCACAACCGGCTGCAGGTGCTGCCGCTGCGCGAGCTGGTGTTCGGCGACCAGGACGAGGGCGGCCCGCGCATCGCCACCTACAAGGTCAAGTGGGACGAGAAATACCGCGAGCGCCACGGCATCGACTACCAGTTCGTGCGCGCCCTGCCCGCCGGGATGGCCGAAGCGATCCCCAGGCTGTGCAAGCGCATCTACCGCATCCTCGACCTCAGCGGCTACGCGCGCCTCGACCTGCGCCTGAACAAGGAAGGCAAGGTCTACGTGCTCGACGTCAATGCCAACGCCGCCCTCTCCGGCGACGATGACATGGCCCAGTCCGCCGAAAAGGCCGGCATGAGCTATCCCCAGTTCATACAGCGCCTGATCAATCTGGGCCTGAGCGCGTTCAGGAACCGGTGATCAGACATCACACCAAACGAATCGAACTGTAGAGAATCCGGCGGGACGTCTCCGATGTCGAAAGGGCCCATGACATCGGGCCCTGATTCACTTTCCGGAATGGATTACCGCCTTCCGCGTCAGGCTCCCGATACTCAGTCCCTGCGCAAGAATCGAGAACGTCACGACCCCGTAGGTCAGGGCGACGATAAAATCCCGCTCCTGGCCCGACGGCAGCGACAGGGCAAGCGCCACGGAGATGCCTCCGCGCAGGCCGCCCCAGGTCAAGACCTTCCAGGATCCCGGCGGCAGGTCGAACGTCCTGCGCAATTGCCGGACCGGCAGGCCGACGGTCAGCAGGCGGGCGAACAGCGTCACTGCCACGGCGACACCGGTCGCGATCAGCACATTGGCGGAAAACGCGATCAGTATGACCTCCATGCCGATGAGCACGAACAGCACCGCATTGAGGATCTCGTCGATCAGTTCCCAGAACATGTCGAGGTGCTGGCGCGTGGTCTCTGACATCGCCAGCGCCCGGCCGTGGTTGCCGACGATCAGCCCCGCCACGACCATCGCCAGCGGCCCGGACAGATGCAGATGGCTCGCCAGCGCATACCCGCCGGTCACGGTCGCCAGCGTCAGCAACACCTCCACCTGGTAATTGTCGACGCCCTTCATCAACAGAAATGCCACGTATCCGAGGGCGGCGCCGAAGATCAGGCCGCCGACGGCCTCATGCAGCAGCAATTCCAGCCCCTGCCCGAACGTCGGGGCCTCACCGCTCAGCTGCATGGAAAGGATCAGCGAGAAGATCACCACGCCCACGCCATCGTTGAACAGCGATTCCCCGGCGATCACCAGTTCGAGTTCCTTGGGCGCGCCGGAGGTCTTCAGGATCCCCATGACCGCGATGGGATCGGTCGGGGAGATCAGGGCCCCGAACAACAGGCAATGGATCAGGGGCAGCTCGACCCCGACCAGCGGCAGCGCCAGCCACATCCCGGCGCCCACGATGAACGTGGACAACGTCGTTCCGAGGATCGCGAGCATGGCCACCGGCCAGCGATAGGCGCGCAGCTCGCTGAGGTCGATATGCAGGGCCCCGGCGAACAGCAGCAGCGACAGCATGCCCTGCATCAGCAGATCGGTGAAATCGATCGACCGCACCAGCGATTCTTCGTACTCGCGCAGGCTGTGCACGATACCCAGCGCATCGAGCGCGACCAGCGACAGGGAAATGATCAGCGCCGCCGCCATCACGCCGATGGTGGTGGGGATCCTGATAAACCGATGGTTCAGATAGGCCAGCAGCGCGGTGATGACCAGACAAATGGCGGCGATATCGAGCATTGGCACCAGTGTATCAATTACTGGCGGATCGTCCACGCATCATTGAACGCCGGGGCGACCGCCTCGTTCCCGGGCACGGAACGGATTCCTGGTGACGAACGGACCTGCGACCCTGCCGCATTTATGAGCCTGACTCCGCCTGACCCTGACCCAGGCGACAGACCGGACAGAGCCGAATGTCCCTGTCGCGTCGTTCGCCGGGATCCGCTCAAACCTGCGTGTCTTCGTACAAAGCACTTGAGGCGCAAATCCCGTAATTTCCCAGAGGAAACCCGAATTCTTACTGGCATGCTACTTGCGTACGAAGCTGGCCGTGATGCCGCGGGAAAAGTCTTGCGTTCAGGAGGGGATATGGCCGTCCGCGTCGAGGGAAAACTGATCCATGCGCAGGAACACATCCTGCTCTCCGAGGTGATCGGGGCCTTCAGCTACGCGCTCGACCTGACGGAGGGCCAGCCGCCCGGACACTGCCTGCGCTGCTGCTGGATCGGGACCCACATCGGCAAGACGATCGGGCTCGATACCGAACACCTGTGGGATCTCTATTACACCCTGCTGCTGAAGGATGCCGGCTGCAGCAGCAATGCCGCCCGCCTGTGCGAACTCTACGGCTACGACGACCATGCCACCAAGCGCGACTTCAAGGTGGTCGACTCACAGCGACTGGTCGAGATCACCCGTTTCGTGCTGCAGCACACCGCGCTCGGCCGACAGCTCGGCGAGCGCATCCGCCACATCATGCATCTCGCCCGGCACGGAGAACAGCTCGCGACTGAGCTGATCCTCACCCGCTGCGAGCGCGGCGCGGAGATCGCGCAGCAGCTCGGATTCAACGACCGCATCGCGCACGGGATCCGCTGCCTCGACGAGCACTGGAACGGCAAGGGGAAGCCCTTCCACCTCAGCGGCGAGGCGATCCCGCTCTATTCGCGCATCGCCCTGCTCTCGCAGGTGGCCGACGTCTTCCATTCGATCGGCGGACCGCAACGGGCGCTGGCGGAAGTGGCCGGACGCAGCGGCAGCTGGTTCGATCCCGAGATCGTGCGCGCCTTCGAAAGCCTGGGCCGGCACGGCCCGTTCTGGGAAACACTGCGCTCGCCCGATCTGGAACAACGGATCACGGAACTGGAGCCGACCGCGAAGGGCATGATCGTCGACGACGATTATCTCGACGCCATCGCCGCCGGGTTCGGCCGCGTGGTCGACGCCAAGAGCCCCTATACCTACGGGCACAGCACCCGCGTCGCCGAATATGCCAGCCTGATCGCGCAGCACCTGGGACTGTCGCCCGAGCGCCGGCGCTGGCTGCGTCGCGGCGCCTTCCTGCACGACCTCGGAAAACTCGGCGTCAGCAACTCGATTCTCGACAAGCCGTCCGGGCTGACCGCGGAGGAATGGACGGCCGTGAAACGCCACCCGCAACACACCGAGGAGATCCTGATGCGCCTGAGCCCGTTCGCGGAACTGGCGCTGGTTGCCGGCGCCCACCACGAGCGCCTGGACGGCAAGGGCTACCCGCGCGGCCTGCCCGCCGACCAGATCAAGCTCGAGACACGCATCATCACCCTGTGCGACATCTTCGACGCGCTCACCGCCGACCGCCCCTACCGCGGCGCCATCCCGGTGGAAGAATCCATCGACATCATGCAGCGGCAGCGCGGCATCGCCATCGACAACGACTGCCTCGATGCGCTGCTGCACACCGTGCCTGATATTGGGTTACTGAAAAACTGAGACTCCATATTGGCTGTTCGCAGCGCGAACGCGGAGCCGTGGCGATCAGCTGCCAGGGAGACAGTGCCCGACCGCCTCTAATTCCCTACCGGGCGAATCAGAAACGAGGCAAACGGGACACCGCCTCCTTATTCAGGGATCCCTACGGAAAATAGACGGAAACTCCCACCCCAACCGTGTATCCGTTTACGTCTACATCGGTATCAGAATCACTTTCTTCCAGTGAAAGTGTTTCATAGACCAGCGTCGCATCGACAGAAATGTAATCATTGATAAAGTTACTGATCATCCCGCCTACTGCCCAGCCATTCCCGTCGATGGTCACCTCATCGCCAAAGATCGTATCATCTTCCACCGAGGCGATCAGGAACGCGCCGAACAACTTCAAGCTGGCGTTTCTATTCAGGCTGATGTTGTAGGCGGCGACAGGGCCAATCTCATTACTGGTTACTTGAAGCGAGTCGCCACCCGAGGAGAATTCGGTGGTATCGTAATTCCACGTTACCCCGAAACCGAAATTATCGGACACATAATACAGCGCCAGAATATCGAGCGAAGTGCTATCCTGATCAAGATCCTCAAAACCATCTATCTCGATGGTTGATGAAGTCATCGATGCCTGCAAGGAGCCACCGAGTTCTACCGTGCCCTTTTCAAGGTCATGGGCACTGCCGATCGCGGACACCCCTAACAAACCCGCCGAGACGATTAATGCAATACTCTTTTTCATGGCATCCCCCCTTTTTATTATGATCATTGGTACACCCCGCCCCGAGATTCATGCATGCCTTTCAGCGCGATACGGAGAGATCCCGGCGCAATGGCATCATAGCCGAGAGATCAAACGAGGTGGATCACCCGAAACGGTGATGACTGAACCGAATGAGATATCACATTCAGCCGGCAACGAAATGAGTCGGAATGACGTCGGCGAACCAACCGGGCAGATTCTTGAAGCTCTGAATTTGGTGGACCGTCTGCGACTCGAGCGCAAGGTCAAGGAATTAAAAGGCCAAGAAATAATTTGATAAAATCCAATGCGGCCAGACTCTATTAAATTAATCAATCGAGAATGGCCCCATCTCTTGCGCGGATGCTAGGGTGTGGTTTTATAGTTCTGCACCTTAGCAGCCGGGATATTCATGCTCATATCTTTGTCATGAGCCTTATGATATTTTCCGAACGGAATAGCATTTAATGCAATAACATTAATATTTCGCGCAACAGGGACGTAATCCTGGGATGCGGTTTTTATTGCAGTCGCAATGATTGCGCCGAGCAGCCCACCACCATTATTACTATCACCACTTGTATCCACCACCAGCTGATCTTTATAGGCCCAAAGCGTCTCTCCAGACTTGGTAGATTTCAAACTGAATTGAACTCCGACCGTCACGTTCCCACCAACCACGTAATAGTTTGTATCCCATATATCAATAATTACATATAACACTGCATCCGCACCAAAATGTTCAGAAAATCTCTGTGGCGGAATTTCCGATATCTGCTCACCTTCAATTAGACCCTCGTTCCGCAGAAATCGATCTGTTACCTCAATTGGTAATACGTAATATCCCGCGTTTGAGAGCGGTTCATTAATAGTCGACGAATAGAGTATCGGAGCATCAGCAGCTGTGCTGTGATTGATTGCAGGAATGACTAATATGGAAGTTGGCTTTTCACCATACATCCCCGGGAATGCTTCGCCTTTTGTTAATGGTTGAACAGCGCAGCCAGACATCAATAACAAACTGCTAAGCAATAATACGCTGTATAATTTCATTTTCGAGATACCTCAGGATTCTTGCGCCGTCACTTATCAATTACGTGCGCCATTAACGCACTAGACTCCGGATAAGTTTCTCGCTCTAAAAGAAAATATTGGTTAGCCGATTTACTATCCCCACTCTCCATCGCAAAGACACCAAGTTCAGCGTAAATTCCGGGCGGCACTCTCAAATTTAATTGCTTTGATTTTTCCACGATAGATTGCAATTCGGTTTGATGTGCCATTTTTGTGTTGTCATTCGGATTCTTTTTATATTCATAAAGCGTATGCGAGTAATTTCCCCAATAAAGGTTGGATTGACTGACTGTTGCGCAACCAACAATGAATGCAACTGACAATATTGTGATTATTTTTTTCATAGCTCGAGCTCAAATGAGGTCCCAGTAGACACATAAAACTCCCTATGAACAACAACAGTCCCGTTCTTTGTAATTTTTACAGCATGTTTGCCCGTAGAAATTTGGATCTTAGTAGCCTGCTTTCCATTCAAAGAGAAAGATGTTGTATCTTTCCCTAATTCAACGGGAACTCCATTGTCTATTTGGACTATATTGCCGTCAGGATTACCTATTAGTAATAAATAGGCACTATCATTCACTTGAACAGCCTCATTGTAAGACCCACATCCAACTAAAAATAATGGCAACAGAAAGCTCAGCGCTATTAAGTTAATTTTCATGTGATCTCTCACTTTTCCTGAATGATTAGTTGATCAACATTTAATCCCGCCAAACTTCCTGAGGACAAGCTGCAAATTGATACCTCGTTATTATCATTCCCTGCAAAAGACTCAATTTTTATTGTTGCGACCTCCTGACGGGGCAACTCCACTTCCAGACCAGACTGCGGGTTCTTCACCATTCGCCCTCGCTTCATTACCCTTAATGTATCGCCTGACTTAAGTCCTTGGGAAATCCCGCCGGAAATAATTATTTGCCCGTCTTGTTGATCCAGGATATACGCCGCCCAAGGTTTATCGAGGAGATTTTCAACAAGGTTACTAACTAATTTTGAAATGGCAGCAGACAGTGCCTGATCATCAATTTTCGAATCGTATCCTGCAGCCTCACCCACCCCCAATGTTCTGCTAGCTTCCGATAGGGCTTCACCGCTGCCTTCTTGTGAAAAAACTATTTGCCCAGTAGTGACATCGATAAGTCGCACGTTTACTGTCGCATTGGCACGCTGCTTTAAGTTGCGACTGAAAACACCTACTTCACTTACCGAGGTCCGACCAAACTCAGATACTGATCCGATAATAAGATAGTCAGCGCCAACCATCGAAGCACTGATATTCGCAATATCCTGCTCGGCTTTAATTTTGCTTAAATCTTGACGCTCAAACATCAGAAACTTTCCTGTATCGGTTAGACGGGCTGACAAGATATCCATCGCCTGCTTACCAATGCGGTCATTATTCTCATCCAACAAGAAACTATTTCCATGCTTAGTTTCGTTAGAAAAGCGAGCAATAGCTACTTTGCGCTTCAAACCTTTTACAGGTTGCTCAGAAACACTTGGGCTTATTTGTGGCGGGGATGATTCAGGCTTATTGATGACTTGTTTTGTCGCGGTCGCACAACCACTGAGCAACAAAACTATAAAGATAGAAGCGAGCTTATTATTCTTCATCCCCCCTCCTAATACAAAAGTCTTAGACTTTGGTTGATCTTTGAAATATGGTTATTGTCTATAGCCGAGAAAAATAGCACGTGGAATTAGATATTTCTAGAATACTCAAAATTATTCTTATACTTGGACCTAACTGACTTTGTATAGCTTTGGCCCGCAATAGATTATTTTGCTTACCAGGATTATTAATGAGCAGAAATAACCAGGAGGGATAATGAAGATATATATGCAAATTTTGTGTGCGGTTGGATTCCAACTAACCACTATGTCAGCTCTAGCAAGTAATTTTAACTACAACTATTTCCAAATTGGATACACCAATACGGATATTGATCTTGAGGGAGCTAATGTTGATGGAAGCTCGATCTCTTTATCGGGATCATTTGCTGTCAACCAGAAAATAAATGCAGTTGCATCCCTTCAGACAGGAAATTATGACTTCGATTTAGACACTGACTTATTCGGAATTGGACTTGGATTTCATAATTCGCTTTCATCTAGCACTGACCTTGTTTTCGAAGCATTATTATTGGACGCACAAGTCGATACTGAATCACTCGGCCGCTCAGATGATACAGGCTATTCTGCTGAGGCAGGGTTGCGATATTCGACTAATGCAAATGTGGAGTTAAATGCAAGCATAGAAGTAATTGATTTATACGATGACACCGAAAGCATGCTTAGCATTGGCACTCTTATCAAGTTTGATAATGAGCGCTCATTTATTCTTGGTTATAGCAAAGGCGATAACACTCGAAATATCGAGCTAGCTTTCAGGATGGAATTTTAAGAAAATATTTCTTGGGTCAAATATATCAACTCGAGCTGGCTACATAGTGTCTACTAAAAGTACGGCGGTTAATATTAAGCCCTCCTGAATACTTGCCTATTAGTAGTCGCAATATATTCATGCTAGTCATAAGTTCGGATGTCTTCATAAATTTTGCCGAACTTACTTCCCATTACAAACAGGCCAACGGGGTTAGAATCATTTGCCCGTGGACGTGCATGCCACATCACTTTAAATAGGTATTTAATCGGCGATCAGCACAATTGTGCTACATATCTACAGCCACGTTAACGAACTGTGGCAGATGCGACCTAACTCATTGATATTGGTGGGCCGTCTGCGACTCGAACGCAGGACCAACGGATTAAAAGTCCGCTGCTCTACCGACTGAGCTAACGGCCCAATGGGGTAATCTGACTTGCCTGGATTGTGCGGGCCGGGCGGATCGTGTCCGCGGTTCCGGCGGGATGGGGTATTTTAGCCGCAAACCGCGGCCCGCGCCAAGCCGAAATCGGCCCGAGATCCCCGGATATCACGCATAGCGCGTCGGGTCCGGGACGCCGGCGGCGCGGAACCCCTCGGCGCGCAGGCGGCAGGAGTCGCAGCGCCCGCAGGCGCGGCCGTGCGGATCGGCCTGGTAGCAGGAGACCGTGAGCGCGTAGTCCACGCCGAGGCGCAGGCCTGCGCGGATGATGTCGGCCTTGCCCAGCGCGATCAGCGGGGCGTGGATCTGGAACCGCCCGCCTTCGACGCTGGCCCGGGTCGCGAGGTTCGCCGTCCGCTCGAAGGCCGCGATGAACTCGGGCCGGCAGTCGGGATAGCCGGAGTAGTCCACGGCGTTGACGCCGATGAAGATGTCGCGCGCACCAAGCACCTCGGCCCAGGCCAGCGCGAGCGAGAGGAACACCGTGTTGCGCGCGGGCACGTAGGTGACCGGAATGCCGGCGCTCGGCGCCTCCGGCACCGCGATGGTCTTGTCGGTGAGCGCGGAGCCGCCAAGCTCGCCCAGTCCGGACAGGCTCATGACGCGCAGTTCGACCGCGCCGAGCGCGTCGGCAACCTGCGCCGCGGCGATGGTCTCGGCGCCGTGGCGCTGGCCATAGGAGAAGCTCAGCGCGTGACAGGCGAAACCCTGTTCGCGCGCCAGCGCGAGCAGGGTCGCGGAATCGAGTCCGCCGGAGAGCAGCACGACGGCGCGCCTGCGGCCGGCGGTCGCGGACACGCTCACCGCCCCCGCGCCTCGCCCCACAGGATCTTGTGGAGCTGCACCTGCAGCCGCGCCGGCACGCCGTCGGCGAGCATCCATTCGGCAAGCTGCGCCGGATCCACTCGACTCCACACCGGAGACAGCAGCAGCTCGCAGCGTTCGACGAGGCCGTGGGTCGCGATCATCTGTTTCGTCCAGTCGTAGTCGGCGCGGTCGCAGATGACGAACTTGATCTGGTCGCGCGGCGTCAGATGGGCGAGATTCTCGAGCCGGTTCTTCGCCGCCTCGCCCGAGCCCGGCGTCTTCAGGTCCAGCACCTTCACCACGCGCGGATCGACCGCGGCGACATCGAGCGCGCCGCTGGTTTCGAGCGAGACCTCGTAGCCCGCATCGCACAGCGCGCCCAGCAGCGGAAGGCACGCCTTCTGCGCCAGCGGTTCACCGCCGGTCACGGTGACGTGACGCGCCGGATGCCGGCGCACCTCGGCCAGCACGGCCTCGATCGACATCGACTCGCCGCCGGTGAAGGCGTAGGCGGTGTCGCAGTAGTCACAGCGCAGCGGACAACCGGTCAGGCGCACGAACACCGTCGGCCACCCGATCGAGCGCGACTCGCCCTGGATCGAGAAGAAGATCTCGGTAATGCGCAACTGGGGTGACGGGTCTTTCATGCGGCGGCGGAAACGCGTTGGGATGGCGCTAGTTTAACACCTGCTGAAAACCAGGACTAAGGACTGAGGATTCAGGACCAAGTGAAAGAAATAAAATTTCCTGAACCGATATACGTGAGATGAGGGGGTATCTGAAAAAACAGCGAAAACAACTACACGCATGCATCCAAGGTTTTGACTCAGCCCTTAGTCCTGAGCCCTAAGTCCTGCTTTTATCGCTTCATCCTCTGCAGCCGGTTCTGGGCGAGCTGGGCGGCGGTGCTGTTGGGATATTTGGTGATGATGGACTTCAGGGTCGCGCTGGCCTGGTCGGCCTGGCCGAGCTCGTACTGGCTGTAGCCGAGCTTGAGCATGGCGTCCGGCACCTTGTTGCTGTCGGGGTAGAGCTTGAGCACCTTGTCGAATTCGGCGACCGCCTCCGGGTAGCGCTTCATGACATAGTTGGCCTCGCCGAGCCAGTACTGCGCGTTGGAAATGTACTGGCTCTCGGGGTAGCGGGTGAGGAAATCCTGCAGGGCCGCGATGGATTCCTGGTTGCGGCCGGCGCGCAGCGCATCGACGGCCTGCTGATAGGCGGCCTGGTCTCCGCTGTCGGCGGAGGACGGCGCCGCGGTGTCGGGCGGCGGCAGCGCGGAGGTCTGCATGCCCGCGAGTTGCGTCTCGAGCTGGCGCAGACGGCGGTCGAAGTCGAGATAGATCTCGCGCTGACGCTGCTCCACGCCTTGCGTGTTGTGGCTCTGTTCCTCGATGGTGCCGCGCAGCTCCTGCACCTGCTGCGTCAGGGCGTCGAGCCGGGTGTACATATCGACGAGGGTCTGGTTGTCGAGCTGGCGTTCGAGGCGCGCGACGCGTTCGTCCAGGGACTGCGGACGCTGTGCGGGCCCGGCGCCTGCCGGGCCCTGCACGGGCAATGATGACGACGATGGCGAAACAGGCTGGGATTCAACGATGGGCGGCAAGGCGGAGGCCGCGTGCACGGCTCCCGCCGTCAGCAGCACCGCCGTCGCCATCCAGGCCGAGTGATCCCTGCCCATTCCGCGAGCGCCTTAACGATAGACGATTTCGACGCGGCGATTCTGGGCCCAGGACTGCTCGTCATGGCCCATCGCGACCGGGCGCTCCTCGCCGTAGCTCACCGTCTCGACCTGGCCGCCGCTCGCACCCTGCAGCATCAGCACGTTCTTGACGGCATTGGCGCGGCGCTCGCCGAGACCGATGTTGTACTCGCGCGAACCGCGCTCGTCGGCATGACCCTCGAGGGTGACGCTGACGTTGGCGTTCTGGCTCAGGTAGGTCGCGTGCGCCTGCACGATGTCGCGGAACTCGGGCCGGATGTCCGACTTGTCGAAATCGAAGTAGATGACGCGCTTCGACAGCAGGCTGTTCGGATCGTCGAGGGGATTCATCGCCATGCCGCCCGAGGTGCCCGCGCCCATGCTCTGGGCGCCGTCGCCCGAGGTCATCGGCTGAGTCATCGCGCCGCCGTCCGACGTCGTGGCCTGCTCATCCGGCGTCGAGGCGCAGCCGGCGAGCAAGGCGATAGGAAGTACTGCAACACTCAACTTGGTAAAAAATTTCATGATGGTCTCCTTAGTGTCTTTTCTTATACCCGATGTTCAATTTTTCAAAACGCCCATTATTCACCGTACATATGGTGACCAGGCGGGTTCGCGTGCCTGTCCCTCCTGCAATACCAGCCTCTGGCGCACGCGGCCATCGACGGACACTGCGGATAAGAATCCTCTGTCCCTGTCCTTGGTCGCATAGATGACCATGCTACCATTGGGTGCAAAACTTGGCGACTCGTCGAGCTGCGAATTCGTCAGCACCTGCATGTTCCCGGTTGCGAGTTCGATCGTCGCGATGTTGAACTGGTTGCCCGTGCCGTGCACGAACGCCAGGTACTTCCCGTTGGGCGACAGCACCGGCCGGGAATTGTACTTGCCCTCGAAGGTCAGCCGGGTGGTCTCGCCCGAGCCGATCGCCACGCGATAGATCTGCGGACCGCCACCCCGGTCGGAGGTGAACACGATCGCCGCGCCGTCCGGGGTCCAGACCGGCTCGGTGTCGATCGCGAAGTTGTTGGTCAGCCGGCGCAGCTGCTTGGAGGCCAGATCCAGGATGTAGATCTCGGGGTTGCCTTCCTTGGACAGGACGAGCGCCAATTTTCTGCCGTCCGGCGACCACGAGGGGGCGTTGTTCAAGCCCTTGGCGTAGGACACAATTTCGCGCCGGCCGGTGTTGATGTCCTGCACGTACACCGCCGCGGCCCCGGTCTCGAACGAGACGTAGGCCAGGCGGTTGCCGTCCGGCGACCACGAGGGCGACATCATCGGGTGGGCGGATTTCAGGATCGGGCGCGCGTTGAAGCCGTCCGAATCCGCGACCTGCAGCGAGTACTTGCGCTTGCCGCCCTCCATGACCTCCGAGATGAAGGCGATGCGGGTGGCGAAGGCCCCCGGCTCGCCGATCAGGGATTCGTAGATCATGTCGGCGATCTGGTGCGCGGTCCAGCGCAGCCGGGCGCGGTCGGATTGCACGGTGTAGCCGGCGCGCTGCGTCTGCTTGACCACGTCGAGGAGTTGGAACTGCACCATGTACCCGTCGGCCTGCGGCATCACCTTGCCGACCACGAGATGGTCCACGTTGACCATGCGCCAGTCGCGGTAGTTGACCTGGGAGGCCTCGTTCGGGCGCGACAACATGTCCTTGACCGCCAGCGGGGAAAACCGCCCGCTGCGCTGCAGGTCGGCCGAGATGACGCCGGCGATGTCGACCGGCAGGGCCTCCTGCCCGCTCCAGGAGAACGGGACCACGGCGATGGGCATCGCCCCGGCGGCGCCCTGGGTGATCTCGATGGTCAGCACCGCCTGCGCGTTCGCGGCGCAGGAAAGGCAGGCGAGAAAGATGAGTGTCCTGAACGATAGCGGCATGATTATCCCTGCGGATTGAAGACAAACTCCAGTTCACGGAAGCGGTCGAACAGCGGGTCGCTGGCCGAGGGCACCGGCAGTGGCGAAGCCTTGCGCACGGCCGCCTCGACCGATCTGTCGAACAGCTCGTCGCCGCTGCCCGCCACGATCTTCACGTCGATCACGTCGCCGCCGGGGATCAGGCTGACCCGCACCCGGCAACGCTTGCCTTCCCATTGGACCGGTTTGATCCAGTTGCGCTCGACCTTCTGCTTGATGATCACGACGTACTTGTCCACTTCACTCTGTTCGCGCGCGGCGCGTTCCCGCGCGGCGGCGGCCTGGCGCGCGGCCTCCTCGGCCCGTTTCGCGTCCGCGGCCTTGCGGGCCGCCTCGGCCGCCTTGCGCGCATCCTCCGCCTTGCGGGCCTCCTCCGCCCGGCGCGCGTCTTCCGCCTTGCGCGTGGCCTCGGCCTGCTGTTTCGCCGCCTCCGCCTGTTTCTTCGCCTCGGCGGCCTGTTTCTCGGCGGCCTCGGCCTCCTTGCGCACCGCCTCCTGTTGCTTCTTCAACTGGGCCAGTTGCTGCTCCTCACGCTTGCGCGCCTCCTCGGCCTTGCGCAACTGGTCGCGCTTGCGCGCCTCCTCAGCCTTTTTCTGCGCCTCGGCCTGCTTGAGCTTCTCGAGCTCCTGCTGGACCTTGGTCTCGTCGATGGCGACGGCCTCGATCACGTCGACCTCCGGCGCGGGCGCGCCGACCGGCGTCGGCGCCCACTCGAAGCTCATCACCAGCACGGTGACAAAGACGACATGGACCAGCACGGCGTAGATCAGATAACGCGGCTGGGCGGACAGCTCCCGCAGCCATTCCCCGAGACCGGACCCGATCTCCGCCAGCAGGTTCATGCGCTTCATCGGGCTATCGCCGCTTCGCCTCCGGCGATTCGGTCACCAGACCGACGCTCGGCGCCCCCGCCTTCTGCAGCAGGGTCATGACGCCGACCACCGAGCCGTAGTCGGCCTTGCTGTCGCCGCGCACCATGACCGGAGTCGTGGGCTTGTTGCGCAGCACCGCCGCGGTGCGCTGCACCAGCGTGTCGGCGTCGATCGGCTTGTCCTCGGCACCGCCGACGTTGAGATAGATGCGGCCCTGGGCATCGACGGTGGCGACCAGCGGCTCCGGCTGCTCGCTCTTCATCGGTTTGGCCGCGGCCTTCGGCAGCTCGACCTGGACGCCCTGGGTCAGCAGCGGGGCCGTGATCATGAAGATCACCAGCAGCACCAGCATCACGTCGATGTAGGGCACCACGTTGATCTCGGACATCGGGCGCCGATGCGTGCGTCGCAGCATATCAGCCCGCCTCCTCCACGACGGCGGCGGAGGCTGCGCCACCACCGAGGGTGCTCGGGGTCTGGCGCTGCAGGATGGCGGAGAATTCCTCGAGGAAGTTGTCGTAGCGGTTGACCAGCCGCTCGACCTCGTTGACGTAGCGGTTATAGGCGATCACCGCGGGGATGGCGGCGAACAGGCCCATGGCGGTGGCGATCAGCGCCTCCGCAATGCCGGGCGCGACCATCGCCAGCGTGGCCTGGCTCACGTTGCCGAGCGCGCGGAAGGAATTCATGATGCCCCAGACCGTGCCGAACAGGCCGATGAAGGGGCTGATCGAGCCGACCGTGGCCAGGAACGGCAGGTGCATCTCGAGCTTGTCCGCCTCGCGGTTGAGCGCCACGCGCATGGACCGGCGCGTGCCGTCCAGCACCTCGCCCGCGCTCGCGCCCTTTTTCTTCAGGTTGTGCAGATAGCTGGTGAAGCCGATGTTGAAGAGCTGCTCGGCGCCCTGGATCACCTGCTTGCGGGCGGAGATCTTCTGATGCAGCTCGGTGATATCGCCGCCCGACCAGAAGCGGTCCTCGAACTGGTCCATGGACAGGCGCGCCGTCTTCAGCTCGCGCCACTTGCGAAAGATCAGCGTCCAGGACGCGATCGACGCCAGCAGCAGGAGCAGCATGATCATCTGCACCAGGAAGCTGGCGTTGGTCACCAGATGCAACAGCGATAAATCAACCTTCACGTATCGTCTCCGCCAACAAATAATCCGGGATCCGGCGCGGCCGCAGGGTCTCTGCGTCCACGCACACGATCCGCACCCGGGCCGTGCACAACTCCCCGTCCCCGCCGCCCTCCACCGCCGTCGCCGCCGGCACGCTGTCCGCCCGCACCACGCGCTGGGCGAAGTCGAGGCTCGCCGCGCGGCGCGCGCTCACCGCGGCGCCGACATAAAGCTGCTCGTTGAATCGGGCTGGACGCAGGTAATCGATCGTGAGCGAACGCACGGCGAAGATGAGGCCCGCGTCCTTCGCTAGGACATCCTGTTCGACGCCGAGGTTCCGCAACCACTCGGTCCGCGCCCGCTCCAGATATCTGAGGTAATTGGCGTAATACACCACGCCGCCGCTGTCGGTATCCTCGTAATACACCCGCACCGGCCAGTAGAACATGTGCGAACGCGCCGAGGTCACCGGGCCACAAAGTCGGAGATATTAGAGGAAATCGTGGGGCGTGTCATGATGAATGGCACGCATTTTCGGCAGATACACCGGAAAAAAGCGGGTTTTGCGTCATTGCGCCCCGAACAGGTCCGGCGCCGGCTCGGACGCCGCCGACCGGGCCGGCGGGGTCAGGCCGAGATACAGGTAGGTGCCGCGCATCACCATGCGGCCGCGCGCGGTGCGCATCATATAGCCCTCCTGGATCAGGAACGGCTCGATCACATCCTCGATGGTACCGCGCTCCTCGCCGATCGCGGCCGCCAGGCTATCGACGCCGACCGGGCCGCCGTCGAATTTCTCGATGATGGTCAGCAGCAGGCGGCGATCCATGGCGTCGAGGCCGCCGCTGTCGACGTCCAGCATCCGCAGGGCCTGGTCGGCCACCGCGCCGGTGATACGGCCGTCCTGGCGCACCTCGGCGAAGTCGCGCACCCGGCGCAGCAGGCGGTTGGCAATGCGCGGGGTGCCGCGCGAGCGGCGCGCGATCTCGCCCGCCCCCGCGGCGTCGACCGGTACGCCGAGAATCCCCGCCGCACGCGTGACGATGGCGGCGAGCTGCTCCACCGTATAGAACTCCAGCCGCTGCACGATGCCGAAGCGGTCGCGCAGCGGCGAGGTCAGCAGGCCGGCGCGGGTGGTCGCCCCGACCAGCGTGAAGGGCGGCAGGTCGAGCTTGATGGAGCGCGCCGCCGGGCCCTCGCCGATCATGATGTCGAGCTGATAGTCCTCCATCGCCGGATAGAGCACCTCCTCGATCACCGGGCTCAGGCGGTGGATCTCGTCGATGAACAAGACATCCCGCGGCTCCAGGTTGGTCAGCAGCGCGGCGAGGTCGCCGGCGCGCTCCAGCACCGGCCCCGAGGTGTGGCGCAGGTTCACGCCCATCTCGTTGGCGATGATGTGGGCCAGCGTGGTCTTGCCGAGGCCGGGCGGGCCGAAGATCAGCGTGTGGTCGAGGGCCTCGTTGCGGGCGCCGGCGGCGCGGATGAAGATCTCCATCTGCTCGCGCACGGCGCTTTGCCCGACGTAGTCGGCGAGGCGGGACGGACGCACGGCGCGGTCGACCACGTCCTCGCCGCGGAAGCCCTGCGCCATGACGATGCGGTCGGTCTCGATCATCGCCTACCTCGCCGCCGACTGCAGCGCGGAGCGGATGATCTCCTCGCTGTTCTTGCCCGCCACGTCGATCGCGCGCACCATGCGGCTCGCCTCGTGCGGCTTGTAGCCCAGCGCGGCCAGCGCGCTCACCGCGTCATGCACCGGGTCGGCCGGCGCGCCGGGCAGGCGCGCGACGGCGGCCAGCGGCGTCGACTCCGGCGCATCGTCCTTCAGGCGGTCGCGCATCTCGACGATCAGGCGCTCGGCCGACTTCTTGCCGATGCCCGGCACCCGGGTCAGCGCCGCGGCGTCGTTGTCGTGGATGCAGCGCGCGAATTCCCCCACCGGCATGGCGGACAGCACGTTCATCGCCATGCGCGCGCCGACGCCGTTGACCTTGATCAGTTCACGGAACAGCGCGCGTTCGCCGAGATCGGCGAAGCCGTACAGCAGGTGGGCGTCGTCGCGCACGATCAGGTGAGTATAGACCACGCACTCGGCGCCGAGCGCGGGCAGGTCGTCGAAGGTGCTCATGGTGGCCTCGACCTCGTAGCCGACGCCGTTCACGTCGAGCAGCAGGAACGGGACCTGGCGCTGGACCAGCGTGCCGCGCAACCGCCCGATCACAGGCGCTGCTCCCGCGCCAGCGCGCCGGCGCGGGCGATGCGGGCGAGCGTCGCGCCGGTATGGCAGTGGCACAGCGCGCAGGCGAGCGCGTCGGCGGCGTCGGCCTGCGGCGCCGCCGGCAGGTTGAGCAGCGCGCGCACCATGTGCTGGATCTGGGCCTTGGCGGCGTTGCCCTTGCCGGCGACGGCGAGCTTGATCTGCGCCGGGGTGTAGGCATGCACCGACAAGCCGTGAAGGGCGAGCGCGGTGATGGCGGCGCCGCGCGCCTGGCCGAGCTTGAGGGCGGATTCGACGTTGTGCTTGACGAAGACGTTCTCGATCACCGCCTCGTCGGGCCGGTGCTCGGCGATCACCGCGCGCAGGCCCTCGAAGATGGTGCGCAGGCGCTGCGCCAGGTCGGGATCCTCGCTGCGCACGCAGCCGCTCGCGATGTACGCGGGCTTGCGGCCGCCGGTCTCGATTACGCCGAAACCGGTCACGCGGGAGCCGGGATCTATGCCGAGTATGCGTGCCATAAAATTGAGAGTCACTCCGGCAGGAAACAGGCCGGAACTGGGTGCAGTGTAACGATTTTTCCGCCGCTTGTAACTCGCCGCCTGCATCTGTGCAGGCCGGGGACAGATTTGAAATCTGTCCCCTAGAGGGGTGTGGGGACAGACTTAAGTCTGTCCCCTATCTGAGGGCCTCAAACCGCCCGCTCTCAAGAAAGGCGCACACCTGCCGCGCGGCCGCGGCGGAATGGAGCAGCCCCAGGTGCGTGGCGTGGACGGTGGTGAAATCCGTCATCCCGTCGAGGCGGGTCTCGCCGACCTCCACCGTGCCGTCATGGGGCGGCGTCAGGCGGGTCACCCACCGCCCGATGCCGAATTCGCGCGTCCCGGCGATGACGCCGAGCTCGCGCGACCCGTCCCAGGACGGCAGGCCACCGAGCAGGCCCTGCTCCACGCTCGCTCCGAGGGTCCAGCGCAACGCCGGCCGACGGGCGACGGCGGCCGCGGCCCGGCTGCCCGCGTGCGGCGTGCCCAGGGTGATGACGCGGCCGGGCCGCTGGTCCGGGAAATCGTGCAGCAGCCACCGCACCACCAGCCCGCCGAGGCTGTGCGCGACGAAATGCACCGTGTCGGCCTCGACGCCGGCGAGCCAGCGCTGCAGGCGCGCCGCGTTCTCGCGCGGCGGGAGACGCACGCCCGGATAGGAGAACTGCCGCACCGGGAAACCGCAGATGCGCACGCGGCGGCGCAGCAGCGCCATGTCGACGCCGGTCATCCAGATGCCGTGGAGGAAGACGACCATCATCCATCATGAAATGAGACGGGGACAGACTTAAGTCTGTCCCCGAACTCGCATGCCAGCGGAGAAGGGGACAGATTTGAAATCTGTCCCCTTATTTAATGTCCAGCATCCGCTCCAGCGCCAGCCGCGCCTCGGCGGCCTCGTCGGGCGGCACGGTGATGCGGTTGATGACGCGGCCCTCGACCAGCGCTTCCAGCGCCGCGCACAGGTGGGGCGGATCGATGCGGAACATGGTCGAGCACATGCAGATGGTGGGCGACATGAAGTGCACCGACTTGCCCTCGTGGCGGTGGCGCTCGTGCAGGCGCTGCACCATGTTCAGCTCGGTGCCGACCAGCCAGCGCGTGCCCGGCGCGGAGTCGGCGATGGTCCGGATGATGTATTCGGTGGAACCGACGAACTCCGACTTCTGGCACACCTCGTAGGAGCACTCCGGGTGCGAGATCACGCGGGTGTCGGGATACTGGGCGAGGAAACGGTCGATGTGCTCGGGGCGGAACATCTGGTGCACCGAACAGAAACCCTTCCACAGGATGATGCGCGCGTTCCGGATCTGCTCCGGCGTCAGGCCGCCGAGCGGCAGGCTGAAGTCCCAGGTCACCATCTGCTCGAGCGGGATGCCCATGCGGTGGCCCGTGTTGCGGCCGAGGTGCTGGTCGGGGAAGAACAGTACCTTTTCGCGCCGCGCGAACGACCACTCGAGGATGCGCGCGGCGTTCGAGGAGGTGCAGACGATGCCGCCGTGGCGGCCGCAGAAGGCCTTGAGGTCGGCGGCGGAGTTGATGTAGGTCACCGGGGTCACGGTCTCGTCGGGCGCGAGCACCGTCGCCAGTTCGCGCCAGGCGCGTTCGACCTTGGCGAGGTTGGCCATGTCGGCCATCGAGCAGCCGGCGCTGAGGTCGGGCAGGATCACCTGCTGGTCCGGACGGGTCAGGATGTCGGCCACCTCGGCCATGAAGTGGACGCCGCAGAACACGATGTATTCGGCGCGCGAGTCGGCGGCCTGGCGCGACAGCTTGAGCGAATCGCCCGTCACGTCGGCGTGGCGGTACACCTCCTCGCGCTGGTAATGGTGCCCGAGGATCAGCAGGCGCTCGCCCAACGCCGCCTTGGCGGCACGGATGCGGGCATCCCATTCCTCGTCGGTTACGTCGGGTGCGGCCGGGACGGCGGCGGCATTGGCGGTCATGACATTAGATCCTCACCTGGTCGTTCAATATCGCGGGACAGATCGGTCCGCCATCGAATCGTAGCCCGGATGAAGGCGCCACGCGCCGCACTCCGGGGGGAGTTCCCGGATGCCGCTGCGCTCCATCCGGGCTACCTGTCTATAAGGAACAACTTTGCTCCGGTCGGCCCCGATATCAAGAGGCGGCTGACGCCCATGTTAGCAAAGCGCCGCCGCGGTGACACGGATCCAGGATAAAAAAGCCTTTCCATCCCGGATGTTGCGCCGGCTTGCGGATGCGAAGCGTCGTGGCCCGCAGGAAGGCATGCGTCGCGGAATCCGGGTATTCCCGGATTCCGCCACGCTCCATACGGGCTACATGGCTGCGCCCGGTCCGGATTTCAAGCCGGCTTGGGGGACTCCGGCTATGGCGCCGGCTTGCGGATGCGGATACCGAGTTCGCGCAGCTGTTCCTCGTCGACTGGCGACGGCGCCTCGGTCAGCAGGCAGGCGCCGGTTTGGGTCTTGGGGAACGGGATGACGTCGCGGATCGACGGCGAGCCGGTCATCAGCATCACGAGACGGTCGAGACCGAAGGCGATGCCGCCGTGCGGCGGGCAGCCGAACTTCAGCGCGCGCAGCAGGAAGCCGAACTTGGCCTCGGCCTGTTCATCGCTGATGCCGAGCAGGCGGAACACCGCCGACTGGACCTCGCTGCGATGGATGCGGATCGAACCGCCGCCGACCTCGGTGCCGTTCAGCACCATGTCGTAGGCGAACGAAGTGGCCGTGCCGGGATTCGCCTCCAGCGCGGCGGCGTCCTGCACGCGCGGGCGCGTGAACGGGTGGTGCAGCGCGGCCCAGCGATTGGATTTGTCGTCCCACTCGAACATCGGGAAGTCGACCACCCACAGCGGACGCCAGCCGTGCTCGACCAGGCCGCGGTCGTGACCGAGCTTCACGCGCAGCGCGGCGAGCGACTCGTTGACGATCTTGGCCTTGTCGGCGCCGAAGAAGATCAGGTCGCCGTCCTCGGCGCCGGTGCGCTCCAGGATCTCCTCGATCACCTCGTCGGGCAGGAACTTGAGGATCGGCGACTGCAGGCCCTCGCGGCCGACGGCGCGCGCGTTGACCTTGATATAGGCCAGGCCCTTGGCGCCGTAGATGGCGACGAACTGGGTGTAGTCGTCGATCTCCTTGCGCGTCAGCTCGCCGCCGTTGGGCAGGCGCAGCGCGGCGACGCGGCCGTGCGGGTCGTTGGCCGGGCCGGTGAAGACCTTGAAGTCCACCGCCTTCATCAGGTCGGTCACCTCGGTCAGCTCGAGCGGGATGCGCAGGTCCGGGCGGTCGATGCCGAAACGCGCCACCGCCTCGGCGTGGGTCATGCGCGGGAACGGATCCGGCAGCGCCACCTCCAGCACTTCGGCGAACAGCATGCGGATCATGCGCTCCATCAGCGTCATCAGCTGCTCGTCGTCGAGGAAGGAAGTCTCGATGTCGAGCTGGGTGAATTCGGGCTGGCGGTCGGCGCGCAGGTCCTCGTCGCGGAAGCAGCGCACGATCTGGTAGTAGCGGTCCATGCCGGCCACCATCAGCAGCTGCTTGAACAGCTGCGGCGACTGCGGCAGGGCGTAGAATTCGCCCGGGCTGTTGCGGCTCGGCACCAGGAAGTCGCGCGCCCCTTCCGGGGTGGACTTGGTCAGGATCGGGGTCTCGATCTCCATGAAGCCCTGGTCCTCAAGATAGCGGCGCAGCGCGCGCGCGACCCGCGAGCGCAGGGTCAGATTGCGCTGCATCAGCGGGCGGCGCAGGTCGAGGTAACGGTAGCGCAGGCGCACGTCCTCGTTCACCTCGCTGTCCTCGTCGAGCATGAACGGCGGAGTCTCCGCCGGATTCAGGATCTCGAGCTCGTGGCACAGCACCTCGACCTTGCCGGTGGCGAGGTCGGGGTTCACGGTACCCTCGGGACGCGGGCGCACGCGGCCCTTCACGCGCAGGACGTACTCGCTGCGCACCTTCTCCGCCACCAGGAAGCTGTCGGGCACCGAAGGGTCGAACACCACCTGCACGCGGCCCTCGCGGTCGCGCAGGTCGACGAAGATCACGCCGCCGTGATCGCGCCGGCGATGCATCCAGCCGCAGAGTTCAACGTCCTGGTCGACCAGGGCCTCGGTGACGTGACCGCAGTAATGGGTGCGCATAGATCCAAATAGAAAGTTGGGTGTCGGAAACGAAGTACGAACCGGCCGCGGCCGGGTGAGCGGGGTATTCTATCACCGCAGGAAGCATGGGGACAGACTTCAAGTCTGTCCCCATCAGCTGTCGTCCCCATCAGCCGTCCCCGTCAGGCCTGCCCGGTCAGCTCCCGCTTCTTCCATTCCGGAATGACCACCCCGAGGGTCAGCATCATCTTGAGCGCCTCGTCCACCGTCATGTCGAGCTCGATCACGTCGGCGCGCGGCATCATGATGAAATAACCGGTGGTGGGTATTGGAACGGTCGGGACATAGATGGTGACCAGGTCCTGCGCCAGGCGTTCGCGCGCCTCGCCCGTCAGTTCGGCGGTGTAAAAGGCCAACGTCCACATGCCCGCGCGCGGAAACTGGATCAGCAATACCTTGCGGAACGAGGTCCCCTTGGCGGTGAAGACGGACTCGGTGAGCTGCTTGACGCTCATGTAGATGGTGCGCACCAGCGGGATGCGGCCCATCAGGCCCTCCCAGGCCGCCACCAGCTGGCGCCCGAACAGGTTGGCTACCACCACGCCGGTGGCGAACACGATGGCCACCGACAACAGGACGCCCAGCCCGGGGATGTGGAAGCCCAGCAGGGCATCGGGGTGGTAACGCCCGGGGAGTATCAGCAGCACCTGGTCCAGCAGGTCGATGACGACCTTGATGACCAGCAGGGTCGCGCCCAGCGGGACCCAGACGATCAGGCCCGCGATCAGATACTTGCGCAGCAGCGCCATACGGCGGCCGGGTCAGTCCGAACAGGCGTCGCAGGCGCCGGAACCGCAGGCGGGGGGCGGAGCGGCTTCCTTGGACTCCGTGGAATCCTTGCTCTCCTTCGTGTCTCCCCCGTCCTTCTTCTTGCCCTTGTCGCGGAAATCGGTGGCGTACCAGCCGCCCCCCTTCAGCACGAAGCCCGCGGCCGAAATCTGCTTCTTCAGCGCCGGCTTGCCGCAGGCGGGGCAATCGGTCAGCGCCGCGTCGCTCATCTTCTGCATTGCTTCCAGTTCATGCCCGCAGGCCGCGCAGGCGTATTCGTAGATCGGCATGTGCTAAACCCCATTCAGACCAAACCATCCGGTAAATGGGGATTTTCCCAGAAAATTCAAGCCGACAGAAGTGCCCGCCGGGAAATCGCCGCGTTGCCCGCGGGACGGGGCCCCGGTAAGCTGGGCGGGTCATGACCCCGCCCGAACGCAACGACTGGCAAACCCTCAGGACCCTGCTGCCCTATCTGTGGGAACACAAGCCCCGGGTGGTGCTCGCGCTTTCCTGCCTGATCCTGGCCAAGGTCGCCAACGTCGGCGTCCCGCTGGTGCTGAAGCACATCGTCGACGCCCTCGACGCCAGCCTGCAGCCGGTCGTGCTGGTACCGCTGGGGCTGATCGTGGGCTATGGCCTCGTGCGCCTCGCCGGCGTGGTGTTCGGGGAACTGCGCGACGCGATCTTCGCCAAGGTCACCCAGAGCTCGATCCGGCGCATCGCGCTGCAGGTGTTCCGGCACCTGCACTCGCTGTCGCTGCGCTTCCATCTCGACCGCCAGACCGGCGGCGTGTCGCGCGACATCGAGCGCGGCAGCCGCGGCATCGGCTTCCTGCTCAATTTCATGGTGTTCAACATCCTGCCGACCCTGATCGAAATCGGCCTGATCGCCGCCGTGCTGCTGATCAACTTCGACGTCTGGTTCGCCCTGATCCCGCTCGGCGCCGCGGTGATCTACATCACCTTCACCCTGCTGGTGACCGAGTGGCGCATGAAGTTCCGGCGTGAGATGAACGAGATGGACTCGAAGGCCAACACCCGGGCCATCGACAGCCTGCTCAACTACGAGACGGTGAAATACTTCGGCAACGAGGACTACGAGGCGCGCCGTTACGACGTCAACCTGCGCGACTGGGAGGCCGCCGCGGTCAGGAACCAGACCTCGCTCGCCTCGCTCAACATCGGCCAGGGCGCGATCATCACCTTCGGCATGACCGGCATGCTGCTGCTCGCCGGGCGCGGGGTGGCAAACGGCGGCATGACGCTGGGCGACCTCGTCATGATCAACGTCTACATGATGCAGATGTTCATCCCGATGAACTTCCTCGGCTTCGTCTACCGCGAGATCAAGCACTCGCTGGCCGACATGGAACGCATGTTCCGCCTGCTCAACGAACAGCGCGACGTGAACGACCAGCCGGACGCGCCGGACCTGCCCGCGGGGCGCGGCCACGTCGCCTTCGAGCACGTCGTCTTCGGCTACAACGCGCGGCGCCGCATCCTCGACGACGTCAGCTTCGAGATCCCGCCCGGCCACAAGGTCGCGGTGGTGGGCGCGAGCGGCAGCGGCAAGTCGACGCTGGTGCGCCTGCTGTTCCGCTTCTACGACGTCGAGGCCGGCGCGATCCGCATCGACGGCATCGACATCCGCGACGTCGCCCAGCAGAGCCTGCGCGCGGCCATCGCCATCGTGCCGCAGGACACCGTGCTGTTCAACGACACCATCTACTACAACATCGCCTACGCGCGCCCGGAGGCGAGCCGCGAGGAGGTCGAGCGCGCGGCGCAACTGGCGCACCTGACGCGCTTCATCGCGACGCTGCCCGAGGGCTTCGACACCCGGGTCGGCGAACGCGGGCTGAAGGTCTCCGGCGGCGAGAAGCAGCGCATCGCGATCGCGCGCGCGATCCTGAAGCAGCCGCGCATCCTGGTCTTCGACGAGGCGACCTCGGCGCTGGACTCGGAATCCGAGCAGGCCATCCTGCGCGCGCTGCGCGAGGTCGCCGCCGATCACACCACGCTGGTCATCGCCCACCGCCTGTCGACCGTCGTCGACGCCGACCGCATCCTGGTGATGGAACAGGGCCGCCTGGTCGAACAGGGCACCCACCGCGAGCTGCTCGCCGCCGCCGGCGTCTACGCCCGGATGTGGGCGCTGCAACAGGAACAGCGGGAGCACGAGTTGAAGACACCGGATGCGGCGCTCCGAACACAGGACCTGGGACTCAGGGCCCAGGACTAAGTGAAGAGCATAAGCCCTGAACCTCCGCAGGCTGCGCAACCCGGGTTAAAAGATGTATCGTAGCCCGGATGGAGCGCAGCGGAATCCGGGGGTACCGGCCTCCCGGATTCCGGCGCTCCGCGCCTTCATCCGGGCTACATTTTCGCCGGCCCGTGAGACGGATGTTTCAGGCTGTTCACAGTCCTCAGCCCCGAGTCCTGAGCCCTGACCTTCACCTGAATGAAAACGCCCTTTTCACCGCTTCACCTCTTCGGCTTCATCCTGCTGATCGGATTTCTGGTCGCCTTCGTCCAGGTCGGCGCACTGACCATCGTCTTCGAGAAGCTCGGCCTGTCGCAGCACTCCGCGATCCTGCTGCTGTTCAGTTCGCTGTTCGGCAGCGCAATCAACCTGCCGCTGTTCAGCGTGCGCGCCGAGGCGGCGCCGCTCGATCAGGTGCCGGAACGCCTGCGCGGCCTGCTGCGGCAGGCGATGAAGGAATTCAAGGGCCGCACCCTGATCGCGATCAATGTCGGCGGCGGCCTGATCCCGGTGGCCTTCTCGTTCTATCTGATGCGGCACCATCCGCTGCCGCTCGACCAGGTCCTGATCGCGACCGCGCTGGTCGCCGCGGTATGTCACGCCTTCAGCCGCCCGGTCGCCGGCATCGGCATCGGCATGCCGATCTTCATCGCCCCGCTCACGGCGGCCATCGTTGCATTGCTCATCAACGGCGAACAGAGCGCGCCGCTCGCCTACATCTGCGGCACGCTGGGCGTGCTGATCGGCGCCGACCTGCTGCGCCTCGGCAACATCCGCCGCATGGGCGTGCCGATCGCCTCCATCGGCGGCGCGGGCACGTTCGACGGGATCTTCCTGACCGGGATCGTGGCGGTGCTGCTTGCATAGGCATTGGGGGACAGATTTTAAATCTGTCCCCCTCTTTATCAGAGCGGCGCGGCTGGCATAACATGCATGGGGACGGATTTGAAATCCGTCCCCGACCTGACGGCTTATGAAATCACCTTCGCCCCCATCCATCCTCATCACCGGCTGTTCCTCCGGCATCGGCGCCTGCGCGGCGCGCGGCCTGAAAGCGCGCGGCTGGCGCGTGTTCGCGACGGCGCGCAAGGCGGAGGACGTGGCGCGTCTCGGTGATGAGGGTTTCGAGAGCCTGCGGCTGGATCTCGACGATCCGGCGTCGATCCACGCCGCGTTCGACGCGGTGCTCGCCGCCACCGGCGGCACGCTCGATGCGCTGTTCAACAACGCGGCCTATGGCCAGCCGGGCGCGGTCGAGGACCTGACCCGCGCGGCGCTGCGCGCGCAATTCGAGACCAATCTGTTCGGCACGCTGGAGCTGATCAATCGCGCGGTCCCGGTGATGCGGGCTCAAGGGCATGGCCGCATCGTCAATACCAGCTCGCTGCTCGGGCTGGTCGCCCTGCCCTATCGCGGTGCGTACAACGCCAGCAAGTTCGCCCTCGAAGGACTCACCGACACCCTGCGCCTCGAGCTCACGGGCAGCGGCATCCACGTGGTCCTGATCGAGCCGGGCCCGATCACGAGCCGCTTCCGCGCCAATGCCCGCGCCGCCTTCCACCGTCATGTCGACCCGGCCGCGAGCGCGCACCGCGCACGCTACGAGGGCATGGAACGCCGCCTCACCAAGCCCGGCCCCGCCGCGCCGTTCACGTTGCCGCCGGAGGCGGTGCTGGACAAGCTGATCCAGGCGCTCGAACGCCCGCGTCCGCGCGCGCGCTATTACGTCACCTTCCCGACGCATCTGTTCGCCTGGGCGCGCCGCCTGTTGCCCCAGCGTCTGCTCGATCGCCTGCTGCGACGCGTGAGCGCGGGCGAAAACCGCTGAAAACGCGCCCGCATCGGTTATAATCGGATCCTTGCCGCGCCGGCGCGGCGCCCACCTATCCATAAGCACAACGAACGATGACCCCGACCCAGACCAACAGCTTCAAGACGCAGGCTACGCTGAAGATCGACGGCAAGGCATTGCACTACCATTCCCTGCCGGCGCTCGCCAAGGCCGGGCTCGAGTCGGCCGCGCGCCTGCCCTTCGCGCACAAGATCCTGCTGGAGAACCTGCTGCGTCACGAGGATGGCGTGACGGTCAAGGCCGATGACATCGCCGCACTGTGCCGCTGGGACCCGCGCGCGACCCCGGACAAGGAGATCTTCTTCATGCCGGCGCGCGTGCTGTTGCAGGACTTCACCGGCGTGCCCGCCGTGGCGGACCTCGCGGCGATGCGCGCCGCGCTGCGCCGCCTGGGCGGCGATCCCAACCGCATCAATCCGTTCACGCCGGCCGACCTGGTCATCGATCACTCGGTGATCGTCGACAGCTACGGCAGCGAATCGGCCTTCCGCGTCAACGCCATCTGCGAGCTGGAGCGCAATCGCGAGCGTTACCAGTTCCTGCGCTGGGGCCAGAACGCCTTCAACAACTTCCGCGTGGTACCGCCTGACAGCGGCATCGTCCACCAGATCAACCTGGAATACCTGGCGCGCGTCGTCATGACCGGCGAACGCGGCGGCAAGCAGTGGATCTATCCCGACACCCTGATCGGCACCGACTCGCACACCACGATGATCAACGGCCTCGGCGTCCTCGGCTGGGGCGTGGGCGGCATCGAGGCCGAGGCGGCGCTGCTCGGCCAGCCGTCCTCGCTGCTGATCCCGCAGGTCGTCGGCTTCCGCCTGGTCGGCGAACCCGCCCCCGGCACCACCGCGACCGACCTCGTGCTGACGATCACCGAGCGCCTGCGCAAGCACGGCGTGGTGGGCAAGTTCGTCGAGTTCTTCGGCCCCGGGCTCACCCACCTGTCGCTGGCCGACCGCGCCACCATCGCCAACATGGCGCCGGAGTACGGCGCGACCTGCGGCCTGTTTCCGGTCGACGCCAAGACGGTGGACTTTCTGCGCCTGTCCGCCCGCGCGCAGTACGCGCCGGCGGTCGAGGCCTATTACCGGGCCCAGGGTCTCTGGTATACCCCGGACCAGGCTGAGCCGGTCTATTCCGAGGTGCTCGAGTTCGACCTCGGCGCGGTGCAGCCCTGCCTGGCCGGCCCCAGCCGGCCGCAGGACCGGGTAACGCTCAACAACGTGCGCGCCTCCTTCCGCAAGGCGCTGGCGACCCACCTGCAGGCGGGCAACGACCGCATCGACCAGGAAGCGCTCAGCAGCTGGCTCGAGGAAGGCGGCAACCCGATGATGGTCGCCCCGGAACTCGCCCATCCGCACGAGGAAGGCGGGCACGATCCCTTTGCGAAGAGCGTGAAGGTGCGCAACCCGGACGGCGTCACCTACAATCTCTGCCACGGCTCGGTGGTGATCGCGGCCATCACGAGCTGCACCAACACCTCGAATCCCGCGGTAATGCTCGCCGCCGGCCTGGTCGCGCGCAACGCGGTCCGGTACGGCCTCAAGACCAAGCCGTGGGTCAAAACCAGTCTCGCGCCCGGCTCGCGCGTGGTGACCGATTACCTGCAGGCCGCGGGCCTGATGCCCTACCTGGAGGGGCTCGGCTTCCACCTCGTCGGTTACGGCTGCACGACCTGCATCGGCAACAGCGGACCGTTGCCCGACCATATCGTCAGCGCGATCCACGCCGAGGACCTCGCCGTCGCCGCCGTGCTGTCGGGCAACCGCAATTTCGAGGGCCGCGTCAATCCCAACGCGCTGGCGAACTACCTGGCCTCGCCGCCGCTGGTGATCGCCTACGCGCTGGCCGGCAATCTCGGCATCGACCTGACGCGCGACCCGGTGGGCATGGATCCGAACGGCAAATACGTCTACCTGAAGGACCTCTGGCCCTCGCGCGCCGAGGTCGAGGAGTGCGTCCGGAAATTCGTCGGCGAGGACCAGTTCAGCCGCATCTACGCGCGCATCTCCGAAGGCAGCCGCGAGTGGAACGAGCTCGACGTGCCCAAGGGCGACCTGTTCGAGTGGGACGGCGACTCGACCTACATCAAGGAACCGCCGTTCTTCCACGACATGGGCGCGACGCCGGCGCCGGTCGCCGCGATTGAGGGTGCGCGCGTGCTGGCCGTGCTCGGCGATTCCGTCACCACCGACCACATCTCGCCCGCCGGCTCGATCAAGAAGAACAGCCCGGCCGGCAAGTATCTCATCGACGCGGGCGTCGATCCGAAGGATTTCAATTCCTACGGCGCGCGGCGCGGCAATCACGAGGTGATGGTGCGCGGCACCTTCGCCAACATCCGCCTGCGCAACCTGCTCGCGCCCGGCACCGAGGGCGGCGTCACGCGCCACCTGCCGGACGGCGCGCAGACCTCGATCTACGAGGCGGCGATGCAGTATGCGCAGGAAGGCGTGCCGCTGATCGTGCTCGCGGGCAAGGAATACGGCACCGGTTCCTCGCGCGACTGGGCCGCCAAAGGCCCCAAGCTGCTCGGCATCCGCGCGGTCATCGCCGAGAGCTTCGAGCGCATCCACCGCTCCAACCTGGTCGGCATGGGGATCCTCCCGCTGCAATTTCTGCCCGGCGCGGACCGCGCCTCGCTCGGCCTGAACGGCGAGGAGAGTTACACCATCAACGGCCTCGACCGGCTCGCGCCCGGCATGCGGATCACGGTCCGCGCCGAGGACACCCGGGGCGGACACAAGGAGTTCGAGGCCCTCGTCCGCATCGACACCCCGAACGAGATCGAATACTACCGCCACGGCGGCATCCTGCCCTACGTGCTGCGGCAGACGCTGAAAGGGTGAGGCATCCGGCGAGAATAATCCCGGCCCCTTGTCTTAGGTAACCCTCTAGTTATATAGAGTTTTTGGTATTACATCTATCGTGGTGGAGTTTCACGCCGGGCGCCTCACGGCTCACGCCTCGCCCATACAGGCTTCTCCCCCGCCACCCGATGATGCTAAGCTGAGGCCATAATAATTATAGATTTCAGGGGGAAGGGCCATGCACATCGAGCACATCGAGCTGCGGAAGAATCTCCGCATCAGCATCAACATGGACATCAGCTACAGCTCTCCGAACCCGGGGGATGCCGGCAAGCCGGCCACCCTGCTCGATGTCAGCGAAAACGGCGCCGGCCTGGTGCTGGACGAACCGCTCAACCTGAACCAGACCCTGCGCCTGGAAGGCTACGGCGAATGGGAGGAGCCGCGCGACGCGAAGGTGCGCTGGGTGCGCAAGGCCAACGAGCATTACCGGGTCGGCGTGGAGTTCATCGACAAACCCTGAAGCCGCGGCGCGTCCTTCACCCCGCGATCCCGGACCGCAGCAGCGGTCCTCAGCGCAGACTCACCTCGACCTCCCACTCCCGCGCCGGCGCGAACCAGCGGTCGCGCCGCAGCGAGACCGTGACCACGTCGCCCGGCTTGCGGTCCCACATCTGCGTGCTGACGTCGGCGATATCGGATACCGGCACGGCATCGATCGCCAGCAGGCGGTCGCCGCGCCGGATGCCGGCGGCGGCGCAGGCGCTGTCTGCGACGCAGGATTCCACCTCGAGGCCATGTTTGCCCGGCGTGAGCAAGGCGCCGAGTCGACCGGGGGCCGGCAGGGACTGCGGCGCCGGCAGCAGCAGATAATCCGCCACCTCCGGCGTAATCTCGCCCTCCCAGCCGTTCACGACGATCGCGCCCGCCACCGGCACGCGGCGCTCCAGCCGCTCCGGGATGCCGTCGCCATAGGCGAGATGACCGCTGCCCGCCAGCACCACCATGGCGTCTTCCGGGTGTTCCTTCAGGTACCGCGCCGCCCGCTCGGCCATCCCTTCGTCCCACAGCAACTGGCCGTCGAGGAAGCGCTCGAAGCCGCGGCCTTTCGTGTGCGGGTGCTGCTCGAAGATCTCCCTCAACCGCGCCTCGTAGTCCGCGTTCCCGCGCTCGATCTCCGCGGGCACGCGGGCGCGATCCGCGGCATCCAGTCCGTCGAGGCCGTGCGCGCGCACCTGCTCGACCAGATCGCCGGCGACGTTCAGTGCCACCACCGGCAGACCGTTTTCGCGCGCATAGCGCAGGATCGGGGCGTAGAGACGGTAATCGTAGCGCCAGCGCCGGTAGTATTCGGTGGCGACCAGCATCTCGCGTTCGGAGAGTCGACCCGCCACATAGTCGTCCAGGTAGGCCTGGAACGGCTGCTGGAACATCTCCATCCCGATCGCCAGGCGCGGATGCGCCGCATGCATGGCCTTGACGATCTCGAGCTGGACCAGGTGGTGCGCGTAACGGTCATGGGTCTCGCCGACGTAGACCACGCGCCGCGCCGCCAGCGCCGGCGCGATGTCCTCCAGCGTGGCCATCCGTTTCAGGTCGAGCGCCGGCGCCGCGGAGACCGGCTGGATTGCGGACGCCTCCGGCGCCGCGGGCGGCGACACCGAATGCGCGCCATGCTGCATGCCATGGACGCCGTGCGCTCCACCGGCACAGCCCGCGAGTGCGGCGAGGACACCTCCCGCCAGACATGCCATGAATCCCACGCCATTCCTGCATCGCCGCATATCCGCCTCTCCCATCCCGTCAGTCAGACCGCCCGCCGCCATGGCAGGGCATCCAGATCGACATTGCCGCCCGACAGGATAACACCCACCCGCTTGCCCGCGGCATCGACGCAGCCCTCCAGCAGCGCGGCGAACGGGACCGCGGCTGACGGCTCGACGACCACCTTGAGACGTTGCCACAGCAGCCGCATGGCCCGCACGATCGCCTCTTCGCTCACGGTCACGACATCGTCAACGCAGGCCTGCATGACCTGAAAGTTGCGTTCGCCGAGCGAGGTCCGCAGCCCGTCCGCGATTGTGACCGGGTTCAGTTGCGGGACGCGCCGCTGCGCGAGCCAGGAGCGGCGGGCGTCATCCGCGCCGGCCGGCTCGACGGCGATCATCCGCGCCGCCGGATTCAGCGCCCGGGTCGCGATCGCGCTGCCGGCGACGAGCCCGCCGCCACCGACGGGGGCCAGCACCAGGTCGAGTCCGGGGATCTCGTCCAGCAGCTCCAGCGCCGCGGTGCCGGCGCCCGCGATGATGCCCCAGTCGTCGTACGGCGGCACGAAACGCGCGCCCGTCTCGCGCACCACCTCGGCCAGGGTCTCCTCGCGGGCCGCGAGCGTGGGGGCGCAATCGTAGACGTGGGCCCCGTAGGCGAGGACCGCCTGCCGTTTCGTCGCCACCGCGTTTTCAGGCATCACGACGTGCGCCGGCACGCCGCGGATCCGCGCCGCCAGTGCCAGCGCGGCGGCGTGATTGCCGGAGGAATGCGTCGCGACTCCCGCCGCCAGCGCTTCCGCCGTCAGCGACAGCACGACATTCAGCGCGCCGCGGAACTTGAACGCGCCGCAGCGCTGGAAATTCTCGCACTTGAAGAACAATGCCGCGCCGGCCAGCTCGTCGAGCCCGCCGCGCCCGCGCAGCACTGGCGTGCGCACCGCGTGCGGCGCGATGCGCTCAGCGGCGGCGCGCAGCTCCGCCAGGGTCGGCATGCCCATGTATTGCTGCTCCAGAGCCCGGTACCCGGCTATATATCTCACAGTGAATCAGCTTTGCAAAGCCTCGGGGCGCCGCACGCCGTTCACTCCCGCGGAAGGGATATGATCAAATCACTTGCGCGGCCGGGCGCGCGCGGTCGGCGCGGCGCTCCACGGATCGTCGGGCCAGGGATGCTTGGGGTAGCGCCCCTTCAGCTCCTTCTTCACTTCGGCATAGGTGCGTTCCCAGAAACCGCGCAGGTCCTGCGTGACCTGGATCGGGCGCTGCGCGGGCGACAGCAGGTGCAGCGTGACCGGCACGCGCCCAAAGGCGACGCGCGAGGTGTCGGCGCAGCCGAACATCTCCTGCAGCTTGACGCGCAGCACCGGCGCCTCGCCGGCGGCGTACTCGAGACGCAGGCGCGAACCGCTCGGCACCGTCAGATGCGTAGGCGCACCCTCCTCCAGTCGTTGCGCGGTACTCCAGTCCAGCCGGGCCTTCAGGATGGACGACAGGTCGAGGCGCGCCAGATGCTCGCGGCGCGTGACGCCCTCCAGATACGGACCGAGCCAGTCCCCGAGCGTCGCGAGCAGCGCCGCATCGGACACATCCGGCCACGCCTCGTCCGGCAGCCATGCGCGCAGCGACAGCACGCGCGCCTGCCATTCGCGCGCCTCGCGCGTCCACGGCAGGGCCTCGAGGCCGAGGCGGCGCACCCCCTCCAGCATCGCCGCGCGCACCTGCCCGGGGTCCGCGTCCTGCAGCGGACGCGCATCGAGCACCAGCGCCCCGAAGCGCTCCTCGCGGCGCGCGACCACGGCCGCTTCCCGCGCGTCCCAGCGCACGACATCCTCCCGCCGGATATGCCCGGCGAAACGCCTGCGCAGCAGGTCCGGATCGAGCGGTGCGGCGAGGTGGATGAGGCCTTCGGTCATACCGGCATCGAGGCTGGCCGCGACGATACAGGGCTGGCGCAGGCGCATCTCGGACTCGTGCAGGCGCGCGCCGCGCCCGGAAGCGAGCAGATAGCGGTTGTCACCGGGCGCGCGCTGCAGAGCGATGCGGTCCGGATAGGCGAGCGCGAGCAGCAGTCCCACGGCATCGGCATTGCCGCCGTCGACAGCAGGCGGCGAAACTGCTGCGCGGCCTGTGCGGCGCGGGTGCAGCCGTTGGCGTCGGCGCCGTGCGCGAGCGCGGCCCGCCGCCCGCCGTCACGAAAGGCCTGCAAGGCCTCAATGCGCTGGGCGAAATCGGCCGAACGGCGCGCCTCGCCGGTGTAGATGTCGCGCTCCGCGAGCAGCGCCGCGACGTCGCAGGCCAGGGCGCCGAGCTGAATGCGCTCGGCCGCGAACAGCATGTGCGCGAGACGCGGATGCAGCGGCAGGCGCACCAGCGCGCGTCCGGTGTCCGTGATCACGCCCGCGCCGTCCAGCGCGTCGAGCTCCGTCAGCAGCGCACGCGCCTGCCCGAACGCCGCGGCGGGCGGCGGATCAAGCCAGGCGAGCGCGCCGGCGTCGCTCACGCCCCAGGCCGCGAGCTCGAGCGCGAGCGGGGCCAGGTCGGCGCTGCGGATCTCCGGCAGGGAAAACGGCAGCAGGCCACGCTGGGTCGCCTCACCCCACAGGCGGTAACACACGCCGGGCGCGAGGCGGCCGGCACGGCCGGCGCGCTGGTCGGCCGAGGCGCGCGAGATGCGATGCGTCACCAGCCGCGACAGCCCGGTGCCGGGATCGAACTGCGGCGCGCGCGCGTACCCGGAATCGACGACGACCCGGATGCCTTCGATGGTCAGGCTGGTCTCGGCGATCGGCGTCGCCAGCACCACCCGGCGGCACCCGGCGCCGGGCAGCACGGCGCGATCCTGCGCCTCCCAGGGAAGATCGCCGTAGAGCGGAAACACCTCGGCGGCCCCGTCGAGACGCTGCTCGAGCAGCGCCTGCGCGCGGCGGATCTCCCAGGCGCCGGGCAGGAAGGCGAGCACGTCGCCCTCCTCGCGCGCCAGCGCGCCCGCGACCGCCTCGGCCACCACCGCCGGCAGCGGACCGGACGGATCGCGCGGCAGATAATGCAGGTCCACGGGAAAACTGCGCCCGCGGCTGGTGACGATGGGCGCGCCGCCGAGCAGGCGCGACACCGCCTCGCCGTCCAGCGTCGCCGACATGACGAGGATCTTGAGGTCCTCGCGCAGGCCGCGCTGGGCGTCGAGACACAGCGCGAGCGCGAGGTCCGCATGGAGGTGGCGTTCATGGAATTCATCGAAGATGACCAGCCCGACGTTCTTCAGCTCGGGATCGGTCTGCAGATGGCGCGTCAGGATGCCCTCGGTCACCACCTTGATGCGCGTGCGCTTCGAGGTACGGCTCTCGAAACGGATGTGGTAGCCGACGGTGTCGCCAATCTCCTCGCCGCGCTGCCGGGCCATGCGCGCCGCCGCCGCGCGCGCCGCGAGCCGGCGCGGCTCCAGCATCAGGATCGTTGCGCCCGCGAGCCAGTCCTCGTCCAGCAGCGCCGGCGGCACGCCCGTGGTCTTGCCCGCGCCCGGCGGCGCCTGCAGCACCACCGCCGGATGCGCGGACAGGGCCGCGCGCAGTTCGGAAAGGACTTCATCGATGGGAAGGGGAGTCATGGCAGATGCGGGGATGGACTCACCTATATGGGGACAGATTTAGCGGGACGACGGGGACAGGTTTATACATCCGTCCCCAAACAGGTGTATCTGTGCCTCCGCGCCGGGTAAGCCTTCAGCCGCGGTGTCGCGCGCCCTCCAGCGGGTACTCGCCGAAGTAGCGTCCCTGGACAAAGGCGCCCGCCAGCATGCCGAACAGCGAGAACAGCAGGGCCCCGTCGCCGGCGCCGAGACCGGCGATCGCGGGACCCGGGCACACGCCGCAGATACCCCAGCCGACGCCAAATATCGCCGCGCCGCCGAGCGTGCGCGCGTTCATGACCGATGAATAGATACTGAAGACCGGGGCCGCCAGGGGCTTGCGCAGCAGGCGCGGCGCCAGCTGATAGGCCAGCAGCGCCGTGCCGGCGGCCCCGCCCAGCACCAGCAGCAGGCCCAGGTCCTCGAAACGCAGGAAGCTCAGGACGACCTCGGGGCGCACCATACCCGACAGGCTGAGCCCGAAGCCCGCCATCAGGCCGCCGGCGAGCACGAACAGGCAGCCGTAAAACTTCGGGTATTTGCACACGCCGCTCATGCGCCCCCCATCGCCTGCACCAAGTGCGCGGTCGCGATCGCGGTCGTCATGAAGATCAGCACCGCCAACAGGGACGGCGGCTGCAGGGCGGCCAGTCCGCAGATGCCGTGTCCCGAGGTACAGCCGTTCGACAGCCGCGCGCCGAATCCGGCGACGAACCCGCCCAGCAGCAACTGCCAGGCGCCGACGCCCGTATGCCAGGCCGTTCCGCCGGTGATCAGCCAGAGGAAGGCGCCGAGGATCAGCCCGGCCGAATAGACCAGGCGCCAGTCGCGATTACCCCGGATGCGCTCCTGCTGAAAATGGGGCGCGTTCGAGAACCAGGACCAGACCGACGAATAGACGCCGCTCATGCCGCCGACCAGGCCCGCGCCGACGAACAGCAGGGCCGTCCCGCCGCCGATCAACAAGCCGCCCAACAGGTAGTGCAGATAGCCGTTGGGAAACCATTCGTTGAGATCCATATTCGCCCCTGTCTCCGCCGCCGCGATCTTAAGAATCCCGTACCCGATGCCCGCAATTATAGCGAATCTCGCCCCGCCTGCGGGATGGCCGCCCTGGGGCGAAGGGGTATACTGGTCCTCCACGGCCGGACGCGGTCATAACGGCCGGGCACGATAACTAAAAACCACCAGAGGGGAACAGCATGCGGCATCATCAGAAACTCGTCTTTGGGACCGCGATCGGCGCGTTGATCGCCACCGGTAACGCCTTTGCCACCAACGGGTACTTCTCGCACGCCTACAGTGTGAAGGACAAGGGACTGGCCGGCGCGAGCGTCGCCCTGCCGCAGGATTCCCTGGCCGCGGCCGCCAACCCGGCCGGCATGGTCGAGGTCGGCAACCGCATCGACGCCGGTGTGGCGCTGTTCAGCCCGCATCGCTCCTACACCGTCGAAGGGGCGCCTTCGGGCGCCCTTGGGAGTTTCGGCCTGACCCCTGAAAAAGTGGACAGCGACAGCGAATATTTCCTGATCCCGCATTTCGGCTGGAACCGGATGCTCGACGCCGACCGCGCGCTCGGCGTCAGCGTCTACGCCAACGGCGGCATGAATACCGACTGGCCGGACAGCGCCGGCGGCGGCGCCGGCACCTTCTTCGGCGGATTCTTCGGCGGTGAGGCGGGCGCCGGGGTCGATCTGGCCCAGCTCTTCGTCAACCTCAGCTACGCGCAGCGCATCAACGACGCGACCGCCTGGGGTGTCAGCCCGATCCTCGCCTACCAGCGCTTCGAGGCCACCGGCCTCGCGGCCTTCGGGGCACAGGGTTTCTCCAGCGATGCGGACAAGCTGACCGACAACGGCCACGACACCTCGTTCGGCTACGGCGCCCGCATCGGCATCCTCAGCGAGGTGCAGACCGGCCTGACGCTGGGCGCCTCCTACCAGACCGAGATGCGGATGGACGAGTTCGACCAGTATCGCGGCCTGTTCGCCGAACAGGGCGGTTTCAATATCCCCGCGACCCTGGCCCTCGGCCTGGCCTGGGAGACCTCCCCGGCCACGACGCTGCTGCTCGACGCCCAGCGCATCTGGTACAGCGACATCAAGTCGGTCGGCACCCCGATGCTGCCCAACCTGCAGACCGCGCAGCTCGGTGACGATGGCGGCGCCGGCTTCGGCTGGGAAGACGTCACCGTGATCAAACTCGGCTATCAGTGGGTGCGCGACGAGAACTGGACCTGGCGTATCGGCTACAGCCGTTGCGACCAGCCGATCCCGGACAGCGAGGTGCTGTTCAACATCCTCGCGCCCGGCGTGATGGAGCAGCACCTCACCGCCGGTTTCACCCAGCGCCTCGGCGAGGCCGGCGAATGGAGCTTCGCCGCGATGTACGCGCCGGAGAAGGAGGTCAGCGGCGCGAATCCGCTCGACCCCGGCCAGACCATCACGCTGCGCATGGACGAGTGGGAGCTGGCGGCCAGCTACGCCTGGAAGTTCTGAGTATCGTGACAAGGGGACGGATTTGAAATCCGTCCCCTGACGGCAACACATGGGCAATACGGGGACAGATTTTAAATCTGTCCCCGATTTTTGTCCGGATGCCTAGGCGATCGCGCGCACGACGCCGCCGTCGACGCGGAGCGCCGCACCGGTCGTCGCGGAGGCACGGGCGCTACAGACGTAGACGACCATCGCGGCCACTTCATCCGGAGTGGTGAAACGTTTGAGGATGGAGGATGGCCGCCCGGTCTGGAAGAATTCGCGTTCCAACGTGGCGGCGTCCACATTGCGCGAGGCCGCCATGCGCGCGACGAATTCCCCGACGCCCTCGGACGCGGTCGGCCCGGGCAATACGCTGTTGACGGTCACCGCGGTACCGGCGAGGCTTTCGGCCAGGCCGCGCGCAACGGCGAGTTGCGCGGTCTTGGTGACGCCGTAGTGGATCATTTCTACGGAAATCTGCAACCCGGACTCGCTCGACACGAAGACGATGCGGCCCCAGTTGCGGGAACGCATGCCGTGCAGATACTGCCGCGCCAGCCGGACACCGCTCAGCACATTGATCTCGAAAAAGCGCAGCCAGTCCTCGTCGGGGATCTGCTCGAACGGCTTCGGCTCAAAGATGCCGAGATTGTTGACCAGCACGTCGACCTCCGGCAGCCGGTCGATCAGGGCACGGCAGCCGGCCGCGCCCCCGAGGTCCGCCGCGATACCTTCGACCAAGGCCCCGGGGAACTCGTCCTGCAGCCGTTCCACCGCGCCCCGGACGCGCGCCTCCGTCCGCCCGTTCACCGTCACCTGCGCACCCTCGGACGCCAGCGCGCGCGCCGTCGCGAACCCTATGCCTGCCGTCGAGCCCGTCACCAGGGCACGCTTGCCCGTCAAGCCGAGATCCATAACCGTTCTCCAATCAGAAAATAAGTAAACATGTCCCCTGTTTCCGGGTTTATCGCAGGTCCTCGCTTCGGGCCGACGACAGTTTGTCGATCAGATCATCCAGCGACATCGGCCGCCCGAACAGGTAGCCCTGCGCGTATTTCACCCCCAGCTCACGCAGCAACTGTACCTGAGTGATCGTCTCGACGCCTTCCGCGATCATTTCCAGGTTCAGCGCCTTCGCCATTTCGATGATGTGCAGCACCACATGGCTGGTGGCCGCGTCGGTGCCAAGCGTGTCCACGAAGGACTTGTCGATCTTCAGGCAATCGATCTTGAACGACTGCAGGTAGGCCAGGCTGGAATAGCCGGTGCCGAAATCATCGATGGCGACGCGTATGCCGAGCGTGCGGATTTCCTGGATCACCTCCCTGGCGATGTCCGCGTTCAGAAAACCGCGCTCGGTCGCCTCCACCAGCAGATTGCGCGGATCAACACCGGCAGCGCGGAAAAGTCTGCGGAGCCGGTCGACGGTTTCGCGGGACTGCAGGTCCGCCGATGTCAGGTTGATGCCGACGTGGAAGTCGCGGTCCGCCTCGAGGACCCGCGGCAGGTCGCGCGCGACGATCTCCATCACGCGCTCCGTGATGCGTTGGCCGAGCCCGTTGTCCTCGGCGGCGGGGATGAACAGGTCCGGCCGCATGACCTCGCCATTGGTACGGCGCCACCGGATCAGCGCCTCGGCGCCCACCCACTTCCCGGTGGCCAGCTCCACCACCGGCTGATAGGCGAGGAAGATCTCCCGGCGCCGCAGCCCGGCCTTCAGCACGGAGGGAAACGACAGCTGCAGGCGCGCCAGGTAAAAGATGGCGAGCGAAAGCACCCCCCCGGCGACGATGCCCAGCGGCACCAGCAGCAGGGTGAAGGCACGCGCGCGCGCGTCCAGATACCGCACCGGCAGGGCGGCGATGGTGCCGGTGGCGAACCGCGGCGAGCGCACCACGGCAACCACATATTCGCCGTCGAAGAATGTCGTCTGGCTGCGCTCCTGTGACCGGTCGATCCACTCCTGCTTGATGAAACCGCGGGAAGAGCGGATTTTCCTGTCATCCGGCGTATAGGTGGCCAGCGAAACATCTTCCTCGTCGGTCGAGGTATCGAGACTCAGCTCCCGGCTGATGAAGGTGGCGAAACTGCCGCGCTGTATCACGGTGAATGCGGTATCCCGCGCGAGCGGCAGTTTCACGTTGGTCCGCACGGCCGAGCCCGTCGAGGTGACCCGCTCGACCGGCCCGAGTGGCACCTCGGTTCCATGTCGTCCCAGGGCGGAGCAATCCAGATAATCGTCGGACACATGGCCGATAAGCTTGATATAAGCGGATTCAAGCGCGACCTGGCGCATCAATTCGATGCCGGCGTCCGAGCAGGCATCGACGGCAAGCGCGGTCTCCAGCTTCCCGATCGCGACGCGGATCTGTTCGGCGATGCGGTCCGACCGGCGCAGCACATCGCGCGCGTACTCCAGTACGCGATCCATTTCGCTATCGAGGCTCTGCCGCCGGGCGAGATCGATGGAGAAAAGGATGGGCGCGGCCACGGCGATGAAGCCCGCGATCACAGCCACGATCAGCGCAACAGTCTTGTTCACAGGACCTCCCCCAGTCCCGCGTACCGATGTGTCGGCGAACGATTACAGCGGCTAATACTACAACAAACTTTTTCCAGCATCTAACCGCCGCGCATCTCCTTCGAAATTGTGTGTATATGCGCATCGTAACATCAGGACATGGCACGATGGCGGGCGCGGCCGGACATTCTTTGAATCATCTCTGCGGCTCTCCGCGAGCACAGTACACGCCCGCCGGCAAAGCTGCGATAATCGTGCGGGAATACCTTGACCAGCTCAGGAAATACGCTTGATGAACGAGACGATCACTCTTATCGAGAAATACTACGCCGCCTTCAATGCCGGTGACATGGATACCTTCCTCGGCCTGCTGACTGACGATGTCGTGCACGACATCAACCAGGGCGCACGTGAGACCGGCAAGGCGGCCTTCCGCGCCTTCATGGGGCGCATGAACGGCGCCTACAAGGAACGCCTGACCGATATCGTCGTGATGGCCGGCGCCAATGGCGCGCGCGCCGCCGCCGAGTTCGTCGTGCTGGGCGAATACCTGCGTGGCGAACCGGGCCTGCCGCCGGCGCACGGACAGAAATATCGCCTGCCCGCGGGCGCCTTTTTCGAGGTGCGCGGGGGCAAGGTCGCACGCGTGACCAACTATTACAACCTGCAGGACTGGATCGCGCAGGTCGCCTGAATCGTGGCCGAGCCCGATATCACCTTCAGGACTCTCCGCGGACGCGCCATCGAACCCTGGCTCGGCGTCCTGGCGCGTCTGCGCATCGATGTTTTTCGCGACTATCCCTATCTGTATGACGGCAGCCTGGACTACGAGGAAAACTATCTGCGCGCCTACGTCGAATCCCCCGACAGCCTCGCGGTACTGGCCTGCGACGGCGACACGCCGGTCGGCGCAACGACCGCGCTGCCGCTGGCGGACGAGACGGAGGAATTCCGGCGCCCGTTTTCAGCGGCCGGTTATGAGGTGGAGCGCATCTTCTACTGCGCCGAGTCGGTGCTGCTGAAACCTTACCGCGGGCGGGGCATCTATCCGCGCTTCTTTGCCGCGCGCGAGGACCACGCCCGCGCGCTCGGACACTTCGACTGGAGCGCCTTCTGCGCCGTGCAGCGGCCGGACGATCATCCGCTGCGGCCCGCCGATTACGCCCCGCTCGATCCGGCGTGGACGCGTTATGGCTACGTGCCTCACCCGGAGCTGGTGACGAGCTTCGCCTGGAAGGATCTCGGTGAATCCGCCTCCTCGGCCAAGCCGATGGTGTTCTGGCTCAAGCCGCTCCGGGAGAATCCGCAATGAGCGCGCCCTTCCGCGTCGCCACCGCGCAGTATGACATCGGCTTCTTCGCCGACTGGTCCGCCTATGAGGCCAAGATCGCGCGCTGGATCGATGAGGCCGCCACGAATGGCGCGAAGCTGCTGGTCTTTCCCGAGTACTTCAGTATGGAGCTGGCCTCGCTGTTTGGACCGACGGTGTATTCCTCATTGGAGAAACAGCTTGACGCGCTGCAGGGTCTGTTACCGGACTTTCGCGCGCTGTTCACCGCGCAGGCGCGCAGGCATGGTGTACACATCGTCGCCGGCAGCTTCCCGGTGCGCGAGGTGGACGGCGGGTATCGCAACCGCGCTCACCTCTTTCATCCGGACGGCCGCAGCGACTTCCAGGACAAGCTGCAGATGACGCGCTTCGAGGACGAACAGTGGCTGATCCGCCCGGGCAGCGCGCTGCGCGTGTTCGATACCGCGCTCGGATGCCTTGGCATAAACATCTGCTACGACGCCGAGTTCCCGCTGATCGCGCGGCGCCAGGTCGAGGCCGGCGCGGAACTGATCGTCGTCCCGAGTTGCACCGACACCCTCGCCGGTTACTGGCGCGTGCGCATCGGCTGCCAGGCGCGCGCGCTGGAAAACCAGTGCCATGTCGTGCAGGCGAGCACCGTGGGCGCGGCGCCGTGGTCGGAGGGGGTGGACGTCAACACGGGCGCCGCCGCGATCTACACCCCGGTCGACCGCGGCTTCCCCGCCGACGGCGTGCTCGCGATCGGCGAACTCGACCGGACACAGTGGGTCTACGGCGACGTAGATCCCGCCGCGATCGAACGCGTGCGCGCGAACGGTCAGGTATTCAACCACCGCGACTGGACGGGGCAGACGCGCGGCGGCGAGGCGCGCTGACGACCTCCGGCGACGGATGCGAACCCGCCCGGGGTCAGAGACGGATGAAGTACGGGACGATCATCAGCGCCGCGCCGATCGCGACCAGCAGCAGCGTGCCGGAAACGAAATAGGGGTAGATCATCAGGACCAGCCCGCAGACCAGCGGCACCACGGCCCGCTGCTTCCTGCCATAGATGAAGTAGCCCAGCCCGATCGAGCTGAACAGCAGACCCCACAGCAGCGGCGCCGTGTCCAACCCGGTGTCCGCCGTCAGGCGATGGCCCGCACCACGCCGCCGTCGACGCGCAGCGCCGCGCCGGTGGTGGCCGAGGCCTGCGCGCTGCAGACGTAGGCGATCATCGCCGCCACCTCGTCCGGGGTGGTGAAGCGCCGGAGGATCGAGGAGGGCCGCGCGGCCTCGAAGAATTCGCGCTCGATGGTCGCGACGTCCACGCCGTGCGCCGCCGCCATCCCGGCCACGAATTCGCCGACGCCCTCGGAGGTGGTCGGCCCGGGCAGCACGCTGTTGACGGTGACGCCGGTGCCGGCGAGGCTCTCGGCCAGGCCGCGCGCGACCGCGAGCTGCGCCGTCTTGGTCATGCCGTAGTGGATCATCTCGACCGGGATCTGCAGCGCGGACTCGCTCGACACGAACACGATGCGTCCCCAGTTGCGCGCGCGCATGCCGGCCACGTAATGGCGCGCCAGGCGGACGCCGCTGAGCACGTTGGTCTCGAAGAAACGCAGCCAGTCCTCGTCCGGAATCTCCCCGAAGGGTTTCGGCTCGAAGATGCCGAGATTGTTGACGAGGATGTCGAGTTCCGGCAGGCGCCGGATCAGGGCCTGGCAGCCGGCGGCGGTGGAGAGATCGGCGGCGATGCCGTCGACGGACGCGCCGGGGAAGGCGGCCTGCAGGTGGTTCACCGCCGCCGCCACCCGCGCCTCCGTGCGGCCGTTCACCGTCACGCGCGCGCCTTCCGCCGCCAGCGCCTGCGCCGCCGCGAGCCCGATGCCCGCGGTCGATCCCGTCACCAGCGCCCGTTTGTCACGCAGACCATAGTCCATCGCACTTCCTCCCGGCCGCCGCCGTTCGTTTCGAGATGTCAGCCGTTCCTGTCGCGCACGTCGTCAACGGGACGACCGCCGAGTATCTTGCGGCCGGTGAACAGCGCGGAAATGAGGTTGCCGCCCTCCTTCACCTCCGTCGCGATCACCGATGCCACGTGCACGACCACGACCACCAGAAGGGCGTAAAAACCGTACAGATGCACCGACCCGAACGGCTTGCGCCAGGCGCGCATCTCCTTGTAGATCGCCTCGTCGTACATCGCGGGCGCGTAGGGCTTCAGCGTCGCGGGGTCCACCCCCGGCGCCGCCACCCATTGCGCGATCCAGTGCCCCAGCGGCGGATAGAACAGGTCCGTTCCGGCCAGAACCAGGCCGGTCAGCGCCATGACCGCCAGGAGCAGAAGCAAAACGGCAACCCCCAGCCGGCCGGCGGGGTTGTGTCCCACATACGGTTCCGGCCGGCCGGCGCGGAAGGCCGCGACATAGCGGCGCAGCGCTTCGAAGTACCCCCTGCCCCCGGGCAGGATCGCGCGCCAGCGGGCATAGCGGTTGCCGAGAAAGGCCCAGGCGAAACGCCAGAGCAGATTCAGCGCGAAGACATAGCCGACCCAGACGTGAAGGGTCTTCAGGGCGGCCTTGCCGTCGTTGGTAACCCCGAGGCCGCCCGCGTTCAGGATCGTGAGGCCGATCCCCGCCAGCGCGAGGACGCAGAGCACGTTGATCCAGTGAAACCAGCGCGTGCCGGCATCCCAAACCGGATAGACCTTCAATTCGGACATACTCCCTCCCTGGCCGGACCCGAGGGTCGCGGCGACTCACGATCGGGGATTGTACACCGGCCGCACCCCCTGCCGGACGCATCCGCCATGTAACCGGCGGGCGTATTCACGCAACACCGATGAAACCCTGGATCCCCGTCATGATCATCTGGGCGGCCAGCGCCGCCAGGATCAGCCCGGTCAGCTTGCTCAGGATCGAGATGCCGCGGACACCCAGACAGCGCTGGATATAGGAACCGGCGAGCAGGATGGCGGCGACGCAGGCCACCGCGAGCAGCAGCGCCAGGCTGCCGATCATTTTGGCCGCCAGCGTGTCCAGTTCCGCGCCCAGGACCAGCAGCGTGCCGGTGGTGGCCGGCCCGACGATGATCGGCATCGCCAGCGGGACCACGGCGACATCGCCTTCGCGGGCCGCATCCGCCGCGCCGGTACGACCCTGGACCAGCGCGATGGCCGACAGCATCAGCAGCACGCCAGCGCCGATGCGGAAGGCATCCAGCGTGATGCCGAACAGGGAGAAGATCTGCTGACCGGCGAAGAACAGCACCAGACACAGCACCGCCACCGCCAAGGAGACTGCCAGCGCGAGCCGGCGCCGGCGTCCCGCGTCGTAGCCCTCGGTCATGCTGAGGAACATCGTGAGGCCGAAGAACGGCGTCAGCACGAAGAACAGCTTGATCCAGAGACTCAGGAACAGCGCCACGGCGACCCCGCCCGGATCACTTCTCGTCCTTGGTATAGGGCTCGTGCAGTTCCACCGGTTTCGCCGCACGCTTGCGCACGCGCAGGTTGATGGCCTCCACCGCGACCGCGAAGGCCATGGCGAAGTAGACGTAACCCTTCGGGATGTGGTGATCGAAGCCGTCGGCGACCAGCACCACGCCGATGACGAACAGGAAGGCGAGCGCCAGCACCTTGATGGTCGGGTGCGCCGAGACGATCCGGCTGATCGGACCGGCGAAGAACATCATCAGCGCGACCGAGGCCACGACCGCCGCGACCATGATCTCCACGTGATCGACCATGCCCACGGCGGTGATGATCGAGTCGAGCGAGAAGACGATGTCGATGATCGCGATCTGCACGATGACGGCCCCGAAGGTGGCGCGCACCGCCGAGGAGGTATGCCCCGGCTCGCCCTCCAGCAGCTGGTGGATCTCCATCGTGCTCTTCCACAGCAGGAACAGGCCGCCGCTGATCAGGATCAGGTCGCGGCCCGAGATCTCTTCCGCGAAGACCGTGAACAGCGGCGCCGTCAGCCCAACGATCCACGCCAGCAGGAACAGCAGGCCGATGCGCGTGAACATGGCGAAGAACAGCCCGAGCCGGCGCGCCAGCGCGCGCTGCGCCTCCGGCAGCTTGTCCACCAGGATGGAGATGAAGATGATGTTGTCGATCCCGAGCACCAGCTCGAGGGCGGTCAGCGTAACGAAGGCGATCCAGGCGTTCGGGTCGGACAACAGCTCGATCATGTGGCCTCTGGCGGGATTGCGGGAATCGAGGCTGATTATACAGGCAACAACGTCACTGGTATAACCGGCGGAAAACCCGCGCCGGGCTCGGATATACCCTTGAATTTCGCAGGGGACAGATTTACAAATCTGTCCCCATTCCATTCCTTTTCCCGATAGTGCGAACCAGCGCGACTGCCAGACTATCCTGCTATCTGTCAGTGCTGAAATTGCGGATGATGGTCATGCCCCGGAACGGCATGGTGGGCATGATCGCTGAGCTGAGCATCGAACCACTCGTGGATGGCGGTGACCAGCTTTGCGTCGCCGGATGAATAGTCGATCTCGGCGCCAGCGGGCAGTTCCTTATATATAATCTCAATCTCGCCCGGCCGCGCCACCCTCAGCGCCGCCAGCCCAGGCATCCCGTCGCCATGGATCCAGGCCGGATCGGAGAAATTGCCCCGACGGAATTCCCGCGCGATCTTCGACAGGTGTTCGCGTATCAGCGCGATCTGCGCCTGATCGCCGTCATCCTTGGCCAGCACCTGCTGCACACCGCCCCGATCCGTTTTCGTGAACACATGCGTCGTCCGCTCCAGGCTGAACGGCATGACCTGCGCGCCGCGCCCGGCGACCTCATCGAGCCTTTGCCCGGAAGCCGGTTCCGCCGCCTGCGCTGGACACGCCACCGACAGCATGACCGACAGGAACACGAATAAATGCCTGTCCACCCCGTCCCCGTATGACATTCGATTCCAGGTCACCATTCCACTTGGGGACAGATTTTAAATCTGTCCCCTGACAGATATACAGATAAATCGAATCTAGGCCTTCTTCACGAACTCAGACTTCAGGCCCATCGCGCCGATGCCGTCGATGCGGCAGTCGATGTCGTGGTCACCGTCGACCAGGCGGATGTTCTTCACCTTGGTCCCGACCTTGACCACGGTGGACGAACCCTTGACCTTCAGGTCCTTGATCACCGTCACCGCGTCGCCGTCCTTCAGCTCGTTTCCGAAAGCGTCGCGCACGACGCGCTTCTCCTCAACCGTCTCCGCCGCGGCCTGCGGCGACCATTCATGGGCGCATTCGGGGCAGATGTACATGCCCGCGTCTTCATAGGTGTACTCGGAATGGCATTGGGGGCATTTGGGTAGATTACTCATTCAGATCCTTGTCACAGATTGATACGTCGACACAGAGAAAAGGATACCAACCCCACAATTCGAGGGTTCAGGAAAGAAAACCGTGGTCTGTCCCCGATTGTTTGCGATTGTTAGTCATACCTCCATGCGGCTCCTTAGCTTATCCCAAGTCCACAACGCTCGATCTATGATCCGTAAATCAATGTCGCATTCTCGCGCGAGACCACGAACTTCGGATGCAACCAATGAGTAAAACTCAAAATCCTCGTACGATGCAGATTCTGCGAGGCCAAGCGCGGCCACAACTCGAACATCTAGAATTGGAAATTGATCTGGTCTCATCCAGTGGAGAATCGCAGAAGCAGTGCGAAGAGCTACGCCCTGCAACTGCATGAGCGCAGCAAGTGCACTCGCGTCATTGGCAGCCGTGAACGCCTTGGCAGTAGCAGCACGAATACTCTCGATGGAGTTGCTCTGATAGTGTGAGGTGTTGCGAACAGACTTCCAGCGAGCAACTCGAACAAAGAGATCTTTTGAAAGGAAACCCTGCTTTCTGGCCTCAGCGAAATCCTGCTCAAAACGTCGCTCTTCTGTAGCTTCCGTTGAGTTAATCAGTTCCCAATACACTGTAGATAACCTTATGATTTCACCACAATCTCGGAATGGGAATGCGTTGCTCTCCAGCGGTATAGGGGATGTTGTCGCTACTCGCGCGGATGAAATTGATGGCTCATGTGCGGGCATCGGCTTGGGCACTATCGTCGACCCAAAGGCGCGCCGAATGAATTTACGAGCATTCTCAATTTCATTGGGGTAGCCAGGTCGAGCGCAGACATCAGCTGATGGCTGACTACCATACCAGTTATTCTTCTTTTCTACTCCATCGATAGATGCAAAACCCGCGCGCCACTGCGTAGAGAGGTGAACGGAGTTCTTGGGGTAGGTCCTTGCACGATTACCAATGAACCTGAAGTAGAGCGCTGGAGCACCTGCAATCTCGGTACGATACCAGTCAGCGCTCGAAGTTGGCTGTCCGCCGCCCAGCTGGCTCACAAGCGTAAAAAGGCTCTCACCGAACGCTCTCAGATCTGCATTTGCGTCATCAATCAACATAACTTTTGGAAAGTACGTTTTCTGTTCAATAGTTAATTTAGGCGAAATCGGTGCTATTGGTGAATAGCATCGCCCCCCTTCTCCGCCCAGACTCCACCAGCATACCTTTACCTATCTCATGGATGAAAGCCTGAAATGGGCCTTAGACTGCTAGAACGGCATCTGAATCAGGCCACACTCGCCTTCCGCGCCTTCTTCCCGAACACCAGCACCCCGTCCTTCAGATCCGCCTCGATGACATCGCCGTCGGCGAAGCGGCCGGCGAGGATCTCGTTGGCGAGCGGGTTCTCGATCGCGGTCTGGATGGCGCGCTTGAGCGGGCGCGCGCCGTAGACCGGGTCGAAGCCGGCCTCGCCGAGCTTGTCGAGCGCGGCCTCGGTGACGGTGAGATCCATGCCGCGGTCGCGCAGGCGCTTCTTCAGGAACGCGAGCTGGATGTCGGCGATGGAGCGGATCTGCCGCGCGTCGAGCGGGTGGAACACGACCACCTCATCGACGCGGTTGATGAACTCGGGACGGAAGTGGCCGCCGACGATCTCCATCACGGCCGACTTCATCTTGTCGTAGTTGTCCTCGCCGGCTAATTCCTGGATCACCTGCGAGCCGAGGTTCGAGGTCATCACCACCACGGTGTTGCGGAAGTCCACGGTGCGGCCCTGGCCGTCGGTCAGGCGGCCATCGTCGAGCACCTGCAAGAGCACGTTGAAGACGTCGGGGTGCGCCTTCTCGACCTCGTCGAGCAGGATGACGGAATAGGGCTTGCGCCGCACCGACTCGGTCAGGTAGCCGCCCTCCTCGTAGCCGACGTAGCCGGGCGGCGCGCCAATCAGGCGCGCGACCGAGTGCTTCTCCATGAACTCGGACATGTCGATGCGCACCATCGCCTGGTCGGTGTCGAACAGGAAGGCGGCGAGCGACTTGCACAGCTCGGTCTTGCCGACGCCGGTGGGACCGAGGAACAGGAAGGAGCCGTAGGGCCGGTTGGGATCGGACAGGCCGGCGCGCGCGCGGCGAATCGCGTTCGATACCGCCTTCACCGCCTCGTCCTGGCCGACCACGCGCTGGTGCAGCGCCTCTTCCATGCGCAGCAGCTTGTCGCGCTCGCCCTCGAGCATCTTCGACACCGGGATGCCGGTCCATTTCGACACCACCTCGGCGATCTCCTCTTCGGTGACGCGATTGCGCAGCAACTTCATCTGCGAGGTATCGGTCTTGCCGGCGGCGGCCAGCTGTTTTTCCAGTTCGGGGATACGGCCGTACTGCAGTTCGGACATGCGCGCGAGGTTGCCGGCGCGGCGCGCGGTCTCCAGCTCCAGGCGCACGCGGTCGAGCTCCTCCTTGATGTGCTGCGCGCCCTGCACGGCGAGCTTCTCGCCCTTCCAAACCTCCTCGAAGTCGGCGAACTCGCGCTCCAGCCTGGCGATCTCCTCATTGAGGGTCGTCAGGCGCTTCTTCGAGGCCTCGTCGGACTCCTTCTTCATCGCCTCGCGCTCGATCTTGAGCTGGATCAGGCGGCGCTCCAGCTTGTCCATCGCCTCCGGCTTGGAATCGATCTCCAGGCGGATGCGGCTCGCCGCTTCGTCGACGAGATCGATGGCCTTGTCGGGCAGGTTGCGGTCGGTGATGTAGCGATGAGACAGCGTGGCCGCGGCGACGATGGCCGGGTCGGTGATATCGACGCCGTGGTGCACCTCGTACTTCTCCTTCAGGCCGCGCAGGATGGCGATGGTGTCCTCGACGCTCGGCTCGTCGACCAGCACCTTCTGGAAGCGGCGCTCCAGTGCGGCGTCCTTCTCGATGTATTTGCGGTACTCGTCCAGCGTGGTGGCGCCGACGCAGTGCAGCTCGCCGCGGGCGAGCGCCGGCTTCAGCATGTTGCCGGCGTCGATGGCGCCCTCGGCCTTGCCGGCGCCGACCATGGTGTGCAGCTCGTCGATGAACAGGATGACGCGGCCTTCCTGCTTGGCGAGGTCGTTCAGCACCGCCTTCAGGCGCTCCTCGAACTCGCCGCGGAACTTGGCGCCGGCGAGCAGCGCGCCCATGTCGAGCGACAGCACGCGGCGGTCCTTCAGGCCCTCCGGTACCTCGCCGTTGACGATGCGGCTGGCGAGACCCTCGACGATGGCGGTCTTGCCGACGCCGGGCTCGCCGATCAGCACCGGGTTGTTCTTGGTGCGGCGCTGCAGCACCTGCACGGTGCGGCGGATCTCGTCGTCGCGGCCGATGACCGGGTCGAGCTTGCCCTGCTCGGCACGCTCGGTCAGATCGATGGTGTATTTCTCCAGCGCTTGACGGCTCTCTTCGGCGTTGGGGTCGTTGACCTTCTGGCCGCCGCGCATCGCATCGACGGCCTGTTCGATCGCGCCCTTCGATGCACCCGCCTTGCGCAGCAGATTGCCGAACTCGCCCTTGTCCTCCAGCGCGGCGAGCACGAACAGCTCGCTGGAGATGTACTGGTCGTTGCGCTTCTGCGCCAGCTTGTCGGTGACGTTGAGCAGGCGCCCAAGGTCGTTCGAGACATGCACCTCGCCGGGCGTGCCCTCGACGCGCGGCAGGCGGTCGAGCAGGCCGTCGAGCTGGTCGCGCAGTGCGTTGACGTTGACGTCGGCCTGCGCGAGCAGGTGGCGCACGGTCCCGCCCTCCTGATCGAGCAGCGCCGTCATCAGATGCGCCGGCTCGATGAACTGGTGGTCGCGTCCGACGGCGAGGCTCTGGGCGTCGGCGAGCGCCATCTGGAATTTGGTGGTCAGCTTGTCCATGCGCATGGCAATGCACTCCGCGATTCTGCGTTTTGTTGATCGATTGACTGGGTTTTCGAATCCCTGTGCGGCGGGATGGCGCGCTCTGCGGCGGCCACCGGCCTGTTATTCCCCCAGTGATATAGGGCCATTCGGCGGGACATTCAAGCGCGACGATACAGCCCGGATGCGGGTGTGCGGGGCCGGGGTCCGGGGAACGGGCATCCCCGGATTCCGCTGCGCTCCATCCGGGCTACGGGGCGGCCGTACGGCAGGCCGCGCCTGATCGCATCCTCGTGCATCTCTAAATGTAGCCCGGATGCAGGCGCGGAGCGCCGGAATCCGGGGAAACCTGGGGCCCCGGTTTCCGCGTTGCTCCATCCGGGCGACGGGGAGCATGACGTGATTAGAGCTTACTTCAGGACCTGATCGAAGAAGTCCTGCATCTCCTTCCAGGAGGCCTCGTCGGCCGCCTTGTCATAGGCCAGCGGGAGGTTGAACTCCTTGCCGAACGCGTCCGCTCCCGGATTGGTGAAGCTGTGCCTGGCGCCGGGATAGACGATGAGCCGGTAATCCGCCTTCGCGGCGTCCATCTCCTGCTTGAACTGCTCGACCTGCTCCGCCGGGACGAAGGGATCGGCGCCGCCGGTCAGGACCAGGAGTTTCGCCTTGATGGCGCCGGGCTCGGCCGGGCTGACCGGGGCGAGGGTCCCGTGGAAGCTGACCACGCCCTTCAGATCAGCGCCGTAGCGGGCCATCTGCAGGGCCACCGCGCCGCCGAAGCAATACCCGATGGCCGCGATGCGCCGCGGGTCGACGGTCTTTTCCTGGCGCAGCACTTCCAGCGCGCCGTTGAAGCGCGCCCGCGCCAGCGCCTGGTTCTTCATGACCTCGCTGGAAAACTTGCCGGCATCGTCGGGGTGATGGGCCTGTTTCCCGTCGCCGTACATGTCCAGCGCGAAGGCGGTATACCCGAGTTCCGCCAGCATGCGCGCGCGCTTGCGGGCATAGTCGTTCATGCCCCACCATTCGTGCACGATCAGCACGCCGGGGCGTGCGCCCTTGATGGCATCGTCGTAGGCCAGATAGCCCTTGAGGGTGGTGCCTTCGACGGTGTAGTCGACTTCCTTCGTGACGACGGCGGCGTTCGCCGCGCCGAGCGCGAGGGTGAACAGAAGCGTGCCGATCCAGAGCGATTTCATGACGTCTCTCCTTGCCGTGTCGTTTGGTGACGTGGGCCAATTATCCGCATTTGCGGCCGGGGATGCCACGGCGCCCGGGAAGGACGGGGCATTTTCCGGCGCGCATGTACAATGAACCCCTCCAGCCGACGGATATGTGACAATCGGCCGGAGCCGACGACGCGAGGCGACGAGGAAGCAGGGCCATGCAGACAGACTCCCGGGCAAGGACCGGACCGAATGCCGTCATCGTGGGCGAGGACGTGCGCCGCGCGCTCGCCGAGGACGTCGGCGGCGGCGACGTGACCGCGCGCCTGGTGCCGGAGGGGCTGCGCGCCGAGGGGGCGGTCATCAGCCGGGAGGCGGCCGTGCTGTGCGGGCGGGCCTGGTTCGAGGCGGTGTTCGAACAGCTCGGCGGCGGCGTGTCGGTGGAATGGGCGCTGGCCGATGGCGCGCCGGTCACCGCGGGAGAGACACTGTGCCGCCTAGGGGGGCCGGCGCGCACGCTCCTCACCGGCGAGCGCACGGCGCTCAATTTCCTGCAGACCCTGTCCGGCACGGCGACCCGGACCGCGGCCTACCGCGCGCGCATCGGCGACCTGCCGGTCGTCCTGCTCGACACCCGCAAGACGCTGCCGGGGCTGCGCCACGCGCAGAAATACGCCGTGCGCTGCGGCGGCGGCGCCAACCATCGCCTCGGACTCTACGACGGCATCCTGATCAAGGAGAATCACATCGCGACCAGCGGCTCGATCACGCGGGCGATCGAGAACGCCCGCGCGCTCGCCAGCGGCCTGCCGATCGAGGCCGAGGTCGAGGACCTCGCGGGCGCGGCCGAGGCGATCGCGGCCGGGGCCGACATCGTGCTGCTGGACAATTTCGACCTCGACACCCTGCGCGAGGCCGTCGTCCGCCACCGGGGACAGGCCCTGCTCGAGGCCTCGGGCGGCATCACGCTCGACAACATCCGCGCGATCGCCCTGACCGGGGTGGATCGCATCTCCATCGGCGCATTGACGAAGGATGTTTTTGCGACCGACCTCTCAATGCGTTTGCACTTTGTCCGATAAAAAGCCTAAGACTCTGAAAATCCGGGCATAGACGCCGGGGATCGACGGGGTACCCGGGGGACATGGTCTGCGGCCAATCCCATATTATCTTTTTGTTTTTGTTATATAAAATCGGAAATCGACCATGTCATCGTCACCGGCACAGAAGCTCAAGCCCAGCCACATCCTCCCGATTCTGCCGCCGCCGCTGGCGGAGATCGACATCAAGAACGCCCTCAAGGCCGGGGAGCGGATCGAGCTGGTGCTGCATGACGGCGCCACCCTGTCCGGGACGCTGCAGAAGTTCCTGCGCGACGAGAAGTCCATTACCGTCACGGTGGACGGTGGCGCTCCCCAGGACATCCCCTTCGCCAAGTTCCGCTATTTCCAGCTCCCGCAGCCGCGCGCCTGGGCCCCGGAGCAGCTTGCGCCGGAACAGTCCGCCCAACCGGCCAACCAGGGTTCGCGCATCCTCCAGTACCGGATCGAGCTGAAGGACGGCAGCACCCTGTCGGACGTCACCCTGGGATACCGCAGCGATGCCGGCGGGCTGTACCTGTATCCCCTGTTGGAGAACCAGCGCTATTACCACACCTTCGTGCCGCACAGCTCGACGGAACAGTACCGCCTGACGCCCGGGGAAGCACCGGCGGATTCGGCGCAGGAGGCCGCGGCCGGCGCCGAGATGGACGCAGAGCCCGGCGTCGATCTGAAGAAGATCGAGACCACCGAGATGCTGGAGGAGGTGCTGCGCAACCACAAGGAAGCCCCGAAGCTGCGCCTGGGCGAAATCCTGGTGAAGGAGAAGCTGATCACCCAGCACAATCTGGACGAGGCGCTGGCGGCGCAGAAGAACTATCGCGCGCAGGGCAAGAACGTGCAGCTCGGCCAGGTGCTGATGGATCTCGGCATCATCAACATGAGCGAGATCATGCAGGCCCTGTCCGAGAAACTCGGCATCCCGTTCATCGACCTCGTCAATTTCAAGATCAACCCGGAGGCGATCAAGTACATCCCGGAGGAAATGGTGCGCCAGTACGGCATGGTGCCCATCCACAGCTTCAACAACAAGCTGGTGGTCGCGCTGGAAAATCCGATGGACCGCGAGGCGCTCGACGCCGCCCGCTTCCACTCGAATCTCTTCATCGAACCGGTGATGGCCTCGAAGTCCGCGGTCGAGAACACGATCACCACGCTGTATACCATGTCGAGCATCGACAGCGAGTCGCTGGACGATTACACAGTCGGCTATGACGACACGGAGAAGGACAACGACGAGGAGTACGGCGAGACCTCGGTGCAGGACAACGTCATCGTCAAGCTGGTCAACAAGATCGTCATCGATGCCTACCAGCAGGGCGCGTCCGACATCCATATCGAACCCTATCCGGGCAAGAAGAAGACCATCGTGCGCATCCGCAAGGACGGCGACCTGAAGAACTACTACGAGATCCCGGCCAAGATGCGCAGCGCGGTGGTGGCGCGCATCAAGATCATGGCCGATCTCGACATTTCGGAGAAGCGCAAGCCCCAGGACGGCAAGATCGACTTCAAGAAATTCAGTTCGCTGAAGATCGAGCTGCGCGTCGCCACCATCCCGACGGCGGCCGACCTGGAAGACGTGGTCATGCGCATCCTGGCAAGCGGCGAGCCGGTGCCGCTCGACAAGATCGGGCTGTCCGAGCGCAACGAGGCCACGCTGAAGCGCATGATCTCCAAGCCCTACGGCCTGATCTTCGTGTGCGGTCCGACGGGATCGGGTAAGACGACCACGCTGCACTCCGTGCTCGGCTACCTGAACACGCCGGACGTGAAGATCTGGACCGCGGAGGATCCGGTCGAAATCACCCAGCGCGGCCTGCGCCAGGTGGAGGTGAAACCGAAGATCGGCTTCAACTTCGCCGCCGCCATGCGCTCCTTCCTGCGCGCCGACCCGGACATCATTATGGTCGGTGAAATGCGCGACAAGGAGACCACCAGCATGGGCATCGAGGCCTCGCTCACCGGCCACCTCGTGCTGTCCACCCTGCATACCAACACGGCGCCCGAGACCGTCACGCGCCTGCTCGACATGGGCATGGATCCCTTCAACTTCGCCGACGCCCTGATCGGCATCCTGGCCCAGCGCCTGGCCAAGCGGCTGTGCGTCAAGTGCAAGGAGGCCTACGAGCCCACGAACGAGGAAATCAGGGAGATGGTCGCCGAGTACTGCTATGAGCTGGTCTCGCCGTCAGCCCCCGAGGACGAACGGCGGGCCTTTCATGACGGCGTGCTGAAGGAATGGCGGGAAAAATACACCCAGGACGGGAAATTCACGCTCTACCGTCCCAAGGGCTGCAAGACCTGCGACGATACCGGCTACAAGGGCCGTCTGGGTATCCACGAACTGCTGTACGCGACCAGCGCGATCAAGAAGCAGATCCTCGAACACGCGCAGGTGTCCGAAATGCTGGGCACGGCGCTGAATGAAGGCCTGCGCACGCTGAAGCAGGACGGCATCGAGAAGGTGCTGCAGGGACTGACCGACCTGCATACCGTCCGCACCGTCTGCATCAAATAGGGAATAACGGGGACAGATTTATTAATCTGTCCCCAGTACCGGATCAAGTAACCCCCGACGCAGATCCCGCCAGGCGATGGGGACAGATTAAATAAATCTGTCCCCATTTTTGCATTTTTGTTCATTTTGTTTGTTAACGCACCTCGAAGCGCGGCAGCGGCGTGTGTTCCGCGCGCTCGCAGCGCACCTCGGTGACCTGCGCGTTCGGCGGGCCCTGCCACAGCCAGTCCTGCAATCGACGCAGGGCGCGTTCCTCGCCCATCGCCACCAGTTCGACCCGGCCGTCGGGCAGGTTGCGCACCCAGCCGGTCAGTCCCAGCAGCTCGGCCTCGCGCCGGGTGGAGGCGCGGTAATACACGCCCTGTACGCGGCCGGACACCAGGCAACGGATACAGGGGACCCGAATCGTCTGCGTCATACCGAAAACCTGCACGTGGCTCACGGGAAACGGCTTTTCATGCCCGCGGCCGTCACGTAATATCTGCCCCGTTGAACGGCCATTATATACGCGGCGGCGCGATCCGGGTCCGTCGCGTCATTCCCATTGCACCCGAACGGAAGGCGACACCATGAGCAGCGGCACGCATCGCATCGAGAAAGACAGCCTGGGCGAAATCCGGGTTCCCGACCAGGCCTGGTACGGCATCCAGACCCAGCGCGCGGTGGACAATTTCCCCATCAGCGGCCGGCGGCCCGATCGCGACTTCGTGCTCGCCCATGTGCGCATCAAGCGCGCCGCCGCGGTCGCCAACCGGCAGTCCGGCTGGCTGGAGGGCAACATCGCCGTGGCGATCATCGACGCCGCGGACCGCATCCTCGCCGGCGATCACCTCGACCAGTTCGTGGTCGACCGTTTCCAGGCCGGCGCCGGCACCAGCCACAACATGAACAGCAACGAGGTGATCGCGAATATCGCGAATGTCGCGCTCGGCGGCAAACGGGGCGAATACACGCCGGTGCACCCCAACGATCACGTCAACATGGGGCAGAGCACCAACGACACCATCCCGACCGCCATCCGGCTAGCCGCGCTCGCCAAGCTGCCGCGCCTGTGCACGGCGGTGCGCGCGATGGCGGATGAGTACGCGGCGATCGCGGCGCGCGAGATGGACACGGTCAAGAGCGGCCGCACGCACCTGCAGGACGCGGTGCCGACCACGCTCGGGCGCGAATTCGCCGCCTATGCCTGGACCCTGCGCCGCTGCGCCGACCGGATCGAGGGCGCGCGCGCCTCGCTGTGCGAGATCGGGCTCGGCGGCAGCGCCGCCGGGACCGGCCTGAACACCGCGCCCGGCTACGCGGCCAATGCCGCGGCCGAGCTGGCCCGGCTGACCGGCGAGGCGATCCGCCCCGCGACCGACCTCGCCGCCCAGATGCAGTCGCTGCACGACATGCAGCGGCTGTCCTCCGCGCTGCGCGACCTCGCGCTCGAGCTCACGCGCATCGCCAACGACATGCGCCTGCTCGCCTCCGGCCCGCGCACCGGCCTGGGCGAGATCGTGCTGCCGGCGGTGCAGCCCGGTTCCAGCATCATGCCCGGCAAGGTCAATCCGGTGATGTTCGAGATGCTGAACCAGGTGTGCTACCAGGTGCTGGGCCAGGACGCGGCGGTGGCGGCGATGACGCAGGCCGGCCAGCTCGAACTCAATGTGATGATGCCGGCGCTGGGCTCGGCGCTGTTCGACGCCATGGACTGGCTGACGAACGCGATCGATGCGGCGACCGAGCGCAATCTGAAGGGACTGCGCGTGGACCGCGAGCGCTGCCGGGAATTCCTGCATGCCAGCGTCGGACTCGCCACGCTGCTCAACACCCGCATCGGTTACGCGGCGGCGGCCGAGGTGGCCAAGGCCTCCGAGCGTAGCGGACGTCCGGTGCGCGAAGTGGTGGCGGAGCGCGGCCTGCTGTCGGCGGAGGAGTTCGACGCCCTGGTGCTGAAGGCGGCGCGCGACGGGCGTCTGGACTAGATCGCGGCGCTAGTGCGCGGCGCCGGACTTTTCCGGGCCCGGACCGCCCCCGTGCTCGGCGGCGTGGGACAGGTAGATGGCGAGGCCGATCAGTGTGATGCCGCCCGCCAGGTAGAGCAGGTCGAGCGGGTTCGCAAATTCCATCGCGATGGCGTGCTCGAAATACTTCACGATCAGGATCATCAGGATCACCTTGGCGAGGCGCGACTTGAGATCGTCCAGATTGTCGATCAGCAGCACGTTGGAGGAATTCTCCGCGTGCGCCGCCTGGTCGATCTTGCTGATGAAGAGCTCATACAGGCCGAGCGCGAAGATCAGCATCACCGTCGCCAGCAGATAACCGTCCACGATCTCGACCACGTGAGTGATGGTGGTGCCGCGCAGCTCGCCGCGCGCGTGACCCTCGAGCGCGGGCGAGGCGTATTCGGCCAGATGCGCCAGCATGTAGACGGCATCGACGGTGGCCATGTAGAACATCGCCATGCCGGCCAGCAGGCTGGAGATCACCGCCAGGAGCACGATATAGCGGCTGTTCCAGAGCGCGCCCTCAAATGCCCGTTCGATGCGCTTCATCACTGTGGGTTCAGGGTGCGGCGGGCTGTTGCAACAGTTTCCTGGCCTCATCGGCGAGGCGGATGGCTTTCTTGTCCTTGCCCTCGGTGGCCGCCTGCATGGCGCCCAGCAACAGCTCGGTGGCCTGCTGCACCGCGTCTTCGGCGGCACTCGTGCGCGCGATCTCGCCCTCGGCCTCCCGGATGGCGAGGGTGACGTTGCGCGCCTTCAGCGCCTCGCTCCTGGCCACCACCGCATCATGCCGCGCACGGCTGAAGTAGCGCAGCTCGAGTTCGCGCTCGGCCTCTTCCAGGTAGTCGACGGCGATACGGAGATTGCGCGAGGCGTAATCACGCGCACCGGCCTCATGCGCCGCCTGCACCGACTGGCGGGCGTCGCTCATCTCCTGCGTCGGGGCGATGGCGCAGCCGGCCAGCGCGGTCATCACGAGGACCGCCGCCCCGCCGCGCCTAACCATCGTTGCGAACATGGCTTGCGTACATATCGGATAATCTCGAAAAACACCCGACGAACATCGCCAAGGTCTCGTTTTTATTGGCAAACTATCACCGGCCCTATAGGCTGTCAAGAAACAGCGGGGTAGAATACCGTGACCCCCGACAGACCGGTGGAGTGACCTCATGAACGTGACCATCTACCACAATCCGCGCTGCTCGAAATCGCGCCAGGCGCTCGAGCTGCTACGCAAACATGGCATCGAGCCCACGATTGTGGAGTATCTGAAAAACCCGCCGGGGAAGAAGGAACTGAAGTCGCTGCTCGAGCGCCTGGGCATGAGCCCGCGCGATCTCATGCGCAGGCAGGAGGCGCCCTATCGCGAAAACGGGCTGGACGACCCCAAACTCGGCCGTGAACAGCTGATCGCCGCCCTGGCGGAATACCCTATCCTGATCGAGCGCCCGATCGTGGTGACGGACGCAGCCGCCGTCGTCGCGCGCCCGCCCGAGAAGCTCCTGGACCTCCTGTAGCCATGCCCGACATCCTCGTCCTGTATTACAGCCGTCATGGCAACGTAGCCGCCATGGCACACAAGATCGCGCACGGGGTGGAGGAAGTGCCCGGATTTCGCGCGCGCCTGCGCACGGTGCCTGCCGTTTCGACGGTCTGCGAGGCGACCGAGGACAGCATCCCCGCTGCCGGTCCACCCTACGCGAGCCACGACGATCTGGTGGAATGCGCCGGCCTGGTGCTGGGCAGCCCGACGCGCTTCGGCAATATGGCGGCGGCGCTCAAGTATTTCCTCGACGGGACCAGCAGTCTCTGGCTGTCGGGCGCGCTCATCGGCAAACCGGCCGCCGTCTTCACCTCGACGGGGACGCTGCACGGCGGGCAGGAAAGCACCCTGCTGTCGATGATGCTTCCCCTGCTCCACCATGGCATGCTCCTGCTCGGCCTGCCATACAGCGAAGCCGATCTGATGAACACCGCCAGCGGCGGCACGCCCTACGGCGCCAGCCATACCGCCGGGCTCAATGAAAGCCGTCCGCTGACCGAGGAGGAGAAACGTCTGTGCCGCGCGCTGGGTCGGCGCATCGCCGAGACCGCGGCACGGCTCACGGAGAACGCCTGACAGAAATCCTGAGTGGATGCCTGCCGGGTCAGGCCGGTCGGCTGCCGCCAGACAGCCTGCCGACATCCGGCACCGGGGCTCCATACGCGGCATACTGCCCGCCGCCAGGCCATGACTCGAAGCGGTACCCGTAATCCTCGATGTCCCGCCTGAACATCGCGCCGGCGATTTCCGCCGTCTCGGGGGTGTAATAGCTGGAGTAATGATTTCTGCGCGTCGCCTCCACATGCGGAAGCACGACGGGCGGGAGACTACGCTCCTTCAGCATGCGCAGGAGATCGTCGTGCAGGTTCTCATAGCGGAGCACGTAATCAAGCGGCTCGTCGAGAATCTCGTGATAAAACAGGGATTGATATTTCTCGACCGGGTGCGGCTTCAACTGCGCGAGAAACGCCTTCATGTCCCGGCAGGATTCGCCATCCTGTTCGGAGTGCCACGAGCCCGTCGACCACATGGAGACCAGCCTGTCCCAGGGGTTTCTAACGATGGTGAACTTGATGAAACTGTTCCAGATCTCCTCGCCGTATCGGGCGCGTGTCTGTGAAGCGGACAGATGCTTGCTGGGCAGATCTATGCAGCACCAGTCGATGCCCGCACACGCGGTCTCGATGCTGGTGCCTCCCGTGCGGGCGATGTGAATGAACAGCAAACGCCGATTGAAATCGATCATGCCCGAATACCGCCCCATGGCTGCCGTTGCGGCGATTCGCGCGCGAACGTGATAGACCATCCATCGCACGGTAACGACGACGCCACATTCCAAGACCGCCGAACATCGGCGACCCGCCGCTACCGTACCCGAGAAAGGCTAAGGTCGGATTGAGCAATTATTCGGAAGAAAGTTGGCAATTATCGAGGAACCGCCGTCCGGTCCTCTTCCGCGCCGGGGGAATTGCCGGCGGCGGGGGCGGGTTCGTAGCGATAGCCGGCGCCGTAGACCGACTGGATGATCTCCATATCCGGCAGCAGACCGGCCAGTTTTTTGCGCAGCTTCTTGATATGGCTGTCGATGGTGCGATCGGAAACGACCCGGCTGTCCTTGTAGATGCGATCCATCAGATAGCCACGCGAATAGATCCGACCCGGCTCACGGTAAAGCGTTTCCAGCAGCTTGAACTCGACCGTGGTCAAAACCACGCTGCGATCACCCGCCCACACCCGATGACTGTTCTCGTCGAGCGTTACCACGCCTCCGCCCGGAGTGGCATGCCCCGGAGTGGCCAGCCGCCGCATGACCGCCTTGATGCGCGCAATGGCCTCCCGCGGACTGAATGGCTTGCAGATGTAGTCGTCGCCGCCGAGCTCGAGGCCAAGCAGACGGTCTATCTCCTCGACGCGCGCCGTGATGAAGATGATCGGCACCTGACTGAAGGAACGTATTCCCCGGCAGATCTCCAGCCCATCCATTCCCGGCAGCATGATGTCCAGCAGGATCAGGTCCGGCTGGTTCTCGCGCACCCACGGTATCACCTTCTTCCCATCACGGAGCGCGAACGTCGTGTATCCCGCGTCGGCCAGGTAATCCTGCAGCACCTGCACCAGCTTGGCTTCATCCTCCACCACCAGAATTCGCTGCGAATCTATGTCATTCATATCGATACCGGTCCTATAAAGGCAAGGTTATCCGTACCCACAAACCGCCCAGGGTGGAGTGTTGCGCGGTGATGCTTCCGCCATGGGCATGCACGATATTACGACAAATCGCCAGACCAAGTCCCGCGCCGCCGTAGACCAGGCTACGGGATGTCTCGACACGATAGAGCCGGTCGAACAGACGGGGCAGGTCTTCTTCCGGTACGCCGGGGGCGGAATCCATGAAATCCACAATCAGCTGCCTGCTGTCCTTGCCCACACGGATGATCAGGCGTCCGCCTGCATCGGTGTAGCGAAGTGTATTGCTCAGCAGGTTATAAAACAGCTGCTCCAACCTGTCCGGATCCGCGTTGATCGACAGCGGTTCCGTGAGTCGATTTTCCAGTGTGGCCTCCAGGTTCCGGGCACGAAACTCCTCGGCATGCGCCCTGAGGTCATCCTCCAGGATGGCGACGGGATCGACCCGGGTCTTGCGGTATTGCAAGCCACCCAGGTCTGTCATCGACAGCTCGTAGAGATCATCCACCAGCCGGCCGAGGCGCAGGATTTCACCGTGCAGTGAATTGATCGCGTCGATATCCATCTGACGCACGCCATCCTGCATCGCCTCGATCTCACCGCGGAGCACCGAAAGCGGCGTGCGTAATTCATGCGAGATGTCCGCCACCCACTGTCGGCGTATTCGTTCGTTCTGCTGCAATGCCTCGGCCAGGCTGTTGAAATCCCGCGCGAGCTGCCCCAGCTCATCCCTGGCTGTCACCGGCACGCGCACCTCATAATCCCCGTCGGCAAGATCACGCGAACCACTGGTGATTGCGCCCAGGGGTTCCAGTACCCGGTTTGCAAAAGCATAGGCCAGTGCCGCCGACACCAGCATCACCGTCAACACCATCAGCGCGAAGGCGTCGGTCTGCTGATCGAGGAAATGCCCTGCGCGCAGATCCGAGATCGAGGGTCCGGGCAGGATCCCCAGATATCCGACGGTACGCCTGTTGACGATGATCGGTCGCAGTGTCAGCAGATCCGCCAGTTCGGGGTCTCCGTAAATGATGGAACGATCCGCATCGAGCAGCATGACGCGACGATCGGCTCGCAGGAACCCGCCCTCGACCATCTTGACCTTGGCCAGCAGCGCCTCCTCCAGTTCGCGTTCCGTCCGCTCGTCTTCCGCGTCATCCCGGGGAGGGCGGTGGATCATAATGTGCTCGCTATCGCCGAGCAGCATTTTGGCCCAGACCAGCTGATCCTCATCGAGTCGCTGCCATCCGCCGCTCTCGATGTACTCATTCTTCAAATGCTCTGCAATGCCACTGAACCGCGCCTGCTGGCGATCGTCCAGGTACCGCACGAACAGGCCTTCGAGGGAAAACTCGATAAAGATGACCATGCTCCCCGCTACCAGTCCGATGGTGAGGAACAGCACCAGAAAAAGCTTATGTCTGATCGAAAGATTCATGGACCTTCACGCGGCTCGGGAAACCATGACCGCGTGCAAAGCTTATACCTAAAGCCAGGCAATTCAAAAATTGAACTCCTATGGCGTCATCGCCCAGCGCTGAACTCACAGCAGCCACGGGACTCGGGTATGGGTGATTCCTTCGGGATGGCAGGTCCGTCAGCGGGTACTATTCGCGCCGGGCAGGATAACTTTAGAATGGAATTTCCTGCGCGGCGCCCACCTGGTCAGACAGATGAAAACGAAAACCGCCCATGGGGCTGTGATTGCGTGAGGACTCGCCAATTTGGCGTAAATGAATAAAAACGAGAAAAAAAGGGGGGGCACAAGCCCCCCCCGAGCCGAAACGTTACCACTAACGCGGATATACCTTGGGAGTGGGTATATCCTGGGCCAGAGTTCGACCCATACGGCTACTACTACAAACTTGCGATTACGTGATCAGGGCGGGCCGGATGGCGCAGCACCCAGATCCCACAGGGCCGCATCCCAGTCCCACGAGCCGTTGGCCGAGAAGGTGCCCAGCGGACCGACCGAGGAGTAGGTCGAGGTACCGGCCGGGAGATTCGTGCCCGGAGCGGTGACCCCGATCGTTCCCCAGTTGCGGAACTGCTGGTAACCGAACTGACGCAGCGAGGCCGCGTAGTTACCCGGCATATCGGCGCCGATCCAGACCGCGCTGATACCATCCGTCGAGGCATAGGCCAGTGCCGGCATGACCGTACCACCCAGCGTGCCGCCCACGGTCGGCATGAACGCCGCGCCGTCGATGGAGGCGTAGGTGAACTTGCCCGGGTTGGTACCCTGGACCTGGTCGATGCGCTGACGCGCATTGCCGTTCACGCCGTCCTGCTGGAAGGTCTGACCCGCCGTGGCGATGGTCTGGTTCATGTACATTTCCGCACCGCCACCGCCACTGGTCGGGATCGTGATATCCCCGTCCGAACGGAAGGAGGCCTCGAACAGCTTTACGCGGAAATCCATGCCGCCATCGACAATGCCCTGCGAGACCGCGACGTTATTGGTGTTGACGCCGCTGGCAAGCGTTTCAGCTTCCTGCCAGAAGGCCAGGCCCGCAGCCGTCGTGCCGTTGGCGTTCTCCTCCGTCACGATGGTACGGATGAAGGCGACGCCGGTACCCGGATCGGTCACCTGCTGCATCAGCAGGCCGTTGCTGGTCGCGTCCAGGGAGACGCAGGTCCAGCCACCGACCGAACACTCGACCGAGGTGTCCGTGATGGTGCCGTTGGTGGCCGAGAACTGGTCGAAGCTCAGCGGACCGTTCCAACCTGCGGCGGAACCCGCCAGGGCAGCACCCGAAACCAGCAAGCCCCCCGCGGACGCCATCGCTAAAGCTATATATTTGCGATTCATGATTACTCTCCTATATCTCAAGCGTCATCAGGGAATGACAAAGTCATTGGCGTAGGTACCCGTCGGCGGCGCAATCAGACCGCTCGAGATCGAGTTCTCGAAGTACTGCTGAGGCTGCGTGCCGAACAGCGCCGCGTTCCAGCCGAACTGCGTACCACTGATCTCGGTGCCAGGACCGTTGAGGCTGACCGTGAAGTTACCCGCGCCATCGGCGTTGGATGCGTCGATTGACGTGCCACCCGCGTTGGTCTTCTGCGCCTGGCCCGTGGTGGTGACCACGGAGTAGCGCTGCAGACCGAGGGTCCGGTTCGTGAAGGAACCGATGCCCGAGGCCGCCTGTGTCAGCCACACCGCCGTGACGGCGTTGCCGGTCGCGTAGGCCAGGGTCTGCACACCTTCCGTCGGGCTCGCGCCCAGCGTCAGCGTACCTCCGAGAGAGACGTTGGTGCTGCGACGCACTGTGATGGTGCCTTCGTTACCGGTACCGCCGCCGGCCACACCGCCGGTGGAGTAGGCGTTCAACTCGAGGTAACCCACGCCGTTCTCATGGAAATGCCAGTCCATGCCCCGCGTGGTCGCGCCCAGGCCTTGCTCCTGGTCTGCGACGAAGTGCGACAGGCTGCCCGACAGCAGGGCACCCAGCGAGATCTCCGCCATGGTCGACATCTGATCGTTGCCCAACTGAGTGCCGGACTTGATCACGCTGCGGTTGGTGTAGTTGTTGCCGCCGCCGCCGTCGATGCCGATCTGGCCTTCAATGCGGAAGCCCAGGGCCTGAACCGAGGCCAGGTCCGACGCAGTGGCGCCTTCTTCGGTAACGATGGTGCGGAAGTAGGAGACGGTGGTGTCCGCGTTATCCACCATCTTTTGCTGCAGGATGCCGTTGCCGGTGGCATCCAGGTTGGTGCAGGTATGGCCCGCCGGGCAGGTCGCCGTGATGGTACCCGCGTTAACCGTCCACGCGTCGTAGCCACCGATCGGCGCTGCCATGGCGGCACCGCTGACGAACAGAGCAGCAGGCGCCAGTGTCAGTACGCTCAGTTTTCTCATGTTTTGTCTCCACTGTAATATTTCAAATCAGCAAGAACTGTTATGGCTCGAATAACAGTGCCTTTTGATCATCCATAAAGTGGATCAATCCCTTTTTCGTACACATCAATGTGTATCGATTTATTAGGCGAACCGTAGCGAATAAAGCAAACAGAATCGCTCGTGTTATAAAGCAGGTCTGTTCTGACGGCCATTGCCGAGGACTTCAGGCTTGCAGCGGAACCCTTCTGAACCTCGAGTTCAGTTATACCGCCATGAGATCGTATGGCAACCCATAATTCAAAATCTGGGCGGATTTCTGCGGAATTTCCTCATTAGGTGCACATTGATATGCAGTGTTCCTGATCAATGAGAACTCACTTTGATTTTTTGCGCGCAAGATTTGTAGAAATTCCAGCGTATTTCGGCACATTTTGTACCGTTTATTTGTGGACGCGGATAAATACTCACAAGACCATAATGGCTGCGTGACGCGAGATGAGCGCCACATCTGCATCACCCCGGCGTTACGGGCAGACCCGGACGGTGATACGGAACCACTGTTTTTTCCGATAATTTTCATGCAAGTCATCGCGGACTGGTAAACAATCACCGTCGAATATTATCGTCGCAAAGGGGGCGTAAATAATTTAGCCCGCCATGGCGCAGCTTGATTGCGATCAAAGAATCGAGTTCGTGATTTGACGCGCAGACGTAATTATTCACGGGATCCGCGCGAATTTCCGCTGTATTTACCGGAATTGCGCTCGATATGGTAGGTGTACGGCCGGCTTCTGATGCTACTGGATTCTGCTCGTAATTGACTGAGGGATACGACCGATTCTGCCTGCTCGGAGAGCACAAAAAAGAGGGGGAGGCAATGCCTCCCCCAAGCTGACGTTGTTACCACTAACGCGGATACACCTTGGGAGTGGTATATCCTGGGCCAGAGTTCAGCCCGTACTGCTACTGCCATTGCTACTACAAAAGTCTCAAATCTGGCCGGGAAAGTGAGGGGGCATTGCGCCCCCTCCGAAATAAGCACTGCTATGTAAGTATTGTGTCTAGACCGGCACGATCAGGGCGGGCCGGATGGCGCGGCACCCAGATCCCACAGGGCCGCATCCCAGTCCCACGAGCCGTTGGCCGAGAAGGTGCCCAGCGGACCGACCGAGGAGTAGGTCGAGGTGCCACCGGCCACGTTCGTGCCCGGATTGGTGACCGCGATCGAACCCCAGTTGCGGAACTGCTGGTAACCGAACTGACGCAGCGAGGCCGCGTAGTTACCCGGCTGATCCGCGCCGATCCAGACCGCGCTGATACCATCCGTCGAGGCATAGGCCAGTGCCGGCATGACCGTACCACCCAGCGTGCCGCCCACGGTCGGCATGAACGCCGCGCCGTCGATGGAGGCGTAGGTGAACTTGCCCGGGTTGGTACCCTGGACCTGGTCGATGCGCTGACGCGCATTGCCGTTCACGCCGTCCTGCTGGAAGGTCTGACCCGCCGTGGCGATGGTCTGGTTCATGTACATTTCCGCACCGCCACCGCCACTGGTCGGGATCGTGATATCCCCGTCCGAACGGAAGGAGGCTTCGAACAGCTTGATGCGGAAGTCCATGCCCCCGGAGTTCACGCCCTGTGCCAGGGCAATGTTGTTGGTGGTGACACCACTGGCGAAGGTCTGCGCCTCCTGCCAGAACTCCAGGCCCGCAGCCGTCGTACCGTTGGCGTTCTCTTCCGTCACGATGGTACGGATGAAGGCGACGCCGGTACCCGGATCGGTCACCTGCTGCATCAGCAGGCCGTTGCTGGTCGCATCCAGGGAGACGCAGGTCCAGCCGCCGACCGAACACTCGACCGAGGTGTCCGTGATGGTGCCGTTGGTGACCGAATACTGATCGAAGCTCAACGGCGCATTGTGTGATGCGGCGGAACCCGCCAGGGCTGCACCCGAAACCAACAACCCTCCCGCGGACGCCATCGCTAAAGCTATATATTTGCGATTCATGATTACTCTCCTATCTACGCGTCGTTAGGGAATGACGAAGTCATCGGCGAAGGTACCCGGAGCCGGCGGCGCCACCAGACCACTTGAGATGGAGTTCTCAAAGTACTCCTGCGGCGTGTTGCCAAACAGCGCGTTGTTCCAGCCGAACTGCGTACCACTGATCTCGGTGCCCGGACCGTTGAGCGAGATCACGAAATTGCCATTTCCGTCCGCATTGCTCGCCGAGACCGAGGTACCGCCCGCGTTGGTCTTGCCCGCCTGACCCGCGGCCGTAACCACCGTGTAGCGCTGCAGACCGAGGGTCCGGTTGGTGAAGGAACCGATGCCCGAGGCCGCCTGCGTCAGCCACACCGCCGTGACGGAGTTGCCGGCCGCATAGGCCAGGGTTTGTTCCTGCGAACCGCCCGGATCCAGCGTCAGGGTGCCGCCCAGCGAGACGTTGTTCGAACGACGCACCGTGATGGCGCCCTCGTTGCCGGTACCGCCGCCGGCGACACCGCCGGTGGAGTAGGCGTTCAACTCGAGGTAGCCCACGCCGTTCTCATGGAAATGCCAGTCCATGCTGCGCGTGGTCGCACCCAGACCCTGCTGCTGATCCAGGACGACCGGCGCCAGGCTACCCGACTGCAGGGCGCCGCTGTTGATCTCGGCCATGGTCGCCATCGCGTCGTTGCCCAGCTGCGCACCCGCCTTGATCACGCTGCGGTTGGTGTAGTTGTTGCCGCCGCCGCCGTCGATGCCGATCTGGCCTTCAATGCGGAAGCCCAGGGCCTGAACCGAGGCCAGGTCCGTCGCCGTGGCGCCTTCTTCGGAGACGATGGTGCGGAAGTAGGAGACGGTGGTATCCGCGTTGTCCACCATCTTTTGCTGCAGGATGCCGTTGCCGGTGGCGTCCAGGTTGGTACAGGTATGGCCTGCCGGGCAGGTCGCCGTGATTACGCCCGCGTTAACCGTCCACGCGTCGTAACCGCCGATCGGCGCCGCCATGGCAGCGCCGCCTATGAAAAGCGCGGCCGGCGCCAAGGACAGAGAAGTTAGTTTCTTCATTTGTCTCTCCCATGAAATATATTATGAGCAGATACTGTTATAAATCATATATATAACAGTCTCTTATATTGTCCTTAATGAGAAACCTCCCTGAGAACCGAGCGTATGCGGGGCACAAGCAGAGGATAGATTTCCACTTGAGGATCATTCCCGATCCACCTTCTGACCAAACGCTCGGGGAAAATTTAACCACGATCTCGTAGGGGAGTCAAAGTTTTTGCACAATTCAATCATCTTTATTGCACAATGTTATTTATTTAAAATTACTCATAACTCTATTGGCTTACAGGACTACTACGTATCCTTCCAACATGGTTTCACCGCGAAACGGCAGGCGGTCACGTGGGAAGCGAACTCGAAATTCTCTGACTAACCACGGATGACATGCGCAGCCAGACTGCTCGCCGCGTACAACTACTCACGGCGAAGAGCAAGGAATGCAGGGATTAACGTCTCAAGGGAGGATGTGCAGTGCAGTCCGAGACATACAGTCTCGAGGCGGAATTTCAGCAGATGGCGCTCCTGGGGTGCATGAATGCAAGTATCATCGAATCAGATGACCAACCCCTGAATGCCCATGGATAATCAGTCTTTTCTCCGTCTGATGGACATCAGATATTCCAGCAGACGCTGCGCGTTGTCAGGCTGGGTGAAGATCCCGATATGAGAACCCTGAGGCATTCTCCAGAACTGCTTTGGTTCCCTCGCAGCGCTGTATAGCTGATCGCCATTACGTATAGACACGACGGTGTCCTCTTCGCTGTAAACCAGCAGAAGAGGGATCGGCGCAACCTTCGCCACGGCATCGATCGGAGCATAATGGTCTGTGACTGTCCAGGACAGAGGATACTGAAAGAGCCAGGTGAGCCAAAAGGATGCCAGCTTTTCACGCGCGATATCCCGGTAACCCGTGAACGCACTCTCAGCGATCAAGGCGTCAATTCGATCACGATGCGTACTGTGGGCAACGGCATAGACGGCGATTGCCGCGCCGATGCTCTGTCCATAGACGATGACCGGACCCGTATCGGATTCAGGCATGGCGACCAATCGGCTAATGGCCGCTTCCGCGTCCAGGATCACGCCATCCACATCGGGCGAACCACCGGAGCTTCCATACCCACGATAGTCGAACAGGAAGACATTGTAACCCTTGGCGGGCAACCAATAGACACTGCCGATGTGGGTGCTGATATTTTCTGCGTTTCCATGGAGAAACAGGATGGAGCCCAGTGCCTTGCCCCGGGCGGGCAGAAACCAGCCGTAGAGCGGTATGCCGTCATTCGAGTCGAACTTGACTTCGCGATATTCGAGTCCGATATCGGTCGGCGTGCGGACCAGTCGCTCCTTTGGAATGAAGAACACGCCAGTACAGCCGTACTGCGCCAGACAAAGCAATACGACAAACAGAAGGCTGAGGCGGGTCATTAGAAGAAGCGCTGCCAACCAATATGGAAATCGGTGAACTCACCGTCCAGTTGCCGCTCCCGGCTCCATGCCATACGTACGGTGTCGGACTTGCCCACTGTATAGCGCTGTTCCAGCCCGAGCTCTTTTTCGCCGTGTGCCTCTCCAGCCGTGTAGCCGGTACCGTGGGCAAAGAGGTGCAGCGACCAGCGCGGCGTGATCTCCATCAGAAGGCCGGTAGCCCCGCCCGCGCCGGCGGCATAGCCATTACGCAATTCCCGCCCGGCGTCCAGACTGAGGGTGAGCAGCGCATAGGCGATACCATGCCTCAACAACGACGCGCTTAAGCCGATTCCGCCGTTAATGGCGGCGATCATGCGGTTACTCTGCTGTCCCTGCTTACGCGTCAGGCCGAAGGCAAACTGCCAGGACATAGGGGTAACGATCTCAGATACCGGCGTGAGCGATATGATGTTCACTGGCATGAATGATTGCAATCGAGCGGTACCAGAACTGCTGTCGTGTCTGGCCGTCAGATCGAAAAAGACGATCTGAGCACCCCGGGTGTAGCCCGGGATCGGGTCGAGCAGATCGTGATAGGCCGGGCGCAGTTGCAACTCCTGATAGTTGTGGCCTGCTTCGCGACCCGCGGTCAGCGCGCCACGTCCAGTATCATGACCCTGGTCGGGACGGGTACCGCTCTGCACACTGATTCTCGGGCTGGCAACCGGAAGGGTGCTGCGCGCTTCCAGCAGCGTGTGCAATAGCGCCGCATCCTCATCTCCACGATAGTCGGCATATTCATGGGCCAGCTCCAGAACCTCGACCTGTAACTCCAGAGGCAGGCCGGTAACAACAGAGTCCTGCGGCGTGAGCTGTCCATGGACAAGCTTTTTTACATCAGCGATCTGTTCAAGGTTGAGTTGCGCCATGCGGTTACCGAGCACGGTGCGACGCGACGGGCGGTAGACAATATCCCTGACCAGTCCGGCATCATTCAGTTCCCGGATCGTGTCCGAGGGAATGGCCCAGTAGCCAAAGCGGTTAGTCAGCTCGAGATCGGGACGCGCAGTCTCGATTATCGACAACAGGTGGTAGGAGCAGTTCTCATCGAAGAAAAAATAGTCAAACCAAATTCCACGCATTTCCCACACATGCAGCAGCAAGGTACGAGTCTGGGCCTCGGTTAAATCGAGCTGATATTCCCAGATATCACGGTTTTCCATGTCACTGTATTCACGCACCTTAAGGTAGTACGGAGCTACCGAATAGGTGCCGTGGTAGCCTCCAAACAGACCCCTGAATGCAAAGGCCAGACCACCGTCATTTCCGGTATCCGCACCGAAGTTAACCGAATAGGCCAGCAACCGGGTATGCTCGTTTTGCCCCTTACCGTCGATCCGGAGCAATGTGTGGCCAAACATGGAGGCAGGACTGTTGAGGTACGCCGCCGGGAATATCACCGTGACGCCTTCGGGATCGAGTGCAGTCATCCATTGCTCCAGTTCGCGGCAATGCAGCTCCGGCAGTCGGGCCAGGTCGAAATTCAGTTCCTGTTTTAACCACTGATAACGAGCCGGGAACAGGCATTGCGGATGAAATTGCCGCTGATCAACCGCGTCCGGGAACGGGCCGAAGAACGCAGTGAGCGTGGCAACCAACTCGGCGTCGGGATCGGTCTTGCCGTCGGGGGCGAAAAAGAATCGGGTCGCATCCACCTCGCTCTTGTAACTACCGGGGACCATGCCGGCCTTATAGTGCAACAGCTTGATCCACTCGGGCCGTTGCTGCAGTCGTTGCTCGTGAGCCGTCGCGATGAGCTGGTCGCGGTAATCCCCTTCAGTGGCGCGAGTTGTCGCGGGAGACAATAGCGCCATCACGATAAGTGGAACGATGCAAGATAATCGAAACACGAAGGCCCATCTGTCCGGGAACGTTGCCTGCCCGACGTGACGAAATGAGATCGCAGGACGCGTTCTTACGCCCTGTGCTAATTGTTGACTACTTGACTGAAAAAACATGCCCGGTGGTGTCCCACCGGGCATGTTTCCATGATACGACGTTCGTGTTGTTATATGGCCGCTGAGTACTTGCCAAGCGAAGCATCGGTCGCGACTACGGCGCGTAATGCAGTCTGAATCTCCCCGGCTGAAACGTCACTGCTGGGGAAAATGCTGGCGAAATTCTCCTGCATTAGCCGGTTAAAGGCCTGTGTATCTGTGTCGTCAATACCGATCAGCAACGCCAGCGCGTCCAGCGTCTCGCCCCGGCCTGCGGCGGTGTCCCGGGCCAGTGCCTGCTTGTTACCATCGATGAACATTGCCGTTTTCCATGTGGATGTAACGGTGCCGTCCTGGGTACAACCCGAAGTTCCGGACGTAATGCCGAATGTCTGATTGCCTAACGTCCCGTTGGTGGTTACCGCCAGCACTTGGGGCGCAAGGCCAGACTGCCCGTCGAACAGTTTCGACCCCCAGCCACAAGAACCGACGTTGTCCGCAAGGGCACTGGAAGACGCAATGGTAAAGAGACCCGCAACGAGTAAGAACCTTTTGTTTGTCATTTTATAATTCTCCTCTGGATTGAGTTGGTACCTTGGCGAAATTACAGTTTACAGACATTTGGACATAATTCTATATCCTCGCCCCGGGACGAATAAGCAAATAAAATACCCGCTATTACGCGGGCTTAGTGGTCATCCTCGGACTATCCTGAGAATCAAGAGATGGTGGCTATGCCTGGACTCGAACCAGGGACACCAGCATTATGAATGCTGTGCTCTAACCGACTGAGCTACATAGCCGAACGGGATAAAGATCACAGAGAAAGGCGGATGGCCATGATACCGAATTCCCTCCGAGCGCGACAAGTGGAGGGAGCCGGGTTCCTGGCATTTTTCTTCCGGGCGACCGTCACGCCGCCGCCGATGGCTAGACGTTGAACCGGAAGTGGATAACGTCACCATCCTGCACGATATAATCTTTCCCTTCCAGACGCCATTTTCCGGCCTCCTTGGCCCCCGGCTCGCCGCCGCAGGCAATGTAATCGGCGTACGCGATGACCTCGGCGCGAATGAACCCCTTCTGGAAATCGGTATGGATCACTCCGGCCGCCTCCGGGGCGGTGGCGCCGACCGGGATGGTCCAGGCGCGCACCTCCTTCTCCCCGGCCGTGAAATAGGTCTGCAGCTTGAGCAGGCGGTAACCGGCACGAATCACCCGGTTGAGGCCGGGTTCCTCGAGGCCCAGGTCGGCGAGGAACTCGGTCTTCTCCTCGTCCGGCAGCTCGGCGATCTCGGATTCGATGGCCGCGCACACCGGCACCATCTCGGCCCCTTCCTTCGCCGCCAGATCGCGCACGCGGTCCAGCAACGGGTTGTTCTCGAATCCGTCTTCCGCCACGTTGGCGATGTACATGGTGGGCTTGGCGGTCAGCAGGTGAAGATCCTGCAGCTTGTCGATCTGCTCACCCAGACCCAGCGTGCGTATCGGCATCGCGCCGTCGAGATGGGCGCGCACCTTTTCCAGCAGGGCCTGGCGCGCGATGGCCTCCTTGTCACCGCTGCGCGTCTGGCGCGCCACCCGGTCCAGGGCGCGCTCGACGGACTCGAGATCGGCCAGGGCCAGTTCCGTGTTGATGGTCTCGACGTCCGCGAGCGGATCGATCCGGCCGGCGACGTGCACGATGTCGTCGTGTTCGAAGCAGCGCACCACATGGGCAATGGCCTGGGTCTCGCGGATATGCGCCAGAAACTTGTTGCCGAGGCCCTCCCCCTTCGATGCGCCGGCCACCAGACCGGCGATATCGACGAATTCCATCGTCGTCGGCAACACACGCTGCGGCATGACGATAGCGGCGAGCGCGGCCAGGCGCGGATCCGGCATCGGCACCACGCCGACATTCGGCTCGATGGTGCAGAACGGATAGTTGCTCGCCTCAATGCCCGCCTTGGTCAGGGCGTTGAACAGCGTCGACTTGCCCACGTTGGGCAGGCCGACGATGCCGCATTTGAATCCCATATCTGAATACTCCTGTTGCGGCTATTGCGGCTAGGGGGTCTCATCCCGCCGACGGTGCAGATGATTCATGGCGCGCTCGGACTGGCCGTCAAGAGCGAGCGGAAGCACCCCGATGGCCTCCCCGATCGCCGTGTCGATCAACGTCCGGTCGGCGGCCGAAGGCGGATGCAGCACATAGCTCACCACCTCGTCTGCGCTGCCGGGGCGGCCGACCCCCAGGCGCAGGCGCAGAAAATCCGTCGCTCCGCCAAAAACCTCGATGATATCGCGCAGGCCGTTGTGTCCCCCATGGCCACCGCCACGCTTGAAACGCGCGGTCCCGGCCGGCAGGTCGATTTCATCATGAACCACCAGGATGCGTTCGACGGGGATGCGGTAATAGCGCACGAGCGCGGCGACCGCCTGCCCGCTACGGTTCATGAAGGTCAAGGGCTTGAGCAAGTGGCAGGGACGACCATCCAGTTCGGCGCGCGCCGTCTCCGACTGGAAACGGCGCTCCGATCTGAACTCGGCGCCGGCCCGGCGCGCGAGCTCGTCCAGCAGCCAGAAGCCTGCGTTGTGGCGCGTGTCCCGATACTCGGCGCCCGGATTCCCAAGGCCCGCGATGACTTCGATCGGCGCCGACAAGAAGGCTGCCCCGCCGCTCGCAGACCCGCCCGTGCCGCCTTACTGCTTGGCCTCGCCGGCAGCCGGTGCGGCGGGCGCGGCCGCAGCCTCCGCGGCAGGCGCGGCTTCCGCCTCGACGGCCGCACGCGGGACATGTACCGACACCACCGGCAGATCATGTTCGGGACCGTGCGTCAACGCGATGATCTTCACGCCCTCGGGCAGCTTGATATCGGAGAGATGCAGGGTCTCATTCAGCTGCAGGTTGCTGACATCCACCTCCAGGAACTCCGGCAGATGCTTCGGCAGACAGATCACCTCGACATCCGTCACCAGGTGCGAAATGATGCCGCCGCCGAGCTTGACCCCGGGTGCGACGGTCTCGCCGATGAAGTGCAGCGGCACATGCATGCGCAGCTCTTCGGTCTCGCTGATGCGCTGCAGGTCCATGTGGAGGATGATCGGCCGATAGCTGTGGCGCTGCAGATCCTTGAGCACGGCCTGCACCGGCTGTCCGTCGACATTGACGGTCAGGATGTGCGAATAAAAGGCCTCGTTCTCCAGGCTGTGGCGCACCGCATCCTGGTCCAGCGCCAGGCTCATGGGCTGTTGCCCGCCACCGTACATGATGGCCGGGACCTTGCCGTCACGACGCAGGCGGCGGCTCGCTCCCCTCCCGCTGTCATGACGGACTTGCGCGTTCAGTTCAAAACTCACGTTCATGTCGTCTTCTCCTCAGTTGCACAATACCGGTTCCGACCGCGACCAGCCGGAACCGACCAATAAAACCCGTATTCCCCGCAAACGCGCGCGCCGCGGCCGCGGCGCGCCGCTTAATCCATGTAGATCGAACTGACCGATTCCTCCGCGTTGATGCGGCGCATGGTCTCGGCCAGCATGTCCGCCACCGAGAGCTGGCGGATCTTGGGCGACTGCACCGCATCCGGTGCCAGCGGAATGGTGTCGGTCACCACCAGTTCATCGAGCACGGACTCGTTGACGCGCCGTGCCGCCTCCCCCGACAGCACCGGGTGAGTACAGTAGGCGACCACCTTCGCGGCGCCCTCTTCCTTCAGCACGCGCGATGCCTCGCACAGGGTGCCCGCCGTGTCCACCATGTCGTCCAGCATGACGCAGGTGCGGTCGCGCACGTCGCCGATGATGTTCATGACCTTGGCGATGTTGGGCCCGGGCCGGCGCTTGTCGACGATCGCCAGGTCGGCGCCGCCGAGTTGTTTCGCCATCGCGCGCGCGCGTACCACGCCGCCGACGTCAGGCGACACGACGATCACGCGCGGATACTTGCTGCGCCAGATGTCGGTGAGCAGCACCGGTGATGCGTACACGTTGTCCACCGGGATGTCGAAAAACCCCTGGATCTGGTCGGCGTGCAGGTCCACGGTCAGCACGCGGTCGGTCCCCACATTGGTGACCATGTCCGCCACCACGCGGGCGCTGATCGGCACGCGCGCCGAACGTGGGCGCCGATCCTGGCGCGAATACCCGAAATACGGGATCACCGCCGTGATGCGGTAGGCCGAGGAGCGCCGGATCGCGTCCACCATCAACAGCAGTTCCATCAGGTGGGTGTCCGTCGGCGCGCAGGTCGGCTGAATGATGAACACATCCTTGCCGCGCACGTTCTCGGTGATCTCGATGTGCGCCTCGCCGTCGCTGAAGCGGTCGAGGTTGGCCCGGCCCAGCGGCAGATTCAGGCGCGAGACGACGCTCTGCGCGAGCTGCGGATGCGCCGTTCCGCTGAACACCACCATCTGTCGGTAGATGGCGCCGGCCCCGCTCTCGGTGGAAAAATTCACGCCTGCGTATCCTCAGGAATTACACTGCCCATCTGCATCGACCCCGACCCGGAGCCGAGCTCCGGCGTATTTGGCTGGGGTGCCAGGATTCGAACCTGGGTATGCGGGAATCAAAATCCCGTGCCTTACCGCTTGGCGACACCCCATGCATTCCGTTTCGCCCGGACCGGATCACCGCGCACGTTGCGCACAGTGTAACTCGACCCTGGCCAGCAAGGGTGAGCGATTGCATCCCCTGGCCACGAAGGCGCGCCAGCCCTCCGGCAGAAGTCGCCGTGTCTCCTCGGCGGCTTCTCGCGCCGGGAAACTCGCGAATACGCAGGCTCCGGTTCCGCTCATGCGAGCCGGTGCGTAGCGGCTCAGCCAGTCCAGCGCCTCGGCCACCCGGGGGTGGCGCGCCCGAACCACCGGCTCGCAGACATTAACCCCATGATCGCCCGAAAGAAAGCCGCCTATTGTGAGGGCATCGCAGTCGCGTGTCAATTCCGGCGCGGCGAAGATCTCGGCGGTGGAAACCTGGTCATCCGGGATCAACACCAGATACCAGGGCTCGTCCAGTGTCAGCGGGGTGAGGATTTCACCCACCCCCTCCGCCCATGCCGCCTGTCCGCGCACGAAAACGGGCACATCCGCTCCCAGGCCCAGGCCGAGCGCGGCCAGATCGTCAGCGGATAATCCGAGCTCCCACAGACAGTTAAGCGCCCACAAGGCCGTGGCGGCGTCCGAACTCCCTCCGCCCAGCCCGCCGCCGGACGGGATCCGCTTATCGATTTCGATCTCGACCCCGCGGATCTCCCCGGCATGGCGCTGCAGCAGGCGCGCCGCGCGGACCGTCAGATCGGTCTCGGGATCGATCCCCGGCAGGCGGGTGGAACGGTGGACGACACCGTCGTCGCGCAGAACGAAGTCCAGGGTGTCACCATAGTCCAGGAACTGGAACACGGTCTGCAATTGGTGATAACCGTCCGCGCGGCGGCCGGTAATGTGCAGAAACCGGTTTATCTTGGCCGGGGCCGGCCATCCACGCCCGGGACCGGACGGCGGCGAATCGGAGGAATTGTCAGTCGAACTCATCAGCGGGGCCTGCGGCAACCGCGACAGTATACGTCACGGCGGCCGCTGACTCACCCCCCGAGATCCCAGCTATCGACCACCAGGCGGATGCGCGCGGGCATCCCTTCCAGCATCAGCCTTCTGGGCAGGTCGCCGGGATCGGCGCCGACGGCGGTGTACTGCGGGTAGTCGACACTCCAGCCGTCCTGTTCCAGCCGGGACAGGCGGCCACGCTCATCGAGACGGGTTGAGGCCGGGGTGTGCGGCCGCGGCAGACCGAGGATCCAGTAACGCAAGGCATCTACCGGCGCGGACCACCCAAAGCTCGCCGCCAGCAATTCACCGGCGGTCGCGGCCCGTTGCGGCTCCTGGTCCGGCAACCGCAGCACCACGTCCTCGCCACTGCCTTCCAGGCGGGCCACCTGCTGTCCGAACAGGGACAGAAAATCGATATCATAGGCATCGCCCCGCTGAGACCAGCGGATGCGCGCATTCCAGGAACCGTCCGGACCACTCACCGAGATACGGCCACTGAGATCCCACGCGCGCACCTCCCGCAGCATCGCCTGGCGCGCGGACCATGCGGCTTCGGCGTCCGCGGGTGACAGCGAGGGGCCGCCGCCGGGAATGGAGGCGCAGGAAACAGCCAGAAGGGAAAGCAACACCGCCGCCACGATCTGGAAGACGGCGGCACGACGGATGCTCCCGCGCGGCATGCCGGGGCAAATCAGACCAGGGCCCCCGAAATCGTCCGTGCCATCACTGGCCGAAGCGCTTCATCACGTCCAGCAGCAGCTTGTCGTCCGGAAACAGCTCCAGCGCCTGCTCCCATACGTTGATCGCCTCCTGACGCTCGCCGGAAACCCACAGCACTTCGCCCAGATGGGCGGCAACCTCATGGTCCTGTTTGATCTCCAGGGATCGGCGCAGGTACTTGAGGGCCTCCTTGTGATTACCGAGGCGATAGAGCACCCAGCCCATGCTGTCCAGGATCGCATTGCTCTGCGGGCTCTGGGCCAGTGCACGCTGTATGTAGACGTAGGCCTCCTCGAAGCGATCGGTGCGGTCGGCCAGGGTGTAGCCCAGCGTGTTGAGGGCATCGACGTTATCGGGATCGCGCGCGAGAATGGCGCGCAGATCGTCTTCGAAGACATCCATCCGTCCCAGCGCGTCGGCCGTGATGGCACGCTGGTACAGCAGGTCGATATCGCCCGGGAAGGCTTCCAGCGCGGCGCCCAGCACCTGCATCGATTCCTCGCTCCGTCCGGCGCCGCGCAGTATCTCGCCCTCGACCTGATACAGGCGTTTCTGCTGGTCGGGGATCTGCGCGTGCAGGACACGCAGCTGATCGCGCGCCTCATCCACGCGGCCCTCGCCCGCAAGCAGGACCACGATGCGGATGCGCGCCTCGGGGTAGAGATTGCCACCCCTGACCGCGGAATAATGCGTCATGGCGGCCTCGGGATCGTTGCGGCCTTCCTCGATCAGCCCCAGGTAGAACTGCGCGTCGTTTCCGGCGCTCTCGTCCTGCGCCGCCTGCAGCAGGTATTTCTCCGCTTCGCCCAGATGGTTGAGCTGCAGGTTGATCATGCCGAGTGTCAGCAGGATGTCCGTATTGGGGTCGACCAGGCCGAGCACCCGCTCGTACTGCGTGATCGCATCCTCGAGGCGCTTGGCATCGACCAGCATACGGGCATACATCAGACCCAGCCGCGCATCCCCGGGGAACCGGCGCGTCGATTCGGCCATGAAGTCGAGGGCTTCCTCCTCGCGCTTCTGTTGCTGCAGCACCTGCACACGCAGGCCGATGGCGTCGATTGCGCCCGGGTCGAGGGCCAGGCAGCGATCAATCGCCTCTTCCGCCTTGTCCAGTTGCCCGGCGCGGATGGCAAACTGCGCATAGTTGAAATACGCCATCCGGTTGTCGCCATGCCCGGCGATGTAACGCTCCAGCAGGCCCATCGCGGCAACGACGTCTCCGTCGCGGTTCAACAGGCTGGCGACGAGCTTGAATGCGTCATCGCCATCATTCCGCGGCGCCAGCAACGCCTCCAGGTGCGGCAGGGCGGCGTCCGGATCGCCGGCCCGGATGGAGGCGACCACCATCATCTGGCGCGCCTCGATATGAGAGGGATCGAGTTCCACCCACAGGCGGGCGGCCTGCAGGGCATGGACGTCGTCGCGGGAGAAGATGGCGACCTTGGTCGCCATCTCGGCGAATCGCGGATCGCGCGTTTCCTCCGTCAACTCGAGATAACGTTCCCCCGCGACGTCGTAATGGCGGCGCTGCAGGGCGATCTCGGCCTCGAGGATCTGATACAATAGCTCGCCGCTGAGTTCGACCGGGGGGAAGTCGGGAGTGGATGCGGACGATATGGCGGCGGATCCCGTCTCGGAGGCAGCGCCTGGCGCACGCATCCCGACGGTCGAACAGGCGGAGATGCCGAGGCAGAGGATGCCCGCCAGAACAGATAATGTTGCATTTCGCATATGCCGGTCCTTCGTGGACAAACGCGGGAAGGCCTGAATTCCATGCCTTCGGATACGGGACAACAGTGAAATAATAGCCTTTTTTTACAAGAAAATCAGTTAAAATTGTCCTTGCTCATCGAACCCGAACCGAGACATCACTGGCGTGCGCGGATACGCCGGGCGGATACCCATGCCGTTGGTCGCTATCGGTCTCAATCATAGGACGGCGCCCCTGCCGGTGCGCGAACGCGTGGCGTTTCCGCCCGATCGCCTGCCGAGCATCCTGCGCGACCTCGCCTCGCACGCCCATGTCAGCGAGGCGGCCATCCTCTCCACCTGTAACCGCACCGAGGTGGTGTGCTGCGTGGATCAGCCGGACGGGCGCGTCGTCATCGACTGGTTCCGCGAGTACCACAAGCTGCTGCCCGGGGAGATCGAACCTTATCTCTACACCCATCCCGACCAGGGCGCGGTGAAACACCTGTTGCGGGTGGCGAGCGGGCTCGACTCCATGATCCTCGGTGAGCCGCAGATCCTCGGACAGATCAAGGATGCCTATTTAGCGGCCAGGGAGGCCGGAACCGTAGGCAAGCTGCTCAACAAGCTGTTCGAGCATACCTTCTCGGTGGCCAAGCAGATCCGCACCGACACCGCCATCGGGGCAAGCCCGGTGTCCGTCGCGTTCGCGGCCGTCAGCCTGGCCAAGCAGATCTTCAGTTCCCTCGAGGGGCACACCGCCCTGCTGATCGGCGCTGGGGATACCATCGAGCTGGCCGCGCGCCACCTGCGCGAAAACGGCATCTCGCGCCTGATCATCGCCAACCGCACGCTCGCGCGCGCCGAGAATCTCGTCAAGGCGGTCAACGGCCTGGCCATCACGCTGGCCGAGATCCCGACCTACCTGGCCGAGGCGGACATCGTGATCTCCTCCACCGCGAGCCAGCTCCCCATCCTGGGCAAGGGCGCCGTGGAACGCACGATCAAGGCGCGCCGGCACCGCCCCATGCTGATGGTCGACATCGCGGTGCCGCGCGACATCGAACCCGAGGTGGGCGCCCTCAGTGACGTCTACCTGTACACGGTGGACGACCTCAAGGAAATCATCGACGAAGGCCTGCGTTCGCGTCAGCAGGCCGCCCTGCAGGCGGAGGATATCATCGACGCGCAAACCCTCCGCTTCATGGGCTGGCTGCGCTCGCTCGACGCTGTGTCCGCCATCCGTGCGTACCGCGATCACGCCGAGGCCCTGCGCGAGGGTGAACTGGAAAAGGCGCGCCGCCTGCTGCGCAGCGGCGCCGATCCGGACCGGGTGCTCGCGCATCTCGCCTATACGCTCACCAACAAGCTGGCCCACGACCTGACGGCGCAGATGCGCCGCGCCGGCTTCGAGGGACGCAACGACCTGCTGCGCGCCGCGCGCGAACTGCTCGACCTGAAGGACCCGGACGAGTAATCCGTGCTGTCTCCCTCCATCGAGCGCAAACTGGATTCCCTGGTCGAGCGCCTGCAGGAGCTGCAGGCGCTGCTGTCCGACGCCGAAACCATCGCCCAGCCCCAGCGTTTCCGCGAGCTGTCGCGGGAATATTCCCAGCTCAATCCGCTTACTGCCGCCTTCGGCGCCTATCGCGACAATCTGGCGGAGATCGCCGCGACGGAGGGAATGCTCGAGGACAAGGATCCGGAGGTGCGCGCGCTGGCGCAGGAAGAGCTGAAACGGGTACGGCAGGCCGGCGAACAGCTCGAAACCGAGGTCAAGCGCCTGCTGCTTCCCTCCGATCCGCTCGACAACGCGAATATCTTCCTCGAGATCCGCGCCGGCACCGGCGGCGACGAGGCCGCGCTGTTCGCCGGCGACCTATTTCGCATGTATTCGATGTACGCCGAACGCCGGGGGTGGCAGATCGAGGTACTGAGCACCAGCCACGGCGAACACGGCGGCTACAAGGAGATCATCAGCCGCGTGATCGGCCGTGGCGCCTATTCACGGCTGAAATTCGAATCCGGCGCCCACCGCGTGCAGCGTGTCCCGGCCACCGAGGCGCAGGGACGCATCCACACCTCGGCCTGCACGGTGGCGATCCTGCCGGAAGCGGAGGAGGTCGGCGAGGTCGACATCAACCCCGCCGACCTCAAGATCGATACCTACCGCGCCTCCGGCGCCGGCGGCCAGCACGTCAACAAGACCGATTCGGCGATCCGCATCACCCACCTGCCAAGCGGCATCGTGGTCGAGTGCCAGGACGAGCGCTCGCAGCACAAGAATCGCGCGCGCGCCCTCTCGCTGCTGGGTGCCCGCCTGACCGCGCAGGCGCGCGAGAAGCAGACGGCCGAGCAGGCGCAGACGCGCCGGCTGCAGGTCGGCAGCGGCGACCGCTCGGAACGCATCCGCACCTATAATTTCCCCCAGGGCCGGCTCACCGATCACCGGATCAATCTTACGCTCTACAAGCTGGATGAGATCATGGAGGGCGATCTGGACCCGGTCATCGATCCGCTCATCAGCGAGCACCAGGCCGAAGAACTCGCGGCCCTCGCGCCATGACCCCGTCCGCCGGGCCGGCACCGTCCGACCCCACCCTCCGGGAGATGCTGGCGTGGGCAACGGGGCAGCTCATGGCGTGCAGCGACAGCCCGCGTCTCGATGCCGAGGTGTTGCTCGGCCACGCCATCGACCGCTCGCGCGCCCAGTTGCTGGCGCGACCGGAACTGGCGCTCGCCCCGGCATCGGCCCGGCACTTTCGCGCGCTCGTCGCGCGCCGTGCGCAGGGTGAACCCGTCGCCTATCTGACCGGGTGGCGCGAATTCTGGTCACGCCGCTTCCGCGTCACATCCGCCACCCTGATCCCGCGCCCCGAAACCGAACTGCTGGTCGAACTGGCGCTGGAGCGGCTTCCGGCCGGGATGCCCCTGCGCATCGCCGATCTCGGCACCGGTTCGGGCGCAATCGCGCTGACCCTCGCGCTCGAGCGCCCGGGCTGCCGGGTGACAGCCACTGACAGCAGCCTGGACGCGCTGGACATCGCCGGTGAAAATGCGCAGCGCCTGGGCGCGGGAAACATCGAATTCCGGTCGGGAGACTGGTGCGCTCCGCTCGACGGGGAGTGCTACGAGATGATCGCCTCCAATCCGCCCTACATCGACGCCAAAGACCCGCACCTGCTTCAGGGCGATCTGCCCCACGAGCCTCTGACGGCGTTGACCCCGGGCGACGACGGGATGGTGGCCATCGAGCGGATCATATCCACGGCACCGGCGCATCTCGTCCGCGGCGGCTGGCTGTTGCTCGAACATGGCTACGAACAGGCGGCCGCGGTCGCCGCCCTGCTCGAGCGTCATGGCTATACGGGGATCGAACAACGCCGCGACATCGGCGGACATATCCGGGCGGTGGCCGCCCGCTATGACGGAGGCGCGGGACGATGACGACGGGCAAGTACGCTACTGAAGAAAAAGGCGGTCACGCCCTGCGGCTGCCGCGCAGGATCATCAATCAGTTGCTGGATCATGCCCGCGCGTTTCCGGGACAGGAGGTCTGCGGCCTGATCAGCGCGCGCGACGGCGCCGCCCTGCGCGCCATCCCCGTCGCGAATATCTCGCCGCGCCCGGAACACCGTTATGCGATGGACCCCGCCGGCCAGATCGCCGCGCTGCGCGCGATGCGCGAATCCGGCGAGGATCTGCTCGCCATCTATCACTCCCATCCCGTCAGTCCCGCCGCGCCCTCCAGCATCGACATCGCCGAAGCCGGCTATCCCGACACGACCTATCTGATCATCTCGCTCAACACGAAGGGCGTGCTGGAGATGCGGGGATTCCGGATCCGGGCTGGCGGAGTAAGGGAAGTGGTGCTGGAGATACAGGAAAGCCGATAAGGGGACGGATTTGAAATCCACCCCCTACTGTTGTCTTAATTTCTTCTGTAGCAGCTCATTCACCTGCGCCGGATTGGCCTTGCCCTGGGTGGCCTTCATGATCTGGCCGACGAGGAAGCCGAGCACCTTGTCCTTGCCGGCACGGAACTGTTCGACCTGCTGCGGGTTGTCCGCCAGCACCTTGTCCACGGCCTGCTCGATCGCGCCTGTATCGGTGATCTGGCGCAGGCCCTTCCTGGCGATCACCGTATCCGCATCGCCCTCGCCGGCCCACATCGCCTCGAAGACCTGCTTGGCGAGCTTGCCGGAGATGGTGTTGTCGTCGATGCGACGGATCAGGCCGCCGAGCAGCGCGGGGCCGACCGGCGCGGCGCCGATCTCGCGGCCTTCCTTGTTCAATGCGCCGAGCACCTCGCCCATCACGAAGTTGGCCGACTGCTTGGCGTTCCCCGATGTCCGCGCGGTCTCCTCATAGTAACCGGCCAGCTCGCGGCTCGCGGTCAGCACTTCGGCCTCGTAGGCGCTGAGCCCGTAGTCACGCGCGAAGCGTTCACGCCTAGCGTCGGGCAGTTCGGGCAATGTTTCGCGCACGGCCGCGATGAACGCCTCCTCGATCACGACCGGCAACAGGTCCGGGTCCGGGAAGTAGCGGTAATCGTAGGCCTCTTCCTTGCTGCGCATGGGTCGGGTCTCGTGGCGGTCGGGGTCGTACAGGCGGGTTTCCTGCGTGATCGTGCCGCCGCCCGCGAGAACCTCGATCTGGCGCTCGATCTCGAATTCGATGGCGCGTTCGACGAAACGGAAGGAGTTGAGGTTCTTGATCTCGGTGCGCGTGCCCAGCTTGTCGCTGCCGCGCGGTCTCACGGAGACGTTGGCGTCGCAGCGGAAGGAACCCTCCTGCATATTGCCGTCGCTGACCTCGAGATAGCGCACCAGGGTGTGCAGCTTCTTCAGGTAGGCCACCGCCTCGGCGGCGGAGCGCAGATCGGGCGCGGTAACGATCTCCAGCAGCGGGGTGCCGGCACGATTGAGATCGATCCCGCTCATGCCGTGGAAATCCTCGTGCAGCGACTTTCCGGCGTCCTCCTCCAGATGGGCGCGCACGATGGTGACGGACTTGGTCCCACTGTCCCCGGACAGGATGTCCAGATGACCTTCTGCCACGATCGGCAGCTCGTACTGGCTGATCTGGTAACCCTTGGGCAGATCCGGATAGAAGTAGTTCTTGCGGGCGAACACCGAACGCGCCTGGACGGCCGCGCCGATGGCCAGACCGAACTTGACCGCCAGCCGCACCGCCTCGCGGTTCAAAACCGGCAGCACGCCGGGCAGGCCGAGGTCGACGGCGCAGGCCTGGGTGTTGGGCTCGGCCCCGTAGGCGGTGGACGCGCCCGAGAAGATCTTGCTCTTCGTCAGCAGCTGGACATGCGTCTCCAGCCCAATGACGGCTTCCCATTCCATCAGCAGCCACCCGCCGTATTCATGATATTCATTCCGAATGTGCGCTATTTAGCCAGGTGAGGCGTAAGGGCGGGGAGAGCAGCGAAAACAATCAATGACCCTTTTGTCATGCTCCTCACGCCTCACACCTCATGTCATTCGTATCCCGGCGGGACGCGCCGGTGCCAGTCGGTCTCGCGCTGATAGGCGTGAGCCAGCCCCAGCAGACGGCCGTCGGCGAAATAGTCGCCGATCAATTGCAGGCCCACCGGCAGCGCGCCGGCGAAACCGCAGGGCAGCGACAGCGCTGGCAGACCGGCGAGGTTGACCGCGATGGTGTAGATGTCGCACAGGTACATGGTCAGCGGATCATCCTGTTTGGCGCCAAGACCGAAGGCCGGCGTCGGGGCAGTCGGCCCCATGATCACGTCCACCTCGGCAAAGGCGCGCCGGAAGTCCTCGCTGATCAGCCGGCGCAGCTTCTGCGCCTTGAGGTAATAGGCGTCATAATAGCCGGCCGACAGCACATAGGTTCCGATCATGATGCGGCGCTTAACCTCGGCGCCGAAACCTTCGCCGCGGCTGCGCTCGTAGAGATCGATCAGATTGCGCGGCTCCTCACAGCGGTAGCCGAAGCGCACGCCGTCGAAACGCGACAGGTTCGAGGAACACTCGGCCGGCGCGACGACATAATAGGTGGGCACCGCCAGCGCGCTGTTGGGCAGGCTGATCTCGACCACGTTCGCGCCGAGCCGCCGGTAGACCTCGACCGCTTCCTCGACCGCACGCGCTACGGCGGGATCCAGCCCGTCCCCGAAGTATTCGCGCGGCAGGCCGATGTTCAGTCCCGCGACGGACGTGTCTTCCAGCTGGGCGTGGTAATCGGGCACCGGGTGCTCCAGGCTGGTGGAGTCGCGCGGGTCGAAGCCCGCCATGGCGGTCAGCAACAGCGCGGCGTCCTCGGCGCTGGTCGCGATCGGGCCGGCCTGGTCGAGACTGGAGGCGAAGGCGATCATGCCGTAGCGCGACACGCGGCCGTAGGTCGGCTTGAGTCCGGTCAGGCCGCACAGGGCCGCCGGTTGCCGGATCGAACCGCCGGTATCGGTGCCGGTGGCCGCCGGCGCCAGGCGCGCGGCCACGGCCGCCGCCGAGCCGCCGGAGGAGCCGCCGGGGACGCGCGCGACATCCCATGGGTTCCGCACCGGGCCGTACCAGCTGGTTTCGTTGGACGACCCCATGGCGAATTCGTCCATATTGGTCTTGCCGAGCATCACGACGCCCGCCCGCGTCAGGCGTTCGACCACGGTGGCGTCATAGGGGGAAATGAAAGTATCCAGCATGCGCGAGCCGCAGCTGGTCTTCACCCCGCGCGTGCAGAAGATGTCCTTGTGTGCGAGCGGGATGCCGGTCAGCGGACCGGCGTCGCCGGCGGCCAGGCGCCGGTCAGCAGCGGCGGCGGCGGCGATGGCCTGCTCCTCCGTCACGCTGATGAAGGAATTCAACCCGGGATCGAGCCGGGCTATGCGGGCGAGGAAATGGCGCGCCAGCTCCACGCTCGAAACCCGGCGCGCGCGCAGGTCGGCGGACAATTCGGCGATCGTCTTGGTGTGCATGGTCGGATCGGCTAGGCGTCAGGGCGTTCGGAAGCGTGGCACGGGGTCACTCGATCACCCGGGGGACCAGGTACAGCCCCTGTTCCACCCGCGGCGCGATCGCCTGAAAGGCCTCGCGCCCGTTCTCCTCGGTCACCGCGTCCTCGCGCAGGCGCTGCACGGCATCGAGCGGATGCGCCATGGGCGCGACCGCCGCGGTGTCGACCGAACCCATCTGTTCGACGAACGCGAGGATGGCGGACAGGTCATGCGCGTAGCGCGGCGCGTCGCCGGCGCCGATCTCCAGTCGCGCGAGGCGCGCGATCCGCTTCACATCGCCTTCACTCAAGGACATCTCTCACCCCTGTTTTTACAGTATCCGACATCCCATGCCGGTGCCGGAGCGAAACATTTCATCGGCTTGCCGAAAACCCGACCCACTGTTAGAGTATTCCCGGCTTATTTTCCCCATAACAAGGACGACGCCCCCCATGTTCAAACGCCTGCGCGGCATCTTCTCCAACGACCTGTCCATCGATCTCGGCACCGCCAATACGCTGATCTACGTCCGCGGACAGGGTATCGTGCTGAATGAGCCGTCCGTGGTCGCGATTCGCCAGGAACCGGGAACGGGCGGGCAACGCACGGTGGCCGCGGTAGGGGCCGAGGCCAAGGCGATGATCGGCCGCACGCCGGGCAACATCACCGCCATCCGTCCGCTCAAGGACGGTGTCATCGCCGACTTTACGGTGACGGAGAAGATGTTACAGCATTTCATCCGCAAAGTGCACGAGAACCGCTTCTTCCGCCCCAGCCCGCGCGTGCTGGTGTGCGTGCCCTGCGGCTCGACCCAGGTCGAACGCCGCGCGATCAAGGAATCGGCCGCCGGCGCCGGCGCGCGCGAGGTGTATCTGATCGAGGAACCGATGGCGGCCGCCATCGGCGCCGGCATGCCGGTCGGCGAAGCGAGCGGGTCGATGGTGCTCGACATCGGCGGCGGCACCACCGAGGTGGCGGTCATCTCGCTGAACGGCATCGTCTACGCCGCCTCGGTCCGCATCGGCGGCGACCGCTTCGACGAATCCATCATCAACTACGTGCGGCGCAATTACGGCAGCCTGATCGGCGAATCCACCGCCGAGATGATCAAGCACAAGATCGGCTCCGCGTACCCCGGCAACGAGATCCGCGAGATCGAGGTGCGCGGCCGCAACCTGGCGGAAGGCATCCCGCGCACCTTCACCCTCAACAGCAACGAGATCCTCGAGGCGCTGCAGGAACCGCTCTCCGGCATCGTCGGCGCGGTCAAGACGGCGCTTGAGCAGACGCCGCCCGAACTCGGCGCCGACATCGCCGAGCGCGGCATGGTGCTGACCGGGGGCGGCGCCCTGCTGCGCGACCTCGACCGCCTGCTGTCGGAAGAGACCGGTCTGCCCGTCATCATCGCCGAGGATCCGCTGACCTGCGTGGCGCGCGGCGGCGGCCGGGCACTGGAGATGTTCGATGAGCACAACGGAGAGATCTTCGCCGTTGAATGACGCCCACGGCGCCCCGGCCTACAACCCCACCGCGATGAAGGCGGCAACCGGCGGTCCGGCCGCGCGGGGTGGCCAATAAAACCGCTCTTTCTTCGAGGCCCCTCCCTCACGCTGCGCGTGGTGGTACTGTCGCTCGCCTCGATCACGATGATGACCGTCGACCACCGTCAGCACCACATGGACGACGTGCGCGACGCGCTCTCTTATGTGACCTATCCGATCCTGTACCTGGTCGGCCTGCCCGGTCAGGCCGGGGACTGGCTGTCGGAGGCGCTCTCCACCCGGCGCGCGCTCGAGCGCGAGAACGCCGCCCTGCAGACACAGCAGCTGCTGCTGGACTCCAAGCTGCTCAAGCTCGAAGCGCTGGAGGCCGAGAACAGCCGCCTGCGCGCGCTGTTCGACTCTTCCGCCCGGATCGACCAGCGCCTGCTCATCAGCGAACTGATCTCGGTCGACATGGCCCCGTTCTCGCGCCAGATCGTGCTGAACAAGGGCAGTATGCAGGGGGTGCATGACGGCCAGCCGATCCTCGATGCCTACGGCGTGATGGGACAGGTCGTACGCACCACGCCGCTCAGCAGCACCGCCATGCTCATCACCGACCCCAATCACGCCCTGCCGGTCGAGGTCAATCGCAACGGGCTGCGCTCCGTGGCGCGCGGCACCAGCGATCCCAGCCGGCTCGAACTCTTTCACCTGCCCGGAAACGCGGATATCGAGCGCGGAGATCTCCTGGTCACCTCGGGACTGGACGGCCGCTTCCCCCCGGGCTATCCCGTCGCCCATGTCACGCGTATCGAAAAGCAGGCCGACAACCCCTTCATGGTGGTCAGCGCCGAACCCACCGCCCACCTGGAAAACAGCCGTGTCGTGCTGCTGGTGATGTCCGATCCGTCGCCAGTGGACGCCCCCGCCGCCGAAACGGACGCGCCCGATGCGGGCGCGTCCGGGGCAAAGGAAGCCGTGCGGTGATCCGCCAGGAAGGAGGCGGGGGATGGATCATCGTCACGAGTTTTCTCGCGGCGCTCGCGCTGACCGTTCTGCCGCTGCCCGACTGGATCGCCCTGGTCCGCCCGGAGTGGGTAGCCCTGGTCCTTATTTATTGGTGCATGGCGCTGCCCGGCCGGGTCGGAGTCGGGGTGGCCTGGATCGTCGGGCTGCTGCTCGACGTGCTGCGTGGCGGCCTGCTGGGCCAGCATGCCCTGTCGCTTGCGCTGGTCGCCTATATCACCCTCCAGCTCTACCAGCGGATCCGCGTGTTTCCCCTCTGGCAACAGGCCGTCAGCGTGTTCATCCTCGTCCTGCTGCACCTGCTGCTGCAATTGTGGATCAAGGGGATCTCGGGTAACCCGCCCCCGGCGCTGGTCTTCCTGCTGCCCGCCCTGAGCAGCATGCTGCTGTGGCCGCTCATGTTCCTGGGGCTGCGCCGGCTGCGGCGTCGCTACCGGGTCTCCTAGCCCGCCCCGGCGCCACGTCCCGATGCGGCTGACGATCAAAGATCATATCCGCGAGTCCCGGCTGTTCAATGAACGCGCGGCGATTGCGCTCTTCATCGTGGCCATTTTGCTCAGCGTCAGTATCGCGCGTCTCGTCTATCTGCAAATCCTCAGTCACGAGCATTTCTCCACCCTGTCCGACGAGAACCGCATCAGTCTGATCCCGGTCCCACCGACGCGCGGGCTGATCTACGACCGCAATGGCGTCGCGCTGGCGCAGAACCTCCCGGCCTTCAGCCTGGTGCTCATCCCGGAACAGATCGCCGATATGGACGCCACGGTAAGCGAGCTGAGGAAGCTGGTCGCCATCAGCGACGAAGACGTCAGGCGTTTCGAGCGACAGGTGAAACAGAAGCGCTCCTTCAACAGCATCGCGCTGCGCTTCAACCTGAGCGACGAGGAGATCGCGCGCTTCGCGGTCAACCGCCACCTGTTTCCGGGCGTCGAGATCGAGGCGCGCGCCATTCGCAATTATCCTCTCGGCACGCTCGCCTCCCATGCGATCGGCTACGTCGGCCGGATCAACGAGGAGGAGCTGCGCGACATCGACACCTCCAACTACAGCGGTACCGATTTCATCGGCAAGACCGGAGTCGAACGGTTTTATGAGAACCTGCTGCACGGGCAGGTCGGCTACAAACAGATCGAGACGAATGCCTACGGCCGCACGCTGCGTGAGCTGCAGCAGACGGCGCCGACCCCGGGAAAGAACCTCTACTTGAGCCTGGACATCGGCGTCCAGCGCGTCGCGGAAATGGAGTTTGCGGGCCGCCGCGGCGCGGCGGTGGCGATCGACCCGCGGAACGGCGAGGTGATCGCCTTCGTTAGCATGCCCGGCTTCGATCCCAATCTGTTCGTCACCGGCATCGACGTGGAGACCTACAACGAACTGCAGAACTCGCTCGACCGCCCGCTGTTCAATCGCGCCCTCCGCGGCCAGTACCCTCCCGGCTCGACCCTGAAACCCTTTGTCGGCCTGACGGGTCTCGAAAGCAACAAGATTGCCCTGGACACCTCCATCTTCTGCCCGGGCTGGTACCGCCTGCCGGGCGATTCCCACAAATATCGCGACTGGAAGGAGCAGGGTCACGGTTTCACCACGATGGACAAGGCCATCGTCGAGTCCTGTGACGTCTATTTCTACGATCTGGCGCTGAACCTGGGCATCGACCTGATGCACGACTATCTTGCCCAGTTCGGCTTCGGCGCGCCGACCGGGATCGACCTCAAGGATGAATCCTCCGGTCTGCTCCCGTCACGCGACTGGAAACGCGCCCGCCGCGGCCAGCCCTGGTACCCCGGGGAAACCCTCATCACCGGCATCGGCCAGGGCTACACCCTGGCCACCCCGCTGCAGCTCGCCTACGCCACCGCCGTGCTGTCCATGCACGGCGCGCACACGCCGCCCCACCTGCTGCGCGCCGTCGGCAGCGCCGCCCAGGGGACGGAACTGCTGCCGGCCCCGATAACGAACGTCCCGATCAGAAACCGGGGCAACTGGGATGCTATCATCACGGCGATGAAGCGCGTGGTGAGCAGCGAACGCGGCACGGCGCAGGCCATCGGCCGCAAGGCCCCGTTCCCGATCGCCGGCAAGACCGGCACGGCCCAGGTCTTCAGCATCAAGCAGGACGAGAAATACGTCGAAAAGGAGGTGGCCGAGCGGTTGCGCGACCATTCCCTCTTCATCGCCTTCTCACCGCCGGAGAACCCCCGCATCGCGCTCGCCGTGATGGCCGAAAACGCCGGCCACGGCTCGACCGCCGCCGCGCCCATCGCACGCAAGATGATCGACCAGTACCTCGGGAACCTGCCGCCATGACGACGTCACCCCGTCGCGCCCCTCCTCGCTGGGGCGACCGCCGCGGGCCGCGGCTGCTGGTACGAGGACTGCATCTGGACTTCCCGCTGCTGGCCGCGCTGGTACTGCTCTCACTCGCCGGGCTGGCCATCCTGTACAGCTCGAGCGGCCGCAATATGGACATGGTGGCCGGACAGGCGATGCGGCTCGGCGTGGCCTTTACCGTCATGTTCGTGCTGGCGCAGATCCCCATGCATCATATCGAACGCTGGGTGCCCTGGCTGTTCGGGATCGTGCTGGCGCTGCTCTTTGCCGTGCTGCTGGTCGGCGAGATCGGCAAGGGGGCGCAACGCTGGCTCGACGTCGGCCTGTTCCGCTTTCAGCCCTCGGAGATGATGAAACTGGCCGTTCCGATGATGGTTTCCTGGTATCTCGCCGACCGGCCGCTGCCCCCCAGCGCGCGCCATCTGGGCATCGCGGCGCTGATCGTCGTCGTCCCCGTCCTGCTGATCGCCAAACAACCCGACCTCGGCACGGCGCTTCTGATCGCGGCGTCCGGCACCTTCGTGCTGCTGCTGGCCGGGGTACGCTGGAAATACGTCGCGCTGCTGGTCCTGGCGGTATCCGCCTGCGCCCCATTGCTGTGGTACATGCTGCACGACTACCAGCAGATGCGGGTGCTGACCTTCCTTGATCCGGAGCGGGATCCGCTCGGCAGCGGTTACCACATCATTCAGTCCAAGATCGCCATCGGCTCGGGCGGCGTCTATGGCAAGGGCTGGCTCAACGGGACGCAATCCCACCTGGAATTCCTCCCCGAACGTTCCACCGATTTCATCTTCGCCGTATTCGGCGAGGAATTCGGTTTCATCGGCATCCTCTTCCTGCTCGCGATCTACACCTTCATCGTGGTCCGCGGACTGTACATCGCGACCCAGGCGCAGGATACCTTCACGCGACTGCTCTCCGGCAGCCTCATCCTGACGTTCTTCGTCTACACCTTCGTGAATACCGGCATGGTGATGGGGCTGCTCCCGGTCGTCGGCGTACCGCTGCCGCTAATCAGCTTCGGCGGAACCTCGATGGTGACATTGATGGCATCGTTCGGCATCATAATGTCGATTCACACTCACAGGAAGCTGCTGTCCACGTAATCATGCATCCACCCAGCCAGATGTTCCGCCTCATCCTGTCCCTCTCCTTCGCCAGTGCCCTGCTGTGCTCGCACACCTGTCTCGCGCTGGCCGAGGAACCCGCATTTTCCGCCCGCCCGGACGTCAGCGGCTTTATTGATCGCATGGTGATGGATCACGCATTCGATCGCGACGGACTGGCCAGCCTGCTCGACCAAGTCACGCCGCGCGAGGACATCATCGCCGCGATTTCGCGCCCCGCGGAAAGCAAACCCTGGTACAAATACCGACCGATCTTCCTGACACCCGAGCGGATCCGCCAGGGCGCGGCGTTCGTGGCCGCGAACGCCGAGACCCTGGCGCGCGCCGAGGCGGACTACGGGATACCGCCCGAGGTCGTCGCCGCGATCATCGGCGTGGAGACCTTTTATGGGCGACAGGCGGGCGGTTACCGCGTTATCGACGCCCTTGCCACGCTGGCCTTCGACTATCCGCCCCGCAGCGCCTATTTCCTCGGCGAACTGGAACAGTATTTGCTGCTGACCCGCGAAGAGGACATCGACCCGCTCACGATCAAGGGCTCCTACGCGGGCGCCATGGGAAAACCGCAGTTCATGCCGAGCAGCTATCGGAACTACGCGGTCGATTTCGATGGTGATCGCAAACGGGACTTGTGGAACAATACCGATGATGCCATCGGCAGTGTCGCGCGCTACCTGAGCGAGCACGGCTGGCAGCCGCACCAGCCCGTGGCGGACCCGGCCAGAGTGACGGGCGAGGGTTACCAGGCCTATCTGGATCAGGGTCTGCTGCCGAAGACGCCGCTCACCGAGCTGCACAAGTCCGGCGTGGATCCGACGGAACCCCGGGCGGAAGATCTGCCGGCCGCGCTGATCCAGCTCGAGGGCGAGCATGCCCCGGAATACTGGCTGGGTTTCAAGAATTTCTACGTGATCACGCGTTATAATCGCAGTCCGCTCTACGCCATGGCGGTCTACCAGCTCAGCGAGGAGATACGGAACCAGCCACGTGACAACGTGACTCCCAACTAAGACGCAGATGTCAGAGTTTCCACCCAGCCTTGCGCGGGTCCGTTTCCGCGCCATATTCGCCCTGATACTCGCGGCCGCCCTGTCCGCCTGCGGCACGCTGCCGGAGATGACACGGATCGAGCCGTCCGACGGTCCTCCGCGCCACGTGGTGGACCTCTCCAGCATCCCGGACGCCGTACCCAGGGTCGAGCCGTTCAGCAAGTACGGCAATCCCGATTCCTATCTGATCGGCTACCAGCGCTATTATGTGCTGAGCAATAACGCCGGCTACGTCGAGCGCGGGGTGGCGTCATGGTATGGCACCAAATTCCACGGCAAACGCACCTCGAGCGGCGAACCGTACGATATGTACGCCATGACGGCGGCGCATAAAACCCTGCCGCTGCCCACTTACGCGCGGGTCACCAACCTCAGGAACGGACGAACCGTGGTGGTGAAGATCAATGATCGCGGACCTTTCAAGGACAATCGGCTGATCGACCTTTCCTACGCGGCCGCGGTCAAACTCGGGATCACCGCCGAGGGCACCGGCCTGGTGGAAGTGCGCGCGCTGGACCCGAGAAACCCGGAGGCGTACCGGACACCCGGACCGGTCACCGCTACGCCCCCCGCGGGCAACCCCAATCTCTATCTGCAGATCGGCGCCTTCAGCAGCGCCGAGAACGCCGAGCGTCTGCGCACGCGCCTGGGAAGCGTGACGCGCGGGAACGTGCGGGTCGTACGCGCCGAAATCGACCGCCGCACCGTGTACCGTGTTCGCATCGGCCCGATGGCGGGGGTCGACGAGGCCGATCGCATGAGCCGGGAGCTGGCCCTGCTCGGTCTCGAGGATTCACGCATCGTGATCGACTGAGATCGGCTATATGACCGCCCAATCCGCGACAATTGCCGAGACACGCTCGGCCGACGGCGCAAGCCACATATTCTGACCCGCGGCGCGCCCCGCTCAGGCGCCGCCACAACCGAACAGGGAGAATCCTCGAGTGACGACACATGATCTGACCCCGCCCCGCCTCATCGCCCGTGCGCATCCACACGGAAAGTCATCAGGTCGCCTCGGCGCGACGCTGGCCACGCTTCTCCTGCTGTGCTCCGCCGGGAGCCACGCGGCTGCGCCCGCGATTCCGGCCCCATCGATTCCGGCGCCCCCGACGATCAACGCCGGCAGCTACGTGCTGATCGACTTCAACAGCGGTGACATCCTCGCCGAAAGCAACGCCCGCACGCGGATGGAGCCGGCGAGCCTGACCAAGCTGATGACCGCATATATCGTATTCAACGAGATGCACAACGGAACCCTCCGGCGCGACCAGCCGGTCACCATCAGTGAAAATGCCTGGCGCACCCAGGGTTCGCGCATGTTCGTCGATGTCAATTCGCAGGTGACGGTCGAAGAGCTGCTCAAGGGAATGATCGTGCAGTCGGGTAATGACGCCACCGTGGCCCTTGCGGAGCAGGTGGCGGGAAGCGAGGACGCCTTCGCCGGTCTGATGAACGATGTCGCCGGTTCGCTGCAGATGAAGGACAGTCACTTCGTAAACAGCTCCGGCATGCCGGATCCCGAGCATTACACCACCGCCTACGACCTCGCGCTGCTCACCCGCGCGCTGATCGCCTCGTTCCCTGAGGACTACAAGCTGTATTCAATGCGGGAATTCACCTATAACAACATCACCCAGCACAACCGCAACCGGATGCTGTGGCGCGATGCCTCGGTGGACGGGGTCAAGACGGGACACACTGACTCCGCCGGCTACTGCCTGGTCACTTCGGCGCTGCGCGACGACATGCGACTGATTTCCGTGGTCCTGCGCACCAAGAGCGACGATGCCCGGGTCGAGGAGACGCAGAAGCTGCTCAATTACGGTTTCCGTTTCTTCGAAACCCACCGCCTGTACGGCGCCGCGTCCGCGCTGACCACGACCCGGGTGTGGAAAGGCGTGACGGAGGAACTGCCGCTCGGCCTGAACCAGGACCTGTACGTCACCATCCCGCGCAATCAATACCAGAAGCTGAATGCGGCCATGAACATCACGCCCACCATCACCGCGCCGGTGCACAAGGGACAGCAGCTCGGCACCGTCCAGGTGACCCTGGACGGTAAAAATATCGCGGAACGGCCGCTGGTCGCGCTGAGCGAAATCCCCGAGGGGAGTTTCGCCCAGCGCATCACCGACGAGATCCGTCTGTTCTTCGAATAGCGGGCGGGCGCATGGGCACGGTCTTTCTGAACGGCAAGTTTCTCCCGCTCGAGCAGGCGACGATCTCCCCGCTGGACCGCGGTTTCGTCTTCGGCGACGGCGTCTACGAGGTAATCCCGGTCTACGGCGGACGCCTGTTCCGTCTGGAGGAGCATCTGATCCGGCTCGATGGCAGCCTGGCGGGGATCCGCCTGGCCTCACCGCACACGCACGCGGAATGGACGCGCATCCTGCGTGAGCTGGTGGAGCATAATCACGGCGGGGACCAGTCCGTCTATCTGCAGATCACACGCGGGGTCGCGAAGCGCGACCACGCCTTTCCGCGCGACTGCGTGCCCACCGTCTTCGCCATGAGTTCCCCGCTCGCGCCCGTTCCGGCCGAGATCCGGCAAACGGGAATCGCCGCCATCACGCTGCCCGACATCCGCTGGCAGTATTGCCATCTCAAGACCATCGCCCTGCTGCCGAACATCCTGCTCCGGCAGCAGGCGCTGGACAATGGCGCCGCGGAGGCCATCCTGATCCGCGACGGCGAGGCGACCGAGGGCGCCGCCAGCAATCTGTTCATCGTCCGCGACGATACCCTGCTCACTCCGCCCAAGGGTCCCCGGCTGCTCCCCGGCATCACCCGCGATCTGATCCTGGAACTCGCGGCACATCACGGGATCACACAGCGCGAGGCGGTGATCACCCAGGATGACCTGACAGTAGCGGACGAGATCTGGTTGTCGAGCTCGACCAAGGAGATCCTTCCGGTGACCCGCCTCGACGGCAAGGCGGTCGGCGGCGGGACACCGGGACCGTTGTGGCGACGCATGATCGACTGGTACCAGGACTACAAGCGCGCCTATCAACAGCATGGCGACACCCTGCATGGATCAACCCGCTGACAGCCTGCTGGAATTTCCCTGCGACTTTCCCATCAAGGCGATCGGAAAGGCGGGGCGCGACATCGACGCCATCGTCTTCACCCTGGTACGCGCCCACGCGCCGGACCTCGGCGAGGGCGCCATCCGCAGCCGGACCAGCCGGAACGGCAGCTACCAGTCGGTCACCGTCACGATCCGCGCGACCAGCCGCGCCCAGATCGACGACATCTACCGCGCCCTGAGCGCGCACGATGACATCGTCATGGTGCTGTGAACACGCGACCGGCGCAGCGCCTGACGGTCAGGCACCTGGGGTTGCGGGACTACGCGCCCGTCATGGCGGCCATGCAGGCATTTACCGAATCCCGCACCGCCGCCACCGGGGATGAGATCTGGCTGCTGGAGCACCCCCCCGTGTATACCCTCGGTCGCGCGGCGCTGCCCGAGCATGTCCTTTCCCCCGGATCGATCCCGGTCGTACGCACCGATCGGGGTGGACAGGTCACCTACCATGGCCCCGGCCAGTTGGTCGTCTATACACTGATCGATCTGCGCCGCCTCGGCCTCGGGGTCAAGGATTTCGTTCATCTGCTCGAGGGGTGCCTCATCGAATTGCTGGCCGCTTACGGCATTCCCGCCGGCCGCCGGGCGGGCGCCCCGGGGGTCTACGTCGCCGACGCGAAGATCGCGGCGCTCGGTCTGCGTGTGCGGCGCGGCTGCAGTTACCACGGCGTGAGCCTGAACGTGGACATGGATCTGGCGCCCTTCACCCGCATCAATCCCTGCGGCTACCCCGGACTCCGGATCACACAACTGGCCGCGTTCGGCGACCGCAAGGCGGCGGACATCCCTGCGATCGGCGCGGACTTCCTGGCCGTTCTGACACGGCAACTGAATTACGATAAAATTCCGGCATCCGATCCCGTCGCCGAGGCGGGTTGAACCGCCACCCGGCACCGACGAACGGGTTCCTGTCATGACCGATTTCGCCCACGAACGCAAGAAGCTGCGCGGCGCCTCCAAGGTAGCGCGCATCCCCGTCAAGATCGAACCCACGGTCACCCCCCCGCGCAAGCCGAAATGGATCCGGGCACAGGCCCCGTCCGGCAGCCGCGTGACGGAGCTCAAGGCGATCCTGCGCGACCACCATCTGCATACCGTGTGCGAGGAAGCCTCCTGTCCCAACCTGGGGGAATGCTTCAGCCACGGCACCGCGACCTTCATGATCATGGGCGCGATCTGCACGCGCCGCTGCCCCTTCTGCGACGTGGCCCACGGCAAACCCGACCCGCTTGATCCGGCCGAACCGGAAAACCTGGCCGTGACCATCCGCGCCATGGGGCTGAAGTACGTCGTGATCACCTCGGTCGACCGCGACGACCTGCGCGACGGCGGCGCGACCCACTTCGCCGCCTGCATCGACGCGGTGCGGCGGTACAGCCCGGCCACCCGTATCGAGATCCTGGTGCCGGATTTCCGCGGACGAATGGAGCCTGCCCTTGCACGACTCGTACCGTCACCGCCCGACGTGTTCAACCACAATCTGGAGACCGTCCCGCGGCTGTATCTGCAGGCGCGTCCGGGAGCGGATTACGTGTGGTCGCTGCAGCTGCTGCGGCGTTTCAAGCAGCTTCATCCCGGCATCCCGACCAAGTCGGGCCTGATGCTGGGGCTGGGCGAGACCCTTGAGGAGATCGAGGCCGTGATGCGCGACCTGCGCGCGCACGACTGCGACATGCTCACGCTGGGCCAGTATCTGCAGCCGAGCAAGTTCCATCTGCCCGTGGCGCGCTTCGTCCCGCCCGAGGAATTCGACCACCTGGCGGAACGTGCGCGCGCGCTCGGTTTCACCAGCGTGGCAAGCGGACCGATGGTGCGCTCGTCCTATCACGCCGACCGCCAGGCCGCCGGCGAAACGATCACCTGAGCCTCGCGCCGCCCCACGCTTCATCGGCGCGCCTACAGTCTTCCGCGTTCGTCCCTGAAGGCCAGGCCAGGCAACGCGGCCTCGAACCCGCGCGACAGGGCAAGGATCTTGAATCGTTCGCCCATCTCTCCGGGCAGGGTCAGACGCCGTATCTGCTGCGCCAGCTTCGCGCGTTCCAGCACCGGAGCCTGTGCGAGCCGCTGCTCCCATTCCATGAGTCCGCCGCCGAGCAGGAAATAGGCCTGGGTGGTGAACCCGGCGACCTCTAGGCCGGCCCCCGAGGCCGCCTCGGCCAGGGCGGTGAATTCCACGTCCGCGGTAATGTCCTGCAGGCCGGGAAGGATGAGCGCGTCGGCGTGCGCGCGATGCCGGTAAAAGCAGCGCAGCGTGCCCGCGCGCCGCTCCGGGTGATAGTACTCGCGACGCGGGCTGCCGTAGTCCGCGAGCAGGATCACGCCGCGCGCCAGCGCCGCGCCTACGGCGGCGGTCCAACGCTCCGCGGCCAGACTGATCTCCAGTACATGGCCGTCCGGAAAGTTCTCTTCGCCCAGTTCGGCGAGTATCGCCACGAGCCGCTCCTCCAGGCGCGGCTCGCTCAGCGGCCCGGGCTCGTACGCGAAGCGGCCGTCCTGCGTCGACCGCACATACAGCTCGCGCCACCCGCCCTGCTTCACCAGGCGGTGCAGCGGCATCGCATCGAGCACTTCGTTCGCGATCACCACCCCGCGAATCGGCGTTTCCGGCAGGTTTTCCAGCCAGACGATGCGATCCAGCAAGTGCGGGACACGCTCCCGCAGCCGTTCCCTCTGGCGCGCGCGCAGATCCGCGCTGAGCTCGACGATGGCGTAGCGGACCGGCAGCGCGTCGAGTCTCTCGAGTTCGCACAGAAGATCGCCGGCAAGCGCGCCGGAACCCGCGCCGAATTCGAGGATTTCGCCATCAGGCATATCCGCCAGCACCGGACGACATTGGCGCGCGAGACAGTAGGCGAACAGCGGCGAGATCTCCGGCGCGGTCACGAAATCCCCTCCTTCGCCCAGCTTGACGCTGCCGGCGCTGTAATAACCCAGGCCCGGGGCATAGAGGGCGAGATCCATGTAGCGCGCGAACGGGATGCGGCCGCCGGCCGCGTCGATCTCGCGGCGTATCAGCGCGGCGACGCGTTCACCATGGGCGCGGGAAACGGCATCAGGCACGGGAAGTTCGTTCGGGATATCCGGCATTGCTTCGCGGGAACGGCGCTCGGGATCGTCGTGCCAGTATAACTGCCGTGCTAGTATAAGGTCATTATGATCCGCCAGACGTCGGACAGCGAAGGGAAGGTCGTGCTCATCACCGGCGCGGCCCGCCGCATCGGCGCCGTCATTGCGCGCGCGCTGCACGAGCAGGGGATGCGCGTGGTCCTGCATTACCGCTCATCCGGAGCGGAAGCGGATGCGCTCGCGCGCGAGCTCAATCATGTCCGCCCGCACTCCGCCGTGCTGATCCAGGGCGATCTGCAGCGGGTGGAGGAGCTTCCCGCCATGATCGATCAGACCGTCTCCGCCTGGGGCCGGCTCGATGCCCTGGTGAACAACGCCTCGGATTTCTTCCCCACGCCGGTGGGTTCGATCACGACGGCGCAATGGGACGCGCTGCTCGACAGTAATCTCAAGGGCCCCCTGTTCCTGTCCCAGGCGGCCGCCCCGGCGCTCGCCGAGACCGACGGCTGCATCGTCAACATCACCGACATCCACGCTGAACGTCCTCTGAAGGGGCATTGCGTCTACAGCATCGCCAAGGCGGGGCTGGCCATGCTGACCCGGTCACTCGCGCGCGAACTCGGCCCGCGGGTACGCGTGAACGCCGTCGCCCCCGGCGCCATCCTGTGGCCGGAGCGCGAACTCGATGAGGACGGCCGACGGGAGATCGTCGCGCGCACCGCGCTCAAGCGCCAGGGAACCCCGGAGGACATCGCCCGCGCGGTGCTGTTTCTGGTGCGCGACGGTACCTACATCACGGGGCAGACCATCGCCGTCGACGGCGGACGCCTGCTCCATACCTGAGAGAGCCGATCCCGGAGGCGTCCGGTTACCACCGAAACGATACCGGGACGAGCGCTCCTTCGGCTCGGTGAAACTCCTTCCATAAGGCGCCGAAGGTCGTTCCGAGTACCGGATGGCGAACATCCGGAGCGATCTCGGCCAGAGGCCCGAGTACGAAGGCGTATTCGAGGATCTCCTCGCGCGGCAGCCGGATCCCGTCCTCGTCGATCACAAGATCATCATAGAGCAGCAGGTCGAGATCGAGGGTACGGGCGGCAAATCGCTCCGCGCGGCGATCGCGCCCCGCCGCAAGCTCTATCTCGCGCAAAGCGGATGCGACCTGCCGTACGTCACGCTCGCTGTCGAAGCTGACTACGAGATTGTAGAAATCGTCCCCGTCAAACCCCACCGCCTTGGTTTCATAAACCCTCGACAGGCGGAGATCACGAAAACGTTCGCGCAAGGCGGCGACCCCGGCGCGGATATGGGCGTCCCGGTCAATATTGCTGCCGATGCTGACATAGATCCGGCTCATCGATCAGGCGTTACTGCCCCGCTCGATCAGCACGCCGACGTCACGCGCATCGCGGATCGCACCGCGCTTGTTCACCCTGAGTCGCACGTGCGCCACGCCGAACTGCCGGATGATCAGGTCCGCCACATGTTCGGCGAGTGTCTCGACGAGCTGGAAGCTGCTGTTCTCCACGAATTCGATCACGGCCTTGGCGACCGCCTTGTAATCCAGCGCATCGGCGATCGAGTCCGTCCTGGCCGCCTTGGCCACATCGGTGGACATCTCGAGATCCAGGCTGACGGTCTGCTTGACGCGCCGCTCCCATTCGAAGATGCCGATCACGGTGTCGATCTTGAGATCAGTCAGATAGATGGTATCCATTGCCATTCGTCCGCGCGGTGAATCAACAGCCCGGCGCCACGCATCTGCAGGCCGGTATCTTGCCGGAGGTATTCTCGATTATAGTAAGCGCCACGACTGAAGGATGCTAACACACGTTCATGATCATCGATATCTGCGCCGCCCTGTTCGCCTATCTGCTGGGATCCCTGTCGACGGCGGTGATCGCCTGCAAGCTCAGCGGCCTGCCTGACCCGCGTACGCAGGGCTCGGGAAATCCGGGCGCAACGAACGTGCTGCGCTTCGGCGGCAAGGGTCTGGCTGTGGTAGTGCTGATCGGCGATCTGGTCAAGGGCCTGATCCCGGTGCTGGTCGCCCTCCTGTTGTCATTGCCGCCAGTGACCGTGGGTGTCGTCGGACTTCTCGCCTTCATCGGCCATATCTTTCCGGTCTTCTTCGGTTTCCGCGGCGGCAAGGGGGTGGCGACCGCGCTCGGCGTCATCCTTGGTCTGTCCTGGATCTCCGGGCTCGCCATCCTGGGCATATGGATTCTGGTCGCGCTGATATTCAAATACTCGTCACTCGCGGCGATATGCGCCGCGCTCGCCGCGCCGGTAGTCGTCTGGCTGACCGCACCCGAATATGCCGCGGTCGTGCTGGTCATGAGCCTGGCACTGTTGTGGCGTCACCGCAGCAACATCCGCAATCTGATGGGCGGCGTCGAGCCGAAGGTCGGAAAAAGATAAACCGCCGCGATCGCTCGGCGGGTACACGCACCGCAGGCGCTTTATCGAGGGACGATGGCGGGCAGCGTATCGAGCGGCCAGCGCGCCCTCACGTCGAATCCGCCCCGCGTCCATTCCCCGGCCTGCAGACGCAGGCATCCGACGAAAGCGATCATGGCGCCGTTGTCGGTACAGAATTCCGCGCGCGGGAAGAACGCCTCGCCACCCTCACCGCGCGCCAGCTCGGTCAACCTCAGCCGAAGCGCCCGGTTGGCGCCCACGCCACCGGCGACGACCAGGCTGCCCAGACCGGTGTCGCGCAGGGCGCGCCGGCATTTGATCGCGAGCGTATCGACCACCGCATCCTGAAACGCGCGCGCCACATCCGCGCGCAGGCGGCCCTGGTCAACATCATGCCGATGTTCCACGAGCGTGTTGGCGGCGAAGGTCTTCAGACCGCTGAAGCTGAATGCCAGACCGGGCCGATCCACCATCGGGCGGGGAAAGCTGAAGCGCGACGGGTCTCCGGCCCGCGCCAGCTGCTCAAGCGCCGGCCCTCCGGGGTATGGCAGGCCCAGCAAGGTCGCCGTCTTGTCGAAGGCCTCTCCGACGGCGTCATCCAGGGTCTCCCCTATGATTTCGTAGCACCCGGTCTGCTCCACCCTGACCAGCAGGGTGTGCCCGCCCGAAACCAGCAGAGCGACGAACGGACAGGCGGGCGCAGGTCGTTCCAGCAAGGGCGCCAGCAGATGCCCTTCAAGATGATGCACGGGTATCGCGGGCAGCCCCCTGGACCAGGCCAGACTGCGCCCGAGCGAGGCCCCGACCAGCAGCGCGCCGACCAGCCCGGGGCCCGCGGTATAGGCGATGCCATTGACCTGCCCCCATCCCGTCCCGGCATCCCGCATCACTTCAGTGATCAGGGGCAGGAGCCGGCGCACGTGGTCCCGGGAGGCGAGTTCGGGCACCACGCCGGCATATTCCGCGTGCATGCTGCATTGGCTGTAGATTCGCTGCGCGAGCAGACCCTCGCGCGCGTCGTAGATAGCGACGCCGCTCTCATCGCAGGAAGTTTCTATGCCGATGACCCGCATTCCCCGCGCCCCCTGATTGCCCGTCCTGCGCCGGGAAGCGATGGCCGGACGGTAAATTTTACGGGCAAAAAACCCGCAAATACGTTACAATGGCCGCTCCCGGCCAGCTGTCCGGATTGTAGCAAACCGGAACGCCCGGCCGGATGAATAAAACGGCAAATATTATGACCTTGAGACCCCGCATCACGGGGCAGACCCGGCGCCGAGGATCCCACCGCCACTGACCGCATCCCGCGGCCGGCAATGATCCGCGCCTTCCTTCCGAGGACAGACGACGACAATTCCCATGTCCGATAAATACGCGATCTTCGTCAAACAACTCACCAAGATCTATCCGCCCAACCTGCGCGCCGTGGACGGGCTCGACCTCAGCGTCAAGGAGGGTGAGATCATGGCCCTGCTCGGACCTAACGGGGCGGGCAAATCCACCACGATACGCGTGCTGTCGACGCTGAGCGGTTTCGATTCCGGTCAGGCCTTGGTCGGCGGCATCGACGTGGACATAGACCCGGGGAAGGTCCGCCAGACCATCGGGGTAGTGGCGCAGAAAACAGGTGTCGATTACTTCCTGACCGGACGGGAGAACATGACCCTGCAGGGCCAGCTCTACCGTATGAAGAAGGCGGACATCAGGTCGCGCATCGACGAACTCGCGGAATATTTCGAGCTCAAGGACAGCATTGACAAGCCGGTGACCGCCTATTCGGGCGGCATGACGCGAAAGCTCGACATCGCGACCGCGCTGATTCACCGTCCCAGGATCCTGTATCTCGACGAACCCACACTGGGACTCGATATCAGGAGCCGCAAGATCCTCTGGAAACACATCGAGGAACTCAACAAGAATTTCGGCCTGACCATCCTGCTCACGACCCATTATCTGGAAGAGGCCGACAAGCTCTCGCATCGGGTCTCGATCATCAACGCGGGAAAGATCCGCATCGTCGGCACGCCGGACGAATTGAAGACGGGCATTCATGGGGATTCCGTCGTGGTGTCGTTCGATACCGTCGGCGCGGCGGAGCGTGGCTATGCCGCGAGCCTGAAAGAGGCGCGCCTGGCGCGTGATGCGGTGTGGGACGGCAACAACCTGCATCTCTATGTCGAGGATGGGGCGGGTTCCGTACCCCAGATCATGGAGCAGGCGGCCAGCCACGGCCTGCACGTGAAGACCCTCTCGCTCGCGCGCCCCACGCTGGACGACGTCTTCCTGAAATACACCGGCACCAGCATGGTGGAAACGGGCGAGGAAGAGCCCGAACAATGGTGGACTCAATGGGCCGGCAAGGGCGGCGGCGGCGGCAACTGGAAGAAGATGGCCAAGAAGTGGGGCTACGACCCCGATGCCGAAAACCCCGACTGGCAGGGTAATGACTGGGTCGACAAGGATGGCAAGCCCAAGGGGGATTGGAACGCGGCCGAGCAAACTACGGCGGCCACCGACGAAGCCCCCGCGGATACGAATACCGCGGATTCCTGGCAGGGCAACGAATGGGTAGACCCGGCGGGAAAGCAGAAAGGCGACTGGGGAAATTCCCCCGACTGGCAGGGCAATGCCTGGGTCGACAAGGACGGCAAGCCCAAGGGCGGTTGGGAAGCACCGCCGGAGCAGCCCACCCCGGCCAAGCCCGCGGCATCCTCGCCTGCAGCGGCCGACGGAAAACCCACCGGCCAATGGCAGGGTAACGAGTGGGTCGACAAGAGCGGGAAACAGGTCGGCGACTGGGGCCATGCCTCCGACTGGAAGGGCAATGACTGGGTCGATGAACAAGGCAAGCCCAAGGGCGACTGGTCGCAAGACCCCGCCAAGAAAGAGCGCGGCTGACCGCAACCGCAACGCGGGCATCCTGTTTTTCTAACTTTGAACCGGAGCATCAATTCATGATGGCGGACACTTGGCATCTGTTTAACAAGTACATGATCATCACCCTGCGGATGCCCATGTGGTCCTTGTTCACGCTGATCCAGCCGATGATCTGGCTCATCATCTTCGGACAGCTGTTCGGTCGCTTCGTCCAGTCAGAGCACTACATGGACTTCATGGTGCCTGGCATCCTGATCATGACGGTGCTGTTCGGATCCTCCTGGTCAGGGGTGAGTCTGCTGAGAGAAATCTCCGCGGGTACGGTAGACAAGATGCTGGTCTCTCCCGTTTCGCGCGTCGCCATCGTGTTGAGCCGGGTGCTGCATTCCGCGGTGCAGGTGATCGCCCAGGCCATCGTCATCCTGGTCGTGGCATGGGCAATGGGTTCATCGATCAATTTCAACCCCATCTACCTCGTGCTCGGCATGCTCGTAGTGTTCCTGCTCGGGGTGGGCTTCGCCGCGCTTTCGAACGGTTTCGCCATCACACTGCAGCGCGAGGAGCCTCTCGTCATGATCGGCAACATGATGACATTGCCGCTGATGTTCTTCTCCTCGGCCCTGGTGCCGGAACAGTTCATGCCGGACTGGATACAATACGTCTCGGTCCTCAATCCGATCACCTACGCCGTCGAGGCGGTCCGGGCCGTGATCTCCAGCGCGCCCGATCTAGGCCTGTTCATCAAGGGATTCGTCGTCATGCTGGTCTTCGCGGGCGCCACTCTTGCCTGGGCGGTAACCGCTTTCAATGCCTTGCGCGACTAGAGCCGTCCGCACTCCATCCTCAAAACCTGAGATTGATTCCCGTCGTCAGCAGCGACCGGCGATAGTCGCTCAAGGAGGAGCTCTGCTGACCCTCGATAATGTCCTCGCTGTTCAGAATAAATCCCACCGGAAGATTCGAGCGGTTATCCGTCCAGGCAAACGAGGCGAACAGGCTGATGTCCGGCTTGTACCGGTAGGTCAGCCCCAGGGCAAGATTGTTTCTGACGTTCCTGCGCCGGCTCGTGAACTGGGAAAATGAGTCCAGATTGGTGTAATTGAAGACGGAATATCCCAGCGTCAGGTTTATGCTCCCCCACGGCATGAAATGCTCCAGCCCACCGGACAGGCCGTGACTTGTATAGGCATAATCGCTGCCGACAAGTTCCTTGTTTTCATTGATGACATAGGTGTAACCCAACCTGAGAGTGTTGGTGCTCGCTGCCGGCTGGCTGATGGAGACTCCGCCCGCCGTGGTATATGAACTGAAAAACGGGCTGCTGGAGGAGTCGAAGTCGCTGTATGACAGGTTAAACGAAAGTCCGCTGGATACCGCCTCACCCCGCCTGAGAAGGTTAGGCAACCTCAGGCGCGACAGCACTTCGCCAAAGACCGTATGCATCCGGCTGAGACGGGTTTCGACCAGTATCCCGTCAGTGGTTCGATAGGTATACCCCCCCACCAACGTCAATGCGTCCCGGATCGTACTGGCGGCAAGCGTCGTGCTCGTATTCAGGTAATCGTACTGGCCTTCGTGATAATTGGAATAGGATGGCTGTGCCGACAAACGCCAGCGATATCCCCGCTCCGTCTTGTACTGATAGGAAAGATTCAGTGACAGATCGGATCTCAACTCTTCCGCCGGGTCGGTATCGCTCAAATTGCTGTTGCTGTCATAAGCGAAGGCATATCCGACACCGACCGTGACGCCATTGATGCGCTGTTGCAGATTCCTCAGCCTGCGCCTGACGGTCTGCTCCACTTCCGGCGGGGGATTCGCCTGCAGGATTTTGCGGTACTCCTCTATCGCATCCTCCTCACGGTTAAGCCTCTCGTAGCTGTAAGCCAGATTGAGTCTGGCACTGACATGGGTTGGAATCTGCCGCACAACCTCTTTGTAGGCATCGACGGCGCTCGTGATATCGTCCTCGCGCGAATAGATCAAACCGAGATAGAAATAGGCCACGGAATTGGCCGGATCCTGGGCCAGGATATCGGAAAACTCCCGCCCGGACGCCCGCAGATCGCCTTCTATGAAGAGGCGCTTTGCGTTAACCAGCTTCATCGCCGATGCATAACGTGACGCCAGGGCTTCATCTCTTGTCCTGGAAATCAGCCACAGATATTCACGTACGGAATCCGAGAACCGTCCCAGCTTGTCATAGAGGCCGGCGAGCGCCGAGTGCGCAAACTCATCGTCCGGGCTCATATTCAGGAACTGCTCGAGGAGCGAGGCCGCATCCTGATGTTTCTCCATCCGGACGTACAGTATAGCCAGCTCTTTCACGGTTGCCGCATCTCCGGGATTCGCCTTGAGCCTCGCGTCAAGCTCAGCCAACTTCTCCGTCGTCTTTTCCCGGACAGTGATTTTCCCTTCCTCCGATGAGAGAATCCTTGCCAGCAGGCGCCTGGCGATCTCTCGCTGCTCGCCTTCTTCTTGCTTCTCGGTCACGGCATAGACCTGATCATATGCTTCCGAATAGCGATCATCGGCAAGATACAATGCTGCCAGGCTGTTACGGGCTGGCAGGTCATCGGGATATTGCGCGACGAGCGCTTCATAGGCCGTGCGCTCGCCTCTGCTGTCGCCCAAACGACGATAAAGCTCGGGGAGCGCTTTCAATGCGACATTGTTCGAAGGCTCGCCCTCGAGTGCTCGCTCATAGGCCAGCACGGCATCCTGGAGGTTTCCGTTCCGAGTCAACATTCTGGCTTCCAGGATATCGAGCCTGACTCCAGCTTTCACCGCCGCCGGGCTGCCGACCCCCACCTCCACGATATGCCTCAGATTGAGGACCGCGGCATCCAGATCTCCTTGCGCCTCATTTACCGTGGCAAGATTCAGGTATGCATTGAGGTACCCGGGATCGATCCGAATGGCCCGCTCGTACATGTCACGCGCTTCTTTCATTCGCCCTTTGAGCATGTATGCCACCCCGGTGCTGTACGCCAACAGCGCGTCACCGGGACTGTCGTCGGCAAGTTCCTGGAACAGAAGCACTGCCTGATCCAGCTCGTTTCGCTTGGCATGCTGAGTCGCTACGAGGTAGCGCAGGTTTCTCACACTCGATTTGAAAACATCACCGCTCGGGGCAGCCCACTGAATCACACCCGAGTATGCCTCGATCGCCTTATCCAGTTGGTCATGCGCTTCGTAGAAGCTGGCAAGCCGATAGCGTGCTGCGACATTGGCCGGGTCGAGCACCACGGCGTGCTCCAGGGCTTCAACCGCATGAGCCTCGTCCCCGGCGCTGGCATAGGCCAGGCCAAGGTAATAGTGCGCTTCGGAACTGCCCTCATCTTGCCTTATGGCCTGCTGGAACTTCTCTACCGCCAGGTCGGCCCTTCCAGCGTCCAGCATGGACTTCCCCGCATCGAGCAACCGCCCGGTCCCCGATAAAACCGGGGAATCAGCCTGTGCCGCCACCATACCGGGAGTAAGCAAGCACAGAGAGAGTGACGCCAAGATCACGGATATCGATGGAAACCGGAGGGAAACCATTATCTGTTTGTCGATTATCAAGATGCCGCGTCCCTTACCTGAAGGTACAGGACGGATATCCGTTTATGAGCGGAGTCGCGCCACATGGGGAGATGCTAAAAGTAGAAATTGACTTTGAACAATGCCCGCCAACCGTCAAAGCCGAGCTTCAGTTTCCGGTAGCTCGCGTCATCGAAGGATGTCGCGTCCACCAGATAGGTCACCTCGTTCTCTGCATCGAGCTGTACCGGCGTCCTGAAATTGAGATTGTCTTCTTCCTGTATATCGGTTTTAAGCGTGGCGTTACCCAGACTGACCTCATCGGCGCTTAGCGTATACCCCAGATCAACTCCCAGGGATATCCAGCTTCTCAGGAAATATTCTCCACCGACTCCGAAATTCAACATAAGAAGCCCCGTAGCCTGAGATTCCATCTCGATGATCCTCTTGAACGTGTCTCCACCGCTTCCCTGGAAGGCGAATACCATGTTCTCCTTGTAATCAATATCGAGGACCTCGTTGAGGGTGACCCTGCCATAGATATCGTACTTCCTGGGCTTCTGCGCGAGAATGCGCTGTACGCCAAGGTAGTACTGAAAATAGGATATACTCGCGGACCGTTCGTAACCCGCGGAGGTCAGTGAGCCCTGGAAAGGAATTTCCGTCTGAACCGCTGATGTGGAAACGCCTTCCCAACCACTGGCTCCCAGGATCAGGGAATACTTCGGGTCGAGCAGCATTCTGATCTCGATGCCCGCCTCGGTGCCGTATTCTATGGATGGGAGACGGTTGTCAATCAAAAAATCATAGTCGGTGTTCTCACCGCTGTCCTGAAAGATAATGCGCCCTCGGCCTGGCAGGGGAGAACGAAATTCGCCCTCGTTGAGCAGCGTCATGGTTGGGCTGTGCACGCCCAGAATCGGAGACACGCTCCAATTTTTCTGGTCAGAATCCGCGTACGCGGCCCGGGACTGGCATACCATTACGACGACAAGCGCGAACACCAGAAATCCACAGAGCGAACGCAGCACAGAACCAGCCGGAAAGTTCATCATCGATTATGCCCAATCCTGTGTCATTACTTTCCGCCCCGATGTCAGAACGTATATTTAAACTCGGCGAACACACGGTCGTTATTATTGAAATTTCCGAAGAACTGCGCGCTCTGCTCTAGGGCCTCGGCACTGGTAATGGCATTGGCCCCGCCCGTCGAACCCAGCTTGGATTTTGATCCGGTAAAAATATCGAATCCCGCGGTAATCTGGAAATGATCCGTTATCGAGAAAATAACCTCGGGTTTCAGATAGAGTTCGTGCAGATTAACGAGGCCTATGGCGAGAAGTTGAAGCACCGCCGCCTGCTCGGGCAGGGGCTTGCGAATAAACAGTGTTAGGGAGGTATCGAACTCATCCTGGATAAGTTTGCTGTCATGGTCCAGGATGATCCATTGTGAAATGGCCGGAGAGAAGTCTGCGCCAAACTTGGTGAAATCATAACCCAACCCCCACCGGATATGCTTTCTCTGCAACTCGCCCTGGCTGTCAAGATAGCCGTCGCCGTCCCGGTCGGTATCATTCTGCAGCCCGAAGAATTTGTCCGGAATGTAGGCAAGCTCACCCTTCACGATTCCGGAACCCAGCTGTCTGACTCCGGTAAAACCGTAAATGTTTATGCGGGTATAGGTCGGGAAAAATACCGGGTCCAGCGCGGAGTTGATGGCTGCTGAACGATAGACGACAGGAAAATCGTCCCAAGTATAGAAATAACTCAGGGAAATCTCCGTGTCGAGGAAGCTGGTTGAATAGCGGAGCCCGAATTCAGAATTCCCCAGGGTAAACGAGTTTGGTTCTTTCGTATTCGGAACATCCTGAAGCAACTCCCACTCGGAGCCCGGCGGTGCCGGCTTGTGGAACCTGACGTCGGGTATCCAGAGGAGCTGATAACTATCATCGCCCCTATAGACATCCACTTTGGCCATCCAGAGCGGAATTCTGTAATCGAGCAAGTCAGGCAGAATGAGCTCCCTGAAATCCAGAGGATTGATCTCGTCAGTGATCCTGATCCCTTCAAGCACACCCCATACTACGATCTGTTTTCCCAGGCGGACATCGACCTTGCTCGTGGTGATGTCGAGATAGAACTCTCTCAGCTCCGCGACCGGAGAATCTTTATCATGGTCAAGATCATTGACGAACACCAGGGGCTTGTCGTCGTCACGCGCAAACCTGCCTGTGATCGTCTCATAATCGAACAAGTCATAGGCAAGATCGTGATACGCCCACGCGGAGAACCCCAGCTTGCTGTTCGGGCTGAAGGCATAATCCCCGTTTACCTGGAGTATATTTCGGATTTTTGTTATCGATCTCGGTTCATCCAACCGGTAGGCAGTTTCGTTTTTCACGTAACCGCCTATTGAAAGTCTGTCTCGCCAGCTCGCGGATTCCGCCTGGCTGGCGAGTGAAACGGGGGGCTCCCCGTGAAACAGCTCATCGATATTCGTTATTTCCTGCGCATCATCCGCAGCCTTCCCGGACAATGAAAATAGAAGCGATACCGCTACCCATGCCATCTTTCCGAGAGTTGCCCCCCGGATCAGGTTGACTCCCTGCATTTCTCGCACAATATCACGCGGTCTTCTCTCGCTCCCGATACCCCCCATGCGGCGACGCTTCCAGCGGGCAAAATCTTCGAGCAGCTTGAACATGCCACATCCTTATTCAAGGTAATCCTCTCCCAGCCTATGACATTGGGAAATCTCTCGTTCAATCCGACAGACGCCCCCCCATCGAGGCCTGCCTGAGCGCGCTCACGCGCGACCTGGGTATTGAAGGCATCTTCCAGGATATTCCTGATGAGAATGGAAACCGGAATTCCCAGGCTATCCGCCCTTGCGATGACCTTTTCTCGCAGATCCTTGGGCACGCGTGCACCCAAATATTCTTCTTTCCGCTTCATTGCAGTGCTTCGTGCCTGCTCCCTCATCGCACTCGCCTGCTTTCTTCCGAACTCTCTCATTTGCCTCGCGAAATCTTGCATAAAATTTCCCCTCTGACCATGATCGTTGTGACGCATTAAAATGTATAACAAAAGTTATACATAGTCAAACAATCGGCCAGCAGTACACGACAATCGCGTATTGTATTGACTACGCCGGCGATGGGCGCTGGAACATCGATACAGGAAAAACCGCTAACCCCGAGGGGACGGGAAATCCGCCCGGGGCATTCCATATTGGCATCTATTTCACAATCTCAGCTGGACCACGCTCCAAGGTTCTTGCCGAGAACATTTCGTCATCGACACCGGCATTGATCTTGATTTCACTCAATTGAAAGATCGAGGCGCTGAGCGTGCGTCGACTCCTCACCAGCACCCGATCCCATACCCAGGCGTCACCCATCCGTTGCCACTTGATGAATTGCTCTTTGATCAACTCGCCATTGTGATCGTAATAGTCGATCCGACTATTGACGCACTCATCCCAGTTCTTGGTCTTCAGGAACCAGAAGACTCTCTTGCCATAGATCGGATTGGCTTCCTTGGGCGTGCTTTCGACGATATAAAATACTGCGTCGTCCACCTGTCGCGTACCGATGTACTTGTGATCATCGTCTTCCAATGCCCTTCGGCTGACGTCAGCATATGTAAGATTGGAGTTCAGAAAACTGTCACCGAGATCGCGGATAGAAACCCTCCTGATCTTCTTGAGAGCAGGGAGGTATATCCATTGATCCACCGGCTTGTCATGATCGCTGTAAGCCACCCGCATGAAGGCGGAACCTTTCGCCTCCGGGGGATATGTCGTAAACAGCAGCATCTTGTCGGCGACATCATCCTTTCCCCTGTAATCTTTCCAGAACCTCAGGTACTCACTCTTCATCACCTTGCCTTCCTTGTCCTGAAGGATCACGGTGAATTTCCCCTGCTGATCGTCGCCCGGATATTTGTTACCGCAGCGCTCGAAGATCTGCCTGCCCGTCAATTCCGGCTCGGCTTCCTCAGCGGCTGCGAGGGAGGCACCCAGAAAGGCAACCACGACCGCACAGATCACCGTGCGCATGCATAAATGCAAGCGATGCTTGAGAAGACTCATTCCGCCCTCATCCAGCTTATGTTTAGCCATATTGATCTGTAATCCACACCCTCAAAACCGGCACAAGATTTCATCTGTTCAGATTCTTGTGGTGCTACCAAGCATCCACATGAAACCGTATAACAATGTTACACAAGCCAGGTGCGTCAGTACACAACATTTACAATATGCCTAACGACGTGATGATCTGTTGTGAAATAAAAAAAGAAGAGAAGGGACTCGCCCTTCTCTTCTCATATAGACAAAACGCTCGGCAATGGCCTGAGGATGGCCAGTTGCACTTTATTTACAACTGGGGCGGCGTCGCCCCAAAGATGGTATCCCAATCGAATGGAGTACCGTAACCTTGCGCATCAGATCCATCCACTGCGATACCGGCGCTGGTTGTAGAGAAGGTTGTGGCCTCGTCGGAGGTTGTATTGTTTGTAATACCCTCGAACCCGAAAACCGCGGTTCCTTGCGCGCCAAGATCGATCTCCTGGCCGATCCATCGAATCATGATGTCATCGCCCGCGCTCCAGGCAACCGTCCCGCCGCTCGCTGTGGTAGTGGCATCCAGCGTGATATTTGACCCCGTAGCGACGTAGCTCCCCTGAAGGTGAACGAGCTGGAATTTCTGGGCGTCGGTAGATGTATCGACACCGTTTCCGAGCCCCGAATCCTGGGTAATCGATATGCTGCTGCCGGTGGTAGTGCCGCCGGCATCGTGAATGAGGTGCATTTCAAAGGCGCTGGAAAATTCATCTCCCGTAACGGCGGGCGTTGAATCGACTGTCAAGGTCTGGGTCACGTCCATATCGGGATCGGTCGGATTCGTCTGTGCCCAGCCGGTGTTGAGCGCGGTCGTGTTCTCGAAGATCGTACCGGTAGTCGCGGTATCATCCTGGAAGTAGTGCTGACGGGAAGAGATGCCGTTGGAGCCGCCCAGCATGATAAAACTTTCATCACTGTAGGGCAGTGTTGACGAGTTACCAGCTGCGCCTTGATCCGTGATGATCGTCTGAATGAAAGTGTCCCCCGTCGCGGTTTCTACCCATTGCACCTGGGCGAATCCGTCCCCGGTGGTCAAGGTTTCACAGGTAAAGCCCGCGGGGCAGCTCACGCTGACATTACCGCCAGCGACCGTCCAGCTGTCGAAGACTGGCAGCGCTTGCACTGACCCTGCTCCCAGCATGAACAAAACCGCACCGCCGGCTTGATAAAGCCTCGGCACCACATTCATAGCTGCACGATTAACCATCTTCTGATTCCTCCAAGCACCGCGGCCTGTCAACGTACGTACGCGCTCAATAGCTCTCTATCCAGCATTTCCGGAGAGGCCTTGAACAAATCGCTCAAAAAGCCCCTCAAGTCTGAATAGACATAATAAAACCAATGAGTTGATGCTAACACACACACATCGCCATGTCCATTTGTGGACGCCGGCAGCTCACTCCACTACTGCATATATCGGTCATGAAATCGGAAAAACAACTCAAAACCCAAAAACCGACTCCCCACCAGATCTCGACAGTCATCGACAATCTACTTCATACCTTCCCTGAGATATTCATATAAACGAGGTTGTTCTGCCTGCTCCCATAATCGACCCTCGTCACGGAGGCATAATCGATCGTCAGGCGTCGGTAGGAGGTCAATGGCATCTGCAAGGCGTCCGTGAGGCACATCCGTATCGGGCCGACATGTGACACTACTACGATGCGCTGTCCTCGGTGAGCGTCGATTATCTGCTGAAGAGCGCTTTTCACGCGCTCCATATGCGCATGGATGGGCTCCCCGCCTTCAGGGACAAACGACACCGGATCCTTTTTCCACGACTGGAACTGTTCCGGATACTCTCTGGCGATCTCGTCAAAAAACAGTCCGTCCCAGATTCCAAACGGGCGCTCCTTGAGCTTCGGGTCAAAAATCACTTGGGTACCACATCGAGCGGCTATCTGTTCCGCCGTCGCACGAGTTCGCAGCATCGGGCTGCTGTAAATGAGATCGACTGTTTGCCCTTCGAGCAGGGCGGCGGCGCGCTGGGCCTGCGACAACCCCTCAGGGGTTAGCGGCGGATCCTCACGCTCATCACAGTAAAGTCTGTCATGCGGAAAGTCCGCCTGTCCGTGACGGACGAATATGACAGTTGTGGTTTTTTCCTTTTCTCTCATACCGCCAGCAGTGCCTTCAGTTTAATAACGGAAATGGCAATCTGGCACTCATTGCCAGACCGGATAAGATTACGCAAATTCTGCGCCATAAAGGCGCATAAACACAAAATTTCTATGCGCGTATCCGTGTCTCAGGTCAAAGGTCGGCTGTGGACATGCGGTTGCCCGCCATGAGAATGGCTGATCTCGCTGATATCGATCGGCACCATGTTCAATTTGCCGTGCCGAACGCCTCGTTCCGCCATGATCGCGTTTGCGGTATTCCTGATGACACTGACTGGTCCGCGCATGATCGTGATTTCCAGACAATTGTCATGATCCAGGTGGACATGCATGCTGGAAAGCGTAAGCTCATGATGGTTGTGATGAACTCGCGTAATACGGCTGGCAAGCTCCAATTCGTGGTGGTTATACACATAGCTCAGGGTCGCGACACAGTACCCGTCCCCCGATTTTTCCAGTTGTTCCTTTTCGAGCTGTTGTCGGATCAGGTCCCGCATCGCCTCTGAACGGTTGGTATAACCATGTTCAGCAATGAAATTATCAAACAAATCTGCCAGTACAGAATCGAGCGACATCGTGATGCGTTCCATTATCGGTCTTCCTAATAGTTAATTAAGTTGATGTTTTGGCTTTGCAAAAACGCCTGCACGAGATTCCCGCACAAAGGTTACTGATCAGGTAAGAATATCTCAATCAAGAATGGCATACATAGTATGAACTCTCAGGACCATAAAAATAAGCGCGCGCACAGACCTCGCCTCCATGAATACCTAATCTCGACATCTCCCCAGGGGATAGCTGCATATAACCAAATGATTATTAAAAGATAAATATAATGTCTTGTCCTATCCCAGGAAAATCGGGAAAATGATTTATACCCCACCCCACCCGGGGTGATATAAAAGGAAATGACCATGATCATCAAAATTACCGGTATGAGTTGCAATCACTGCGTCAGTTCGGTTGAAAAAGCTCTGCGCGCGGTACCCGGCGTACAGCGAGTCAAAGAAGTCCGTATCGAGGATGGAACCGCCGTCATAGAAGGCTCCCCAAAACCCCAGGCCATCATCTCCGCCGTGCGCGAGGCAGGCTATTCAGCCGAGGTCATATGACAGCAACCTGCCACCAGAACTTACAGTTGAATCCCGCGATTCGAGCAGAGGCGGTTGCACGGCTTCGCTCCATCAAAGGGCATGTAGAAGGAATCATCCGCATGCTGGAGGTCGATTCGGCCTATTGTATCGACGTGCTCAAGCAGATCAGGGCGGTTGACGGCGCAGTGGTCAAGGTCGGAGATATCGTCCTACGCAGCCACCTGCATGATCATGTGGTAACAGCGGAAAACAGAGGGGACGCCAACGAGATCATTGACGAACTTATGGAAATCCTGAAATACCGCTGACCAATCGCAAGCTATGAATCATTCCGACAGTAGGCAAGAAATATCCCTCGGCGTCAGGGGCATGACGTGCGCTTCTTGCGTACGTCGGGTCGAGAATGTCCTGAAAAAGCAGCCGGGGGTGGTGGATGCCACGGTCAATCTGGCTACAGAGAAGGTTCTGATCACTCCCGGCACACCCGTTGAATTGGCAGATATTATCAACGCAGTCTCCGATGCTGGATACACTCCGGTTACCGCAGAGACTGAGCTACTGGTCACTGACATGAGCTGCGCTTCCTGCGTAAGGCGTATCGAATCAACACTCACCGCTATCCCCGGGGTACTCTCCGCCAGCGCCAATCTCGCGACGGGCAAGGTCAATGTCAGTTTTCTCCCCGAAATGACTAATGAAGCGCGCCTGCGCAAGTCGATTTTCGGCATTGGCTACCACCTCAAGGATAAGGACACGACGAAGGCGGGCGGCAATGATATCAACGATCATCTCCTTGAAGATGAGATGAGATCGTTGAAAATGGAAGTCACCACAGCAGCGAGCTTTACCATTCCCCTGGCATTTATCGCCATGGGACCCATGATATTCCCGGGCCTCGATGAGGCCCGACATATGGATAACCTTGGCGGCAGCATCATTAACTGGATTCAACTGATGCTGGCGACGACAGTACAGTTCCTCGCCGGCCGAAGATTTTACCGGCAGGGTTGGGCGGAGCTGAAACATATCAATCCCGGAATGAGCTCACTGGTCATGCTGGGTTCATCCGCGGCCTGGATCTATTCCACGCTGGTGTTGTTGACACCGGATATATTTCCTTCTGGCACCCGGCATCTGTACTTTGAGGCATCTGCAGTGATCATAACCCTCGTACTGTTCGGCCGGTTCCTGGAAACCAAGGCCAAGGGCAAGGCATCAGACGCAATCAGGAAACTTGCGCAACTTCAGAGCAAGAAGGCACTGGTACTCCGCGATGGCCAGCAAGTCGAAATTGCCATCGACGCAGTTATCAAAGGGGATCAAATCCTGATACGTCCAGGCGAACGCATTCCCGTCGACGGGGTGATAGAAAGCGGGTGGAGCTACGTCGATGAATCGATGATCACTGGCGAGCCGATACCGGCCGAGAAACATGTCGGCAGCGAAGTCGTCGGTGGCACAATTAATAAGACGGGCTCCTTCACGTTCACGGCGACCCGTATCGGCGCGGAAACCACGCTCGCCCGCATCATTAAACTGGTTGAGCAGGCGCAGTCGTCCAAGCCACCTATCCAGCAATTGGCTGACAAAATAGCCGGAATCTTTGTCCCGACCGTGCTAGCAATATCAGCCGTGGTTTTTCTTGTCTGGCTCTCCATCGGACCGCAGCCTTCCTTGAATTATGCCTTTGTCTCCGCAATAAGCGTTTTGCTTATCGCATGCCCCTGTGCTATGGGCCTGGCTACTCCTACCGCGATCATGGTCGGCACCGGAAAGGCTGCGGAACTCGGGATTCTTTTTCGCAAGGGAACCGCGATGGAAACCCTTGCCGGCATTGATGTCATGCTCATGGACAAGACCGGAACCCTAACCAGGGGACAACCGGAATTGACTGATATTCTCGCCATCGACACCGATGAGGAGAATCTGCTCATGCTTGTCGCGGCGGCGGAATCCCATAGCGAACACCCGCTTGCCTACGCCGTCATTTCCGAAGCGAAGAAACGCGGAATCCTCTTCCCGCAGCCCGATTCATTTACCGCGCAACCTGGATTCGGCATAGCGGCAGGCGTAGCCGGCAAATTGGTTCAAATCGGGGCTGAACGCTACATGGAACTGATTGGCGTCCCTTGCAACTCCGCGCAAATGGCCGACGAATGGTCTGCACAAGGGAAAACACCGCTGTACATCGCCATAGACGGACGACTCTCCGGAGTCTTTGCCGTCGCGGACCCGCTCAAAGCCGGCAGCCCTGAGGCCATCGAGGCTATTCACGCCATGGGTATACAGACCGCCATGATTACTGGCGATAATCAACTCGCCGCCAGTGCCATTGGAAGACAAGTGGGAATTCAGCGCATCCTGGCGGAAGTCCCCCCGGATCGCAAGGCGCAAGAAGTACGACGGCTGCAATCCGATGGGCATCGTGTAGCGTTCGTCGGGGATGGAATCAATGACGCGCCGGCACTTGCCCAAGCGGACATCGGCATCGCGATAGGGACGGGAACCGATGTGGCTATTGAAACGGGAGAAACCATCCTGATGAGTGGCGATCCGCGCGCAATCGCTAATGCCGTAGCCCTCTCGCGCCGGACTCTGCGCACAATTCGCCTGAATCTGTTCTGGGCATACGCCTATAATGCAGCCTTGATTCCAGTCGCGGCAGGGGCCTTATATCCGGTCGCTGGCCAACTGCTCAATCCCATGCTAGCTGCCGCGGCGATGAGCTTCTCCAGCCTGCTCGTTATCAGCAACAGCCTGAGACTGCGGAGCTTCAAACCAACCCTGGCGATTCACTGAGAGGGCTTCTCAGGCAGGGAACCGGCGTCCACGGGTCCCGGACGATCAACCACACGCCACGACTACCCTAACACCAGCCTCACTCACCGCTTATGATCGTGGCCATGGGAATGGCCATGCTGGTGGTCATGATCGTGGTCGTGTTGGTGATCGTGATCGTGATCGTGGTGATGGTGATGACCATGATCATGTGTGTGATGCTCATGCTCGTCCCTATGGGAGTGAGGTACAGCTATATGATCATGGGGGTCCGCGTGAGAATGCGCATCCACCTCATGGAAATGTGACTCATCGACTTTTTCATGCAAATGTTCATGGCCGTGTTCATGTGCATGTAGATGCACGTGGATATGCGCATCGGATCCATGGACATGACGATGGGCATGGAGGAATTTCCCGATGATATTGCGGTGTTCCTCGTCCATCTCTTGTTCTGCCAGGATATCATGCAGAAGCTCATGGGTCATAAGCGCGAGAGGCATCTCGAGTTTGTTCTTCTCGAGCAGGCCCCGATCATAGAGGATCTCCTGAGTCAGGCCATCGCTTTCAATGCGGCCGTCCGTGAGCAACAGGCAACGGCTGCATACTTCAAGGGCGATATCGAGATCATGTGTACACAACAGCAGGGTTTTATCCGTGTTCTTGAGCCAATTGATAAGATTTCTGCGATTCATCGGATCCATATTGGTCGACGGCTCATCAAACACGAGGATCTCGGGCTGATAGGATAATACCGTTGCCAGAGCCAGTCGTTTGCGCTCGCCGAAAGAGAGATGAAACGAGGAACGCTCCTCGAATCCTTCCAAGCCCACCACGGACAATGCCTCCTGGACACGCAAGGCGATCTCGTGTTCCGGCAAGCCGAGATTCAAGGGGCCAAATGCGACGTCATCGTATACCGTCGGACAAAAGAGCTGGTCATCGGGATCCTGAAACACAATCCCGATCTTGCGGCGGATTTCTTTCAGATTGTCCTTGCTGACCGTTAGCCCGTCGATGACGATACGTCCCGAACTGGCCAATTGCACCCCGTTCAGATGGCTCATCAGGGTGGACTTCCCCGCGCCATTCGGACCAATCAAAGCGATCTTCTCGCCCTTTCTGATCCGAAAGGAAATCCCTTTCAGGACTTTATGCCCATCCGGGTAGGCAAAGTGCACATTATCGGCTTCAATCAGGACGCGTTCTGACATCCTATCCTCACAAAATAAAAATGGATGAGCTTGTTATGCTAATACCAGCCCCGTTCAGCGACCTTGAAGATCCCACCATAATCCGAAAGCAGCAAGACCAATGACAATCCTACCACAATCAATCCCTTGAGAACGTCCGGGAAAGAGGAATGGAACTTGACCATGGAGTGCAATTCACCCTGATAGCCTTTGGATAACATGGCCTTATACACCCGATCCGTACGTTCAAAGCTGCGCACCAGCAAGGTCCCGATGAAATTCCCGTAAATCCGCAATGTCTGAGCATTAGCGCCCGCGACAAAACCGCGGGAATGCATCGAGGTATGCATGCGATGCATCTCTTCCAAAAAGACATGTGTATAACGGTACGTGAACAGCAGCATCTGAACGAAGATCTTGGGGCATTTCAATTTTTGCAGCGCGATCATCGAGACATCAAATCTGCTTGACCCGAAGATGGAGAATGAAATGAGAACGATCGCCAGGGCTTTCGTGAAGATCAGCGTCGCATATCTCAAGCCTTCCCATGCGAATGGAAGGCCCAAGACGTGGAATGCTGCCTCACCCGGATAGCTAAAGGGCATGATAAAAAAGAACGGGACGAGGAAAACCAGGATGAACGATAAGCCATTCGAGATAAAATGCAGCGGCAAGGCGCTCATCCCGATGACAATCGCAGCGATGATCAGCGCGACAAAGGCCATGGGTATGGTTTTTAGTAGCGCGATGGAAATTATCAGTACCCCCAGGGAAAAAACCTTGAAGCGGGGGTCCCAACGACTGATCGATGAATCAATACTTGAGTATCGATCTATATCTAAGGCCATATGATCCCCGGAGAAAAGTCAGGATATGGAAGCGCGGATTCTTCAGGTCGCCGCATCCGGACCAGCCGAAGCGCTCTGAGCTAACCGTTGACCGGCCAGGATATCGGGTTTGACACGACTCAAGAACTCGGCACAGGCACCCACGACACCCGCCTCAATAATCATGATCGGAATATGCGCTAACAGCACCGCACCCGCCACCGCGTGGAAAGCCTCGCCGGTGGTCGCCAGCGCCAGCGCAAGAATAATGCCGGAAACTCCAACTGCAGTGGCTCCCGCCAGCGCCCCGAAGATGAATTCCCTGCGCTTGAATGAAAAGCGATAACGTTGTTGCCATACGATATAGGCAACCAACGCTCCTCCACCCATCATCAGGCTGTTCACGCCGATGACGGTAACTCCGCCATGACCGAACAGGATGGCCTGTAACACCAGACCGACCAAGACTGCGGGAAAGGCCCGCCAGCCCAAGATCACGCCCACCAACCCGTTCAGGATCAAATGCACGCTGGTTACCCCGATGGGTACATGGATCAGGGACGAAACGAAGAACACTGAGGTAATCACGGAGATCTTGGGAATTTCCTCCAGGTCCATCTTGCGCATGGTAGCTGCGGCAAGCACAGCGGTACCGACAAATCCGGTGATCAATACCGGGGCGCTCAATACACCTTCTGAAATATGCATAGGATCCTGCCAGTGCCGTGGTGAAGGTTGGATTCTGAGTCTATCGGCAACTCCAGTGTGAAACGGAGGAAAAATTTACTTCGCTGCAGTTGAAGACGAAGACCGGGAGCCAGTCCCGTCCAGCATCTTCCGGGCCTTGACGTAGAACAATATCCCAACAATGCCGAAGATAAAGCCTATGCCACCAACGATGTTCGCGAATCCCGCGCGCTCCTTCAGCTCTTCGATCGCTCGCATCAGGGGCAGATTGGCCTCCGCAACCGCCTTGCGAACCACCGCCTCGCTGGCGCTCACGGATCCGGGTGGTGACGGGGCAGCCTCCTCCGTCGCCGCTTCACCTATAACGGGTGCCTCGTTGTGACCCTCCGATGTCTTCGAATCCGCCTCCGAAACAACAGTCGGGCTGACCCCGCTCAGCTCATCGCGCGAAATGAGGAATTCCGCGCGATGCCCCATCCCGGCATTGAGAACGATACGGAGATCCGTGATCTTTGGGATATCGAAAGAAAACTTCCCATTATGGTCCGTCAAACCCTTGACTAGAACGTTCTTGTCGGGATCGGTAACGATGACATCGCAGTTCATCGGCTTGTTGCCATCAGCAAAATACCCTTCCATCATGACCTTGTTGCCCTCGACATAGGCAAACATGTTCACCTTGTGCGCATAGGCATGACTGGAGGCCAGACTGAGGATAAAAATCCCGGAAAGCACCAACAGGAAGCGGAGATCAAATGAACTGAAGGACGCGCCCAGTTGCCGGGGCGCGTCATCGACTCCTGCTCCTTTCATCGGATCGGTGAAAGTAGACATGAGAACCTCATACGACATGTGAGAATTATTACATAAAACCTACTTCATGTCATGGGCGCGAACCCACAGCACGGCACCGATCTCGATCGGATAGTCCTTGCCGTCATGCTTCATGGTATTCTCATCTTCGTTCAGCGCAGCAAAGCCCCACCAGCCGGCCCGAGGCATCGCATAGGTGAACACACCGTTGGCATCTGCCTTGACCACCTGGGTAATCATGGGATCGGCCTCCACCTTGAGCTTGCCATCCTTATTGTAGTACTCGACCTCTACCTCGGTGAAGGGAACCGGCTTCCCGTTGACCTTGACGACGCCCTGGAATACGTTACCGGCGTAGATGCCGTATGGACGTGTCAGGGGGGATATCTCGGTCTTGAGCCCGACCTCATCACCCCAGCCTTCCTCTAATCCGAAGGCATTTACCACGACCTTGGTGTAGTGAATGATGAATGACTCCTCGGCCGGCTCCCAGTAAGGCTTTGGCTCGATATAGAAAGTATGGTCGCCGGGGGACTTCAGTGCGTAGGACGCCTTGAATCCGTCATGCGACTCGCCGTCCAGTCCTTTGTATTTGGTTGCCTTCAGGCTATCCAGCAGATTTTTTTTCTCGCCGCCGACAAGCACACCGAACTGGGCGGGCTTGACCATGTCCATCCCATGACCTTCAAAGGGATGCCAGAACATCACGTCGATATCCAGGTTGCGATTTTCATCCTGGCGAACCATGTCGTCCGACGGAATGATCATTTGAAAGTGAGCAGAGGCCGTACCGACAACCCCTATAGCCACCAAACCGCCCATGAAAAGGCTCAATTTCATTTTTTTATCTCTCATTAGAGTGTGCTCCTGAATAGAAGGATTTTTGATTACTGGATCTGCAGCGCGTGGATCTTGGTCCGTGATGGTATATTTAACAACGGCCCAACTCTATGGTTTTATTGATAAAGCCTGAGGATATGAAGTAATCCGTATTATTTACGGATAACATTTAATATTTTAACCGCTATAAATCACCAGTCAAGCTGTATTTGGTTATGCACTTCCGAGAACCAAGGAAAAATTGAGGAAGGAAGAGACTTCGCCCGCTATAAGGGGGCGAAGTCACAAGATAAAAATATCAGCGTAAGCTTACGCTGATTTACGTACCACCCGCTTGGCGACTCCGGGGTCATCCGAGTTTTTCTCGACCCAGTGCTTCTTTCCTTCAGTGGTAACTTCACACTTCCAGAACGGGGCGCTCTCTTTCAGATAATTGATGATATAACGGCAGGCATCGAACGAATCCTTGCGGTGCGCGGACCAGACCGCCACCAGGACAATCGGGTCAGTGGGTACCATTTCACCAACTCGGTGCACAACCAGACAGTCCATCACATCCCACTCGTGCATCGCTTCCTGACAAACCCGCTCGATATGGTGCTCGGTCATTCCCGGGTAGTAGTCGAGATTCATCGCCCGGACATCCTGCCCGTCGTTGAAATCGCGCATCGTGCCGACAAAGGAAACTACACCGCCGTGTTTACCGGGAGGCAAGGCGGTTGCTTCATAATCAGAGATCTCTTTGTACGGATCCAAGACGTCTTTGGTTATAAAAACCTTCATACATCATCCTCCCGTAACCGGTGGGAAAAACGCGACTTCATCACCACTCTTGAGTTCATGAGCCGCATCTGTGTATTCCATGTTCACAGCGACCAGAATAGTTTCCGGCAAAGGGGTATTCGAAACCTTTTTCCACAGATCCGCCACCGTTACCTTGCCCTGATCAATGCTGACCTTGTCTTCCGAGCGTCCCATGCGGTCACGCAGGCTCGCAAAATACCGTACCTTCAGATCCATATCGATACCCCTAATTCATAAATCGATTTGAGTAACAGGAAGCCGTCTGTCAGGCATTGGCCGAACGACGCCAATGGCCCGATTTGCCACCGGATTTCTCCAGCAGCCCAACCTCTGAAATCACCATTCCACGATCCACCGCTTTGCACATGTCATAGATGGTCAGAAGGGCGACCTGAACCGCAGTCAAAGTCTCCATCTCGACACCAGTTTGCCCGCCACAACGGACAACAGCCTTGCAATACACCGCGTTCTTCTCGGGTTCCGGCACAAGTTCGACATCTACCGCCGTGATCAGGATGGGGTGGCAGAGGGGGATAAGATCGGGCGTCTTCTTTGCCCCCATGATGCCTGCGACGCGTGCGATACCCAGTACGTCTCCCTTCTTGTGGGACCCTTCCATGATCTTCTTCAGGGTCTCTGGCTGCATGTAGATACGACCTTCGGCAACACCCTCCCTGACTGTGACGTTCTTGTTTCCCACATCGACCATGTGGGCCTCGCCGCTGGCGTTAAAGTGTGTCAGATCGTTATAGCTCATGGCTGTCTTTCTTCCCTCGTTTTCGATGTCTACGCTACAGTGTGTTCTGCCGACCAGAAAACTAGCCGCCAATTTGTGTCATGCTGGCCCGTGAACGCGAAATATCCGAAACGTTGATCTTTGCCGCAACACTTGCCGCCTTTTTCGCTTCGAACCCGTCTTTATGCTTCTCGTCGAACGCCTTGCGGAACAGCGCTACCACATCATCATCGGAGGCGCCATTGCGGATCAGGTCTTTCAATAGATACGGCTCTTCCGAATAGAGGCAATTCATGATGCTTCCGTCCGCGGTGACACGAATACGTGAACAGTTGCCGCAAAGGCTGCGGGTAAATGCCGGGATGACCGCGATTTTTCCCGCATACCCAGGGACCTGGTATACATGATGCTCTGTTCTGGTGCCGCTCGAAGGCTGAAGCCCGTTCCCCTTGTAGTAGGTTTCGATCTGTCCGCATAGATCAGCAGCGCTGGCAAAATGCTCGCCCGACTCCCAAATCTGATGGGCATCGAAGGGCATGAATTCGATAAAGCGCACCGTGATCGGACGATCTTTGGTCAGTTCGCAGAAGGGGATAAGTTCATCCTCATTGAAACCACGCATCAGCACAACGTTGACCTTGACTCTCGGAAAGCCCAGTTCAACGGCAAGATCGATACTCTCCAGCACTTTCTCAAGACCGGAACGCCGCGTGATTGATTCAAACTTATCGGCCTGCAGGGAATCGAGACTGATATTGACCCCCGTCAAACCAGCATTACGCAGATCTTTCGCATACTTGGGGAACAAGAGCCCATTCGTCGTCAAATGTACCGCCTTGACACCCGGGGTTTTGACTGTGCGCGCCACGATATCCACGATATCCGGACGGACAGTGGGTTCACCACCGGTGTAGCGGATCTTCCTGACACCCATGCGCGCCAACACCTCGACAACGCGCAGAATCTCATCCGTGCGAAGCACCATATCCTTTTCTTTAAACTTCACGCCCTCTTCCGGCATGCAGTAAGTGCAGCGCAGATTGCATTGCTCGATGACAGCGATACGCACATAGTCGAATGTGCGGCCATGGCGATCTTGGAGAGGAGGAAGCGGATTCAGAGGCGGATTTTCTTGTGGTAACGATGCAGGCTCACCGGCGAATGCCCCATACGACTTTTTCTGGTTCAGAGAGTTGTTGAGCATACCTATATCTCCTCGACGGCTTTTGCTTATTTTGGAGTATCCAAACAGTTTTATCGTCTGTCATTCACCTTAAAGCACTGAAATCAGGAGCACTGGTCGCATACTCCTGGATGGCATCCGCAAGCGTTATTCTAAAATCCGTCCCTGAGTAGTTCGAAAAACGTTGAATACCGTGTCTGTTACAACAGACAACAGAGCCATCCTTGACGAGGTGAGTGGGGCAGGTCGAAGCACTGACGGCCAATATGCGCCCCATGTTGCATGCCCTTGCATAGCGAGATCCTCGAATCAGGTACAATTAACGCGGTTACACCCGCTGTGCGCGCCTGCTTCGACAGACCTGTAAGACTTGTAAAAGAATAACATAAATTTACATAATACGAAATTCTGGGTCAGAACCGTGCGCCCGGTTTTGGCATACATTAAACCCCGGCATTAACCTTCCATATCGCAACAAATTCATACAAATAATCTAAAAAATAGGAATAACTGCGGTTTTGGTTTTTCTGGCTTGAGTTAGTATTATCGGACCAACGCACGAGATCTTTTGTATGACCATCTAAAAGAACTTAAACCGTCACATTCATCCGAGACGACCTGTAATTCTTAACACTCCGGAATTGAAGTCGCCTCCATCCCTCGACGAGAACCCCACATGAAAAAATCAGTTGCATATCACCAAGGCAAATGGGAAGCCAAACCGTCTCTCCCGACCGCCCGCTCACACTGCCCCACGGCCAGCTATGGTGACAAGATCTATGGATTTGGAGGCGGTGGACCGAACTTCAAAAGCCAGAACTCCGTCATCATCTTTGATCCCAAGACAAACACTTGGGAAAGAGGCGCCGACATGCCCAGCCTGCGCTCCGGCGCGATTGCCACTACGGTAGGTGATGCCATCTATATCATCGGTGGCGGCTTCAAACAGGAAAATGGAACCTTCCGATTCCTCAGAACAACTGAGATTTATCATCCTGACACCAATGCGTGGGAGTTGGGCCCGGACATGATCATGCCGCATGATTATCCGGCGGGAGCCCTGCTCGACAACCACATTTATATACTTGGGGGTCACCACCCGGACGCCACCCTATCGGGACCCAAAACCGATCCTGGCTTTGATTTCTGCGAACGGCTGGATCTGCGTACCGGCAAATGGGAGCAGATTGCCTCACTGCCCACCCCAAGATTTGCCCTTGATGCTGTCGTTGTAAATGACCGTATCATGACGATGGGGGGGGTCGCCTTCACGCCGCAGGGTTTCAACAATTTTGATCACATCGAGACCTACGATCCCTCCACCGGCAAATGGTCGCGCGAGGAAATGACCCTGCCATGGACTGCGGCGGGAGCATCCGCATGCCAGGTCGCCGATCACCTCTTCATTTTCGGTGGATATAGCGGTGACGGAATCAGCGATCACTGCGCCTGTTACGATTTCTCGCAAAATGAATGGCGGATGATGCCGCCGATACCCCAGCCACTCGCAGCCACCGGGATAGGCGTCATCAATAACTCCATATATCTGCTGGGCGGCTGGGCTGACGACGGGCGCACTCCGCAGTCTTGTTGTTATGCTTACACATTCGCCTGATACGATTGACCTGCCGCGGCGAACCCGTGCGTGGACGACAAGCAATTAGAACGCTACAGTCGACATATCCTGCTACCGGAGATTGATCTCTCCGGGCAGGAAAAACTGATCGCTTCCAAGGTGTTGCTTGTCGGACTCGGGGGTTTGGGCTCGCCGACTGCGTTGTACCTTGCCGCCAGCGGGATCGGTGAGATCATCATCAACGATCATGACACCGTTGATCTCGGCAATCTACAGAGGCAAATCGTTCATACCACGCTCGATCAGAACCGGCAGAAAACGGAATCCGCGCGCGAACACCTGCATGCAATCAATCCTGGCATCGACATCCATACAATCGAACGCCGATTAACCGCTGCCGAACTCGCGCAGTATGCCGACCGCGTCGATGTGGTCATCGATGCCAGTGACAATTTCACTACCCGTTACGCTATCAACCGCGCCTGCGTTGATACGCGGACCCCCCTTGTGTGGGGAGCCGCCACCCGCTTCGATGGCCAGGCAACGACCTTCAGGAACGATCACGAAGAGGGGCCTTGCCTGAATTGCCTCTACCCGCATCGGACAGCCCGAGATGGCATGGATTCATGCAGTGAAATCGGGGTATTTGCCCCACTGACAGGTATTATCGGCAGCATCATGGCCGCCGAAGCATTGAAACTTCTGGTCGGAACAGGACTCACGCTTCAGGGTCGGCTGTTACAAATTAACGCCGCCACCCTGGAATGTCGGCAATCCCGATTCACCAGGGACCCTCTGTGCGAAAGCTGTACACCCGCTGTAGCCCCGCTAATCCGGGCTGAAATGCAGTAATCCAGTTAACTCTCATAACCGAAAGGTCGATACCCTGCTATCGGGGAACCCGGTGTCCTGATGCGAACCTGATCCGTTTGAGTTATAATTTTGACGCTGCATCAGGCATAAACCCGACTTAGAACCGTCACATACGGGTCCATACGTATCGTATTGCATTGCATTCCCGGTTCGATCCCATCAATCACGGGCTGGAGGTTTAGATGAAGGCCAAAGATCGAAGACTTGCAGAACTTCGCGACGCTATCCCGGAAGTATCCCCCGAAGAAGCCCTTACTCTTAGCCGAAACGGCGCCGCCCTCGTAGACGTGCGTGATACGGAGGAAGTGGCCCAAGGTAGCCCGGTCGGCGCCTACCGTCTCGGGCGGGGTTTTCTGGAATTGAGAATCGAGGATATGATCCCCGATCTGGATCGGACCATGCTCGTCATGTGCGCGGGCGGGGTTCGCTCCCTGTTCGCGGCAGAGTCCCTTAAGCGCCTTGGCTACAAGGATGTCCGTTCCGTCGGAGGCGGCTTCAGCCGCTGGAAAAATCTGGGGCAGCCATTCGAAATCCCACGCATTCTGGACACCGAGGCGCGCGAGCGCTATTCGCGCCATTTACTGATGCCTGATGTCGGCGAAGCCGGTCAGCTCAAACTGCTCGATAGCAAAGTATTGCTGATTGGCGCGGGAGGGCTCGGCTCGCCCGCGGCGTACTATCTTGCTGCGGCCGGCGTCGGCACTATCGGCCTGGTCGACCACGATGTCGTCGACCGCAGCAACCTGCAAAGGCAAATCCTGCACACCGATGCCCGCGTCGGCATGCCAAAGGTCGAATCAGCCCGCGTTGCGCTTGAGGCACTGAACCCCGGGATCGAAGTCATCGGCTACCGGACCCATCTCGACAGCAGCAACGTGGAGGAAATCCTGTCCGGATACGATGTGGTCGTTGACGGGACCGATAACCTGGCCACCCGCTTCCTGATCAATGACGCATGCGTCAAGCTGGGCAAGCCAAATGTCCATGCGGCAGTCTATCGATTTGAAGGGCAAATTACCGTTTTCTGGCCCGCGTACGATAAACAGCACGGCAATTGTTATCGGTGCATGTTCCCCGAACCACCGCCGCCGGAATTCGCTCCGTCATGCGCAGAGGCGGGCGTACTCGGAGTCATGCCGGGTATCTTCGGTCTGCTCCAGGCAATCGAGGCGATCAAAATACTACTCGACCTCGGCGACCCGCTGGTCGGCCGCATGTTGCATTACGATGCCCTGTCGGGCCGGTTTACAGAGCTCAAGGTCAAGAAGAACCCCAAATGCCGGTATTGCAGTGAGGGCGCCGTCTTCCCCGGATACCAGGACTACGCGGAGGTATGCGCTTCTAACGCCTGAAATGCGAAGGGCCGGGACCATGTCTGTAACCGGTCCCGGCCCGACCCTTAACGAAAGAACCAGGGCTTTATGAGGCAAAGCCCGAGGCCATGTGATCGAGCCCCTCGCCTCCTTCCATAATTTTCGCCGTTATCGTCATAGCCTGATACTCGCCTATTCCAAGAACATCAAGCAATGCCGGTGGCACCTGGGTGTCCACGGCATCGCCGATGCCGTATCCCTTCAGCAACCTGTCCGCGAGGAAGACCAACTGGGGATAGACAGCATGGATCTCCAGGTAATTCTCGTTGTGATGTTCGCGAACCGCAATCACGATCTCTTCAGGCAACTGCCACGCCTCCATCAGCCAGGCCCCGATCATACCGTGATCCGTGCCCAACACCCGCTGCTCGATCAGTTCGACGGGCTTGTCTGGATATTTACTGATGAATTTATTAAGAATCAGAAATTCCTGTTTAAAAAGGTGGCCCAGCAGCAAATGTCCGAAATTGTGCAAAAGCCCGGCAAGATACGCCATGCCTGCCGGGGGGCGCATCTCCTTCGGCACCGCACTGCTCAGGGCCTGCACCAAGGCCGCGCTGTACACTGCATGGCGCCAGAAGGCATCGAGTCCGAGCGGCACATTTCGGGCTACCTTGAACGGCCGCGCCGCGGTCGCGCCCAAAGCGAGATTCATAACCGTATTAAACCCAAGCACCCGGGTTATAGCAGTATGTACCGAATCAACCTTTCCCTGATAACTGAAAAACGGGGAACTGGCATAACGCATCACTTGGGACGCAAGACTGGGGTCCAGCTCGACGACCTCCACCAGCTCCTTGACGTCGGCATCGGGCTTCGCGCTCAGACGCAGAATCTTCTGCGTCATCTCCGGCATCGGCGGCAGCTTTTCCAACCGCCTGATACGAGCCCGAATGTCCAACAACGGCTCGTTATCTCTCGCTGGAACGGAATTGGATGGCACGGATTGCGTGCTATCCGCTGGCCTCACTCGTGCGGTAGGCATGCTCATATCGCCCCTTCCTCCAGGCATTCCTGATTCGAAAATTCTTCCGGCATTGAGCCCTCTAGCCTGTATCGCATCAACGTTGGCACACAAAATTCTATAGGAGAGTATCGGTTAAAGAGCGCGTGAAATCCAAAATCATTCTGTGATTTTTGATCCGGGTCGCGACTTGCATGAGATCCCTGTCACAAAGCCGCACGGGAAATCGCGGACCCTTGCACGGCACATCCCCGTATTCGACGCATGACAGTTTGACACCCCACACCAAATCATAAAAAATAACTGCCGAATCAATAATAAATTTCAGGCAGACAATAAGTTAACAATATCTCCAGGCGCCGGATTCAACTTCTTATCCAGCTCAGAGCAATGCTACGACCACAACCTTAATCATGTATCGAGCCCGGTGTACCAAAGAGCTCATGCGCTCATCGCCCCATGCGCGCAAAACGTTTTCCACCCGGATTTGCCTCCTGCTTCTTGTAACGCTGATCCCGGCATTATGCGACGCGGCTGCAGATGAAGATCAGTGGTCACTCTGCAGGCCACGCAGCGATATCGCATTACCATCCGATGTCCCCGACGCACGGGATGATGACGCCACCGTCATCACCGCCGACGAAGCCGAGACGCCGGACCGCGACACCGTGATTCTGCACGGGGACATTCATGCCAGACAGGCCGACCAGTATCTGCGTGCCGATTCGGCAATTTATCACAGGAGTGCGGACCAACTGCACGCGGACGGAAATATCCAATACTTCAGGCAAGATCTGGCCATCAGAGGCGCAGAGGCGGAAGTATCCCTCGACAGAAACACGGGAATCATCAATGAAGCCAGCTATGATCTTTCTTCAAGACATGCCCGTGGCACTGCAACATCGGCAACGATAGAGAGCAGAAATATCACTGTTCTACACGGGGTCACATACACGACTTGTGACATCGGAGATGATGCCTGGCTGCTCAGATCCAGCACGTTGCGCCTGAACCAGGAAGACGGCATAGGGACCGCGAAAAACATCCGCCTTTCATTCATGCGTGTTCCGTTTTTCTATTTTCCTTATCTCAGCTTTCCAATCGACGAGCGGAGAAAAACCGGATTCCTCCCGCCCAGCTACGCCCATTCGGATGATAATGGAACGGAAGTCAGCCTGCCATTTTACATAAATATCGCGCCGCAATTCGATGCCACGCTGGAACCGCGGTTCATATCCAAACGCGGGACCATGATAAAAAGCGAGGCGCGTTATTTGAACACGATCGGTCGCGGCCAGCTCGGCCTGGAGTATCTCCCCGACGACAACATCGCCAACAGGAATCGCAATCTCGTCAACTTTCAGGATAGATCGCGCTACACTAGCCAACTCAGCTCGAGCGTCAGCTTCGCCCACGTATCGGACACTGGATATTTTCGTGATCTTGGCAACAGCCTGAGTCTGTCCAGCATTACTCATCTGCGTCAGATAGCAAGCCTCGACTATCAGAGCGACATCTGGACCTCCAGCCTTCGACTGGAAAACTACCAAACAATAGACGACACCATCTCCGAGAATAGCCGGCCATATCAGCGCCTGCCTCAGATTTTTCTCGGAACCACGCGACCGGATGAGGACGGCACACTCAATTACAACTTTTCCGGCGAATATGTTGATTTCAGACATGACACCCGGATTTCAGGCAGCAGGATCGACCTGATGCCAAGCATCGATTACCCGCTCCGATCACCTGCCACGTTTGTCACACCGGCGATCAGTTTGCGGCATACGCAATATTCCCTTAACGAGGACAGCATATCGGGCGAAACCCATATCAGCCGGACTGTTCCTTCATTCACTATGGACAGTGGAATCTTTCTCGAAAGAGACACCCGCTGGGGCATAACGCCGATGATACATACGCTCGAACCCAGACTGTTCTACCTTTACAGTCCGTTTCGTGACCAGGCGGATATCCCGCTGTTCGACACCGCCCTGCCTGATTTCAGCTACAGCCAACTGTTTCGTGACAACAGATTCACCGGCAGCGACCGGATCGGAGATGCCGACCAACTGACCCTGGCCCTGACCACGCGCTTCTTCGAGAAGGAAACGGGCAAGGAACGGTTGCGCGCCAGCATAGGCCACATCCTGTATTTCGAGGATCGCGAGGTCAGCCTGAACAATCAACCAGAAGAGAACAAAACATCGGATCTCGTGGCGGAATCGGTCGCATCACTCTTACCGAACCTCGACACCAGACTCGACGTGCGCTGGGACGAGGAATCTCACGAAATCGACAAGGGAAGCATCCAGCTGCAATACACGCCAGACTCACGCAGTATTTTCAATATTGCCTATCGCTACCGGGACCCGACCATAAGGCAGTCCGACATTTCTTTACTCTGGCCTGTGGGCAGGCGCTGGAATATCATAGGCCGCTACAATTATTCCCTGCTGGATCACCGGGCTCTGGAAACTTTGGCCGGACTGGAATATCAAAGCTGCTGCTGGCGCACCCAAATTGTCAACCGCCGCTACGTCAATGACGACCTGGGTGAAACCAGGAAGAACCTTTATATTCAATTTGAGCTGAAGGGGTTGACCAGCATTGGCAACAGCCTCGAAAGCGTATTGGAACAGGGCATCCTAGGATATGAAAAATAGAATATTGCCAGGCACCAGACCTCCCGATTCTGTCCTGAAGACATATCGGATCCCGTTGTTTTCCATGCTGTTACTGGCGTTGCTCCCCGCATTTTGCTGGAGCGCCGACGAGAACCACACCCCCCAGGCCATTGATCGGATTGTCGCTATCGTAGACAACGACGTCATCACGGAAAGCGAACTCAACGACAGGATAGAGACTGTAAAACTCCAATTACGCCGGCAGGGGATGCAAATGCCCTCCGGAGCGACGTTGCAAAAGCAGATACTTGAACGCGCCGTTCTGGAACAGATTCAACTCCAGCTCGCAGAAAGCAACGGTATTCGCATCGACGACGAAACCCTCAATCAGGCAATCAGCGGTATAGCCTCGCAAAACAACATGACGCTGGAAGAATTCCGCAACGCCTTGCAGAACGACGGGTTCGATTTTGTGAAATTCCGCGAAGACATTCGCAAGGAGATCACCCTGCGGCGCCTGAGGCAGCAATACGTAGACTCCCGCATCAACATCACCGAACAGGAGGTCGATAGCTTCCTCGCTACCCAGCGTCGCCAGGGAAACGGGTCCGACGAATACCATATCGGCCACATACTGGTCGCCCTGCCGGAAGCGGCCACCCCGGAGCAGATACAGCTCGCCCAGTCCCGCGCAGAGGAGATTATGAACCAGCTGAAATCGGGCGCTGACTTTCACCAGATTGCCATCTCCTCGTCCGATGGACAGCAGGCTTTAAACGGGGGGGACCTGGGATGGCGCAAAGCGGGCGAGCTCCCCACCCTGTTCGCCGAATTGGTCCCCAGCATGAAACCTGGCGAGATCAGCAACCTGACGCGCAGCCCCAGCGGCTTCCACATCATCAAGCTGTTCGACCATCGCACCGGCCAGCAGCATATCGTCACCCAGACCCGGGCGCGCCACATCCTGGTGCGATTGAGCGCATTGACGACCGACGAGAAGGCCAAGGAAATTCTCACCGATGCAAGACAGCGCATTGTCGCCGGCGAAGACTTCGCCGCTGTAGCCCGGAACATCTCCGAGGACAAGGCCACCGCCTCCAGCGGTGGCGATCTCGGCTGGGTCGAGCCGGGCCAGATGATTCCAGACTTCGAGGCCGCGATGGACAAGCTTTCCCCGGGTGAGATCAGCGATCCGGTCAAGACACGCTTCGGCTGGCACCTGATCCAGGTACAGGAGCGGCGCGAATACGACGATACGGAAGAATTCACCCGTGATAAGGCACGGGACGCGATCTACCAGCGCAGGATCGAAGAAGGCACCGATGAATGGCTGCGACGTCTGCGTGACGAAGCTTATGTCGAATACCGCTTATAGATTCCAAAGTAATTCACGCCCGGCACCGTGAACAGTGAAACACCCCGCATAGCCCTGACGCCGGGAGAACCGGCGGGTATAGGCCCCGATATCTGCCTTCAGGCTTGCCAGCGAGGCCTGCCTATCCCGATTGTCGTCATCGCCGACCCGGATCTCATGCGCGCGCGCGCGCGCCGGCTCGGACTGGACCTCACTCTGAAAGAATACCAGCCCGGCGCCGCTGCGCCCGCCATGACGGCCGGTACGCTGGAAATACTCCCCTTGCGCTGCGCGCGCAGCAAAGTCTGCGGCCAGCCCGACCCGGCAAATGCCGCCTACATACTGGAGACCCTGAGACGGGCGGTCCACGGATGCGCGCTGGGCGAGTTTTCGGCCATGGTCACCGGTCCGGTCAATAAGGCCGCAATCAACAGCGCCGGAATCCCCTTCACCGGCCACACGGAATTCCTCGCCGAGATCACCGGGACGAAGGATGTGGTAATGATGCTGGCGACCCCAGGCCTGCGCGTCGCACTGGTCACCACTCACCTCGCACTCAAGGACATATTCAGCGCAATCACGCGCGAGCGGGTCATGGCGACATTACGCATCACCCGGGATGGCCTGCGCAGGTATTTTCGCATCGATACCCCGCGCCTCCTCGTCTGCGGACTGAATCCGCACGCGGGAGAGGACGGAAATCTGGGCAGGGAAGAAATCGAGACCATAAACCCCGTCATCGCGGCCCTGAGAAACGAGGGCATGCACATCATCGGCCCGAAACCGGCCGACACCGCCTTTCTCCCCGCCGACCTCCCAGAGATCGATGCGGTCGTCGCCATGTACCACGACCAGGGACTCCCCGTACTCAAACACATGGGCTTCGGCAAGGCGATCAACGTCACCCTGGGTCTGCCGATCATCCGCACTTCGGTGGACCATGGCACGGCGCTCGAACTGGCCGGCACAGGCCGCGCCGACGCCGGCAGCCTGGATGCCGCGATATCTGCCGCCGTCGAAATGGCGCGCAATGCCCGGTCGGCGCCCGCAGGTTAAGGTAATGCACCGTCCGCGCAAGCGCTTCGGACAGAATTTCCTGCGCGACCATGATGTGATCGCACGGATCGTCCGGGTGATTGACCCGCGACCCGGCGATCATCTGGTCGAAATCGGACCCGGCCTGGGCGCCATCACCGTGCCGCTCCTGGCTCGTGGCATCGATCTCGACGTAATCGAGCTCGATCGTGACCTGATCGCGAATCTGGAGCAGATCGACGCCCCGGCCGATGCCGTCTTCCGAATCCACAACGCCGATGCGCTCGAGATGGATGTCCGCGCCCTGGCTGGCGACGGCCGTAAACTGCGCGTGGTCGGCAATCTGCCCTACAACATATCCACGCCGCTGCTGTTCCACCTCATTGATCAACTGGAGTGCATCAAAGACATGCATCTCATGCTGCAGAAGGAAGTCGTCGATCGCATGGCGGCTGAACCAGGCGGCCGGGAATACGGCCGGCTCAGCGTGATGGTGCAGTATCATTGCCAGGTCCAGCGGCTCTTTACCATCGGACCTGGAGCATTCGACCCCCAGCCCAAGATCGACTCCAGCTTCGTCAGGCTGACGCCTCATGCGAGGCCGGACATCGTGGCCGGGGATTACCTCGCCTTCTCACGCCTGGTCGCCACCGCGTTCGCCTATCGGCGCAAGACCCTGCGCAATGCGCTCAAAGGACTGGCGACGAACGCGTCTTTCACGGCGGCTGACGTCGATCCCAATCTGCGGGCCGAACAGCTGCAACTGGCGGACTTCATCCGATTGAGCGAGGCGATATTAAGCGACCGAAGCGCCTGAACCGACGCTCGACTCCAGCTTCCGGGTATTACGCTCGATCCATTCTTTCGCCTCTTCCTTGATCATTTCAGCGGTCTTCCCGCGGGATTCGATCGCGGGACCCACAACCACCGAGATCCTACCGGGCCGCTTGATGAAACCGCGCCGCGGCCAGAATTCGCCGGCATTGTGCGCAACCGGGACGACCGGATATCCGCTCTTCGCCGCGAGCACGGCTCCACCGATTCCATAACGACCGGTCTGTCGCGGGGAAACGCGGGTACCCTCTGGGAAAATCACGACCCAGCGACCGTCGTTCAGTCGTTCCTTGCCCTGCTTGACCAATTGCTCCACCGCCTTGCGCCCGGCACCCCGGTCAATCGCGATCGGCTCGAGCATCGCGAGCCCCCAGCCGAAGAACGGGACCCACAGGAGTTCCCGTTTCAGCAACCAGACCTGCGGAGGAAAAATTTTCTGCAGGGCCAGGGTCTCCCAGGCCGATTGGTGTTTGCAAAAGACAATGGCGTTTCCGGCGGGGATATTCTCCTGGCCGTGCACCTGGTAATCGAGCTGGCAGGTGAGCCGTAACCACCAAAGATTGAATCGGGCCCACCGTGTAATGAAGGCATACCGGATGGTGAATGGAAATGGAAAGGTGAGTACGGCAAGTGGCGCAAAAACCACCGTCGACAACCACATGCCAAGAGCGAAGAGCAGCGAGCGCAAAAACAGCACGGGATCAATCCGCGCCGTGCCGCGCGATCAGAGCGGATGCCGCCGCCGCAAGGTCATCGTACACTTCGACATCCGCCGCCCCCGCCACCTCATTTTCCGCCCGCCTGCCATTGCCGGTACGCAACAGGACAGGGCGCGCGCCAGCCGCGCGCGCGGCAGCGACATCATCTATTGAGTCGCCGAGAAAGGAAACATGAGCCAGATTGACATCCAGGCGTTTCGCGGCATCGAGCAACAGTCCCGGCCCTGGTTTGTGACACTGGCAACTTTCATCAACGCCATGCGGACAATAGAAGATTGCCTCGATGCGGCCGCCTTCGCGTGAAACCTCACCGTTCATTTTCGCATGGATACGCGCGAGCATGCCGCCATCAAGCGCTCCACCCGCGATTCCCGGCTGGTTCGTGGCGACCACGACACGAAATTGTGCGGCGGTCAGGCGGCCGATGGCGCGCAGGCTGCCGGCAATCGGCTGCCAATCATCGGCGCTGCGGATGGCGTCCGGTCGCCTCTCGTTAATCACTCCGTCGCGACCGAGGATCACCAGGCGCATCGCGAGCCGTCCGTCCGGGCTTATGCCTGGTTGAACAGGCATGAGAGGTCAGCAACCTGCATGAATAGCCCGCGCAGCTGGCTCAGCTGGGCGAGGCGGTTCCGACGCACGGCAACGTTCTCGCTCATCACCAGCACCTGATCGAAATAGGCGTCCACCGCGCCGCGCAAACCGGCCAGATGCGTCAGAACACCGTTGTAATCCGCCCGCTCGGCGAGCGGAGCGATCACCTTCTCGCAGGTCGCCATGGCGACCGCGAGCGCCTGTTCCGCGGGCTCACTGAGCAAACTGCTGGAAACTTCACCCGGGATATCATCTTCAGCCTTGCGCAGAATATTGCCGATGCGTTTGTTCGCCGCCGCGAGGCTCGCCGCCTCGGGCATCGACTGGAAACGCACGACCGCATGCACTCGGGCGTCGAAATCCAGCGGCCGCGCCGGACGGCGCGCCAACACCGCCTCGAAGGCCTCGATATTCATCCCCGCTTCCAGATAGTAGGCACGCAGACGATCCATCATGAATCCATAGACCTGCGTGGCAACCGTTGCGTGGGAATCCAGATCCTGGCCCTGATCGCGGTAAATCTCCAGCGCCCCGTCGAGCAGCCGAACGAGGTCAAGCGGCAGTCTCCCCTCGATCATGATACGGAGAACGCCGAGGGCAACCCGCCGCAGGGCAAACGGATCCTTGTCCCCTGTCGGCGGCTGACCGATACCGAAGATACCGACCAGCGTATCAAGCTTGTCGGCCACGGCAAGGGCCTGTCCCGTCAGTGTGGACGGCAAGTGGTCGCCGGCGAAACGAGGCAGGTACTGCTGCTGCAGCGCCTGCGCCACTTCATCGGGTTCACCATCATGGCGCGCGTAGTAACCGCCCATGACGCCCTGCAGTTCGGGGAATTCCCCGATCATCTGGGTCATCAGATCACATTTCGACAGATGACCGGCACGCTCGGCGCGGCGCGCATCACCACCCAGATCACGCGCGATCGCCGCGGCCAGCGCGGCGACCCGTTCAGATTTCTTCTGCAGGGTGCCCAGACGGCGCTGAAAAACCACCTGCTCCAATGCCGAGTAATGTGATGCGAGCGTCCGCCTGCGATCCTGCTCCCAGAAAAACATGGCATCGCTGAGCCGCGGACGGATAACCCGCTCATTGCCCGCCTGCACCACGCCCTTGTCCGTGCTCTCGATGTTGCTTACCGTGACAAAGGCAGGCATCAGATTGCCGCGGCCATCGACGAGATGAAAATATTTCTGATGCCCCTTCATGGCGGAAATCAAGGCTTCGGCCGGAACCTCGAGGAAACGGCGCTCGAATCCGCCGCGCACCGCGACCGGCCATTCGACCATCGCCGTAACCTCATCCAGTAGCGCCGCGTCGATTACCGCCTCGGCGCCTGCCGCGATCCCCGCCTCCAATACCTGCGCGCGCACCGCCTCGCGCCGGGCGGGGAAATCGGCGATGACGCGGCCCTCTGTCTCCAGCAGCGGCGCGTACGCGGCTGGCGCGGACAAATAGAGCTTGCCGGGATGATGGAAGCGATGGCCGCGGGTCTCGCGTCCGGCCTCCAGCCCAAACAGGCGCAAGGGCAGGACCTCTTCCCCGTAGAGCAGGACGAGCCAGTGCACCGGACGCACGAAGGAGTCGTCGAGATCACCCCACCGCATGCGCCGCGGCACCGGCAACGAGGCGATCTGCTGGCGAACCAGATCAGGCAGCAGGTCGCGCACATGGCGGCCATGCTGTTCCTTGCGAAACACCAGCCATGCGCCCTTGCCGCTTTCCTGCGTCTCCAGTTCATCGACGGTGACCCCGCAGGAACGGGCGAAACCGAGCGCGGCCGGGGTCGGGTTACCCTGCCCGTCAAAGGCCGCCGTCAGCGCCGGGCCGCGTCGCTCCTCGACGGTGTGCGGCTGCACACTGGCCAACCGGAGCACCAGAAACGCCAGCCGCCGCGGCGTGGCGTACACCTTGATATCCTCAAATCCCAGGTTCAGCTTGCGGAGCCCGGCGCGCACACCCTCGCCGAGCGCCTCGCTCAACGAACGCAGCGCCTTGGGCGGCAACTCCTCAGTGCCGATCTCGAACAGCAGGTCGTAATGTTCGCTCACCCGCCATCCTCCGGAGCGTTACTGGACGACGTACCGCAAAGGGGAAAACCCAGGGCCGCGCGCCGTTCGTAGTACGCGCCCGCAACCGCCTCCGCCAAGGCGCGCACACGGCCGATATAACGCGCCCGCTCGGTCACGCTGATCGCACGACGAGCGTCAAGGAGATTGAAGACGTGGGACGATTTCAGCATCAACTCATAGGCTGCGAGCGGCAAACCGGACTCGATCATCCGTCGGCTCTGGGATTCACAGTCATCAAACCAGGAGAACAACATATCGATATCCGCATGTTCAAAATTGTAGGCGGACATCTCGACCTCGTTCTGATGGTAGACATCGCCATAGGTCACCCTTCCGGCCGGGCCGTTCTTCGACCACACCAGATCGTAGACGCTCTCAACGCCCTGCAGATACATGGCGATCCGCTCGAGCCCGTAAGTGATCTCGCCCGTCACCGGGCGGCAATCCAGTCCGCCGACCTGCTGGAAATAGGTGAACTGCGTGACCTCCATGCCGTTCAGCCAGACCTCCCAGCCGAGCCCCCAGGCTCCGAGCGTGGGCGACTCCCAGTTGTCCTCCACGAAGCGGATATCGTGCACCAGCGGATCGATCCCCAGCGCCCGCAGCGAGCCGAGATAGAGCTCCTGGAGGTCCAGCGGCGATGGCTTGAGCATGATCTGCAACTGGTAATAATGCTGCAGGCGATTCGGATTCTCCCCGTAACGCCCGTCCGTCGGCCGACGCGAGGGCTGGACGTACACCGCGCTCCAGGGCTCCGGACCGATCGCGCGCAAAAACGTGGCGGGATGGAACGTCCCGGCGCCGACCTCCATGTCGTAGGGTTGCAGCAATACGCAGCCTCTGGCGATCCAGTATTGCTGCAACGCGAGGATCAATCCCTGGAAGGTCGATATGTCAGGGCTTTGCATCATACTCTCGGTCAGTGAATCTGATGAGCGGAAAATACCGGCGCACTGGCGCCCCCGCAGTATAGCGTTCGGCCGCGCGGATTGACATCGCGGCCAAGAACCGCCCGCACGGGACGCCTGCTCCCGCAAGGCCCGGCATGCCTTGAGCCCGCCGCTGGGCCGATTCGGACGCCGCATGGTAGCAACTGCGGCCTTTTTCCCGCAAGCGCGCCGGACCGGCTTGGGCAAAATGAGACCTGGTCGCTAAGGCGTAGAAAGCGCGTGCCGATGTAATGGCATCTGGCAACATCAACCCGGCAGCTCGCGACTCATGAACCCGACATCCGCCCCGCAATGGCATTCGCTCGTCAATCAGGCCCAGCATCTCACCGGCAGCGTGATCACGGACCGGGCCGAGAGCTATCTGGTCGAACTGCTGGCGCAATTTTCGGCCAAGCCGCTCATGATGGCCCGGGTACTGGCCTTCGACTACCTGAATGATCCGCTGCTGCAGACGAAATCCCGCGGCGAACGCCTGAAGGACATCGGCGATCACTGCCTGCTCTTCGCCGGCCTGTTTCCTCAACATGCGGAACGCCGCCAGATCCGGCTCGGACACATGGTCGAACTGGGCCAGAACGCCTACCATCAGCTACACGAAACGGCGCCGTTCGAAGCCGGCGGACTGTATGCCGACCTCGCCCGCGGATTTGTCACCCTGATGGACCTCCTGCATGCGATACGCGAACTGCGAGACGAACGCGCCCGCCTGTCCCCACTGCACGCCTTCGATCTGTGGAGCGATACCGGCAGCCTGCATGCCCTGCGCGTGATCCGCTCATTTACGGATGCCACCCCGATCAGACCGCCAATGCACAGTGACAGCTTGCTGATGTAGTTTGGCACCCCCCCGGCAGGACGCCGGCGCTTCAAATCCGGCGCCCGCCGCCGCGGCGCATTTTTTCAAACCCGTCCGGATTTGCTATCATCACCCCCTCTCCAACGGGAACGGACGACGGCCCTGAACGACATGGTGACACAGCGCAAAGCCGTGGCCCTGATCTCCGGTGGGCTGGATTCGATGCTCGCCGCGCGCGTCATGCAGGATCACGGGATTCACGTCGAAGGCATCAATTTCTATACCGGTTTTTGCGTAGAGGGACACACCCACGCAATCCGCCGCAAGGATACCGCCCGCCCGAAACGCAATAACGCGCTCTGGGTCGCCGAGCAGCTCGGCATCAGGCTGCACATCATCGATGTAATCGACGAATACAAGGATATCGTCCTCAACCCGAAGCATGGCTATGGCGCGCACGTCAATCCCTGCCTGGACTGCAAGGGATTCATGGTCAGAAAGGCGCGCGAGTGGATGGAACAGAACGGTTTCGATTTCATTATCACCGGCGAGGTCCTGGGCCAGCGGCCCATGTCGCAGCGGCGGGATACCTTCCCCGTCGTCGCCCGCGAGTCGGGAGCCAATGATCATCTGCTCCGCCCCCTGTGCGCCAGGCTGCTGCCGCCAACCCTGCCGGAGCGCGAAGGGTGGGTCGATCGCGCCCGCCTTCATGATTTCAACGGCCGCTCCCGCAAACCCCAGATTGCACTGGCGCGGTCCTACGGACTACACGACTACGCGCAGCCCGCCGGTGGCTGCTGTTTCCTGACCAATGAACAATACGCCGTCAAGATAACGGACTTGTGGAAAGCGCGCGGCCGCCGCGACTACGAACTGGACGATATCATGCTCCTCAAGGTTGGCCGCCATATCCGGCCGCGCCCGCACTTCAAGTTGATCGTGGGACGCGAAGAAGGCGAAAACAGGTTTCTTGAAGGCTACAAAAATCGCTATACTGCGATCCGCTCGACCAGTCACAGCGGTCCATTGGCCCTGCTTGACGGCACGGCAGATGAAGCGGACTTGCGCCTGTCAGCACGTCTGGTGGCGCGCTTCGGCAAGGGAAGGGATGCCGCATCAGTCAGCGTGGAGGTCACGGGTCCGGGTCAACAACCCTGCAGTCTTGAGGTCCCCCCCCTCAGCCAGGACGAAATTCCCAGCGAATGGTATATAGCATGAATCGCCATACCCTTGATGTGCGCTATCAGCTGTGTCCCATTCCGGTGATCCGGACCCAAAACATGGTGAACAGGCTGCCGGACGGAGATGTCGTCGAAGTCCTCTGCACCGATCCCGGCACGCTCCATGACATTCCCGCCTGGTGTCGCATCCACGGTCACCGGCTGCTTGATTCAGAACAAGGCAAGGATCAGATCCGTATTGTCTTGGAAGTGTGCAAATCCGCCTGAGCACTGCCCCAAAACAGGCCTCATAAGCCCCATATTGGTGCAATTATAACGGGATAACCAACGAAAATATAAGTTATCCTGATGTTTTATAAGAAGATTCCGGCATGGCATAGTTTCTGCTATCCGGTAAGAAGTCTGGCCCTGTAATCAAAATATAGTCCACAGCGTCTTTCGGAGGATTCAAATGTCACAGAAAGTGTTGAAAATGATCAAGGACCATGAGGTCAAGTTCGTCGACCTCCGCTTTACCGACACCCGCGGCAAGGAACAGCATGTATCGTACCCTGCCAACCGGATCGATGCCGGCACTTTCAAGGACGGCGTGATGTTCGACGGCTCCAGCATCGCGGGCTGGAAGGGCATCGAGGAATCGGACATGATCCTGATGCCCGACGCCGAGACCAGCGTCCTCGATCCCTTCATGGACGAAACGACGCTGATCCTCCGCTGCGATATCATCGAGCCCCGGACCATGCAGGGTTACGAGCGCGACCCGCGCACGATCGCCAAGCGCGCCGAGGCCTACCTCAAGTCCACCAAGATCGCTGACACCGCCTATTTCGGCCCCGAACCCGAGTTCTTCATCTTCGACGACGTCCGCTGGGGCGCCAACATGGGCGGCGCCTTTTACAAGATCGACTCCGATGAGGCCTCCTGGAACTCCGAGCGCGTGTTCGAGGACGGCAACATCGGCCATCGCCCGAGCACCAAGGGCGGCTACTTCCCGGTACCGCCGGTCGACTCGCTGCAGGACATCCGTTCCGCAATGTGCCTGGCGCTGCAGGAGATGGGCGTGGACGTCGAGATCCACCACCACGAGGTAGCCACGGCCGGCCAGTGCGAGATCGGCACCAAGTACAGCACCCTGACCAAGCGCGCCGACATCAACCAGATCCTCAAGTACGTGATCTGGAACGTAGCCCACGCCTACGGCAAGACCGTGACATTCATGCCCAAACCCCTGGTCGGCGACAACGGCAGCGGCATGCACGTGCACCAGTCGCTCGCCAAAGGCGGCAAGAATCTGTTTGCCGGCAACAAGTACGGCGGCTTGTCGGAACTCGCGCTGTACTACATCGGCGGCATCCTTAAGCATGCGCGCGCCCTCAACGCGATCACCAATTCGAGCACCAACAGCTACAAGCGTCTGGTGCCCGGCTTCGAGGCGCCGGTGCTGCTGGCCTATTCCGCCCGCAACCGTTCGGCCTCGATCCGTATTCCCTGGGTCTCCAATCCGATCGCCCGCCGCATCGAGGTCCGCTTCCCGGATTCCTCCGGCAACCCATACCTGACCTTCGCCGCCATGATGATGGCCGGACTGGATGGCATCAAGAACAAGATCCACCCGGGCGAGGCGATGGACAAGAACCTGTACGATCTGCCGCCGGAGGAACTCAAGGAAGTCCCGACCGTCTGTCATTCACTCGATATGGCGCTGGACTATCTGGACAAGGACCGCGACTTCCTCAAGGCCGGCGGCGTGTTCACCGACGACGTCATCGACAGCTACATCGAACTGAAGATGTCCGAGGTCACGCGCCTTCGTATGACCGCCCATCCGGTCGAATTCGATATGTACTACAGCATGTAATCCCGCCCTGCGGCTTACTGCATTCCCTGAAACCCCCGGCCGCAAACCGGGGGTTTTTTCTTTGACATCCGCCTCGATCCCGGCTACATAGAGAGAATGCCCGGGATAGCCTCAAAGAAGCTGCAAACCGTATTCGTGTCGGTGTTCGCTTGCCTGGCTGCGCTGGCGCCCAGGGACGTGCCGGCGGAAATCTATAAAAAGGTGTTGCCGGACGGGACGGTCAGCTATTCAAGCGAACCCCTCCCCAACGCGGAAAAGATCACCCCCCCAGAGCCCCAGGTAATCCCGGCCCTGAAGCCACCCGCCGACGGGGGCCAGCAGGGACAGACTCCAGCCTCTGCTCCACCCCCGTACACCGGGCTCGACATCGTGGAACCCGTCGATGATCAGGTCATCTGGAACAATGCCCGGGAAATCGAGGTCAGCGTATCCCTGACACCGCCCCTTAAGGTGCAGCAGGGCCATCGCCTGGTCATCATGCTGGATGGCAGCCCGGTGGATCAATCCGGGGAGGCGACACGTCTCATGCTCACCGAGGTTGACCGTGGCTCGCATACCCTCACCGCGGAGGTGCACGACATCGCCGGACGGGTCCTGCTCCGGTCCGCGCCGGTCACCTTCCACCTCAAACAGCACTCCGCACTGCTCCCGCCCCGCTGATCGGCCCCATAATGATCGCACCACCCATTGATTTGCCCTAAAATAGGGCATTCAAGGGTTGTATATCGATGGGCCATTGCCTGATTTATGGGCACGATCGCTTCCGACCGCACCGGCCCGGCTTGCCGGGAAGCCATTATCCATTTGTTTTGGATAATTTTTTAGCCATCCTGTCGATTCACTATAAAAATTGCGTCACCGCCATACCCGCCCGCCGGCGATTGGTTTGCTTTTTGCAAAAATGAACCCGTGCTCACAAATACGATGACATCCACGCGCACCGACCAGCGAATCCTGGAAAACCTCAACACGGCAGTGTTGTTGTTCAGTGACGCGCTCGAACTCAAATACATCAACCCGGCGGGCGAGATCCTGTTCGAGGCCAGCGCACGCCAGATCACGGGGCAGCCGGCCACACGGCTGTTTCCCGAATCCCAGGAATTCATTCAGGCGCTGAGACGCTCGCTGAACAGCGGGCACCCGTACACGGAACGAGGGGCAAGCCTGCGCCTGCCCGACCAGCGCATGGTAACCGTGGATGTCACTGTAACCCCGCTGCAGGAACGCAACGAGCATGAATTGCTGCTCGAACTTCTGCAGGTGGACCGCCATATGCGCATCGCACGCGAGGAAAACCTCATCGCGCAATACAACAACACCCGGATGCTGATGCGTGGCATGGCCCATGAGATTAACAATCCCCTGGGCGGGCTGCGCGGGGCGGCGCAATTGCTCGAGCGCGAACTGGACGACGACACCCTCAAGGAATATACCCGCGTGATTATCGGCGAGGCGGACCGCCTGCAGTCGCTGTTGAGCAGGATGCTGGGCCCGAACGCCATCCCGCTCAAACGCAGGGTCAACATCCACGAGGTCACCGAGCGCGTGCGCGCCCTGCTCCAGGCCGAGGCGGGACCGGATGTCGTGATCCTGCGCGACTACGACCCCAGCATCCCCGAGCTGTTCGTCGACGCCGATCAGCTGATCCAGGCCATACTCAACATCACGCGCAACGCGCTGCAGGCGATCAATGGCAATGGCTCGATCACGCTGCAGACGCGCACCCAGCGCCAGTTCACCCTGGGCTCCAAGACCCACAAGCTGGTGGTGCAGATCAACATCATCGACAGCGGTCCCGGCATCCCGCCCGACATGATCGAAAAGATCTTCTACCCCATGATCAGCGGCCGCCCCGGCGGCACGGGCCTGGGCCTGCCCATCGCGCAGTCGATCGTCAACCAGCATAGCGGTTTGATCGAGTGCGCCAGCCGGCCCGGGAAAACCGTTTTTTCCATCATACTGCCACTCGAGGAATATCATGAGCAGCAATAACGATCATATCTGGGTCATCGATGATGACCGCTCCATCCGCTGGGTACTCGAAAAAGCGCTCACGAAGGCGCACATGCAGGTCACCAGCTTCAAAAGCGCCTCGGGCATCATGGATCGGCTCAGCACCGAACAGCCGGACGCCATCATCGCCGACATTCGCATGCCGGGCATGGACGGACTCGCCCTGATGGAACTCATCAAGACGAGCTATCCGGATCTTCCGGTCATCATCATGACCGCGCATTCCGATCTCGACAGCGCGATCGCCGCCTATGAAGGCGGTGCATTCGAGTACCTGCCCAAACCCTTCGATGTGGATGAGGCTACCGACCTGATCAACCGCGCCATTCGCCAGCACCGCCGCAGCAACGGCGCCAAATCGCACGAGGCGAACACGCATTCCCCGGAGATCGTCGGCGAGGCGCCGGCCATGCAGGAGGTCTTCCGTGCCATCGGCCGCCTGGCGCGTTCCAACATGACAGTGCTGCTCACGGGTGAATCCGGCACCGGAAAGGAGCTGGTCGCGCGCGCGCTGCATCGCCACAGCCCCCGCTCGGGTGGGCCGTTCATCGCCATCAACACCGCCGCCATCCCGCGCGAGTTGCTCGAATCCGACCTTTTCGGCCATGAACGCGGGGCGTTCACCGGCGCCCAGAACATGCACCGCGGCCGTTTTGAGCAGGCCGACGGCGGGACCCTGTTCCTGGACGAGATCGGCGACATGCCCGTCGAATTGCAAACACGTCTGCTCCGCGTACTGGCGGACGGCGAGTTCTACCGCGTGGGCGGGCATTCCTCCATCAAGGTGGACGTGCGCATCATCGCCGCCACGCACCAGAACCTTGAGGAACGCGTCAAGGCGCATTTGTTTCGAGAGGACCTTTACCATCGCCTGAACGTCATCCGCATCCATATCCCCGCCCTGCGCGAGCGGCGCGAGGACATCCCGATGCTGATCCAGCATTTTCTCAATCGCGCGGCGCAGGAACTCGCGGTGGAACCGAAAACGCTTGATGCCGATGCCAGTAAATTCCTCACCCAGCTGGAATGGAACGGCAACGTGCGTCAGCTCGAAAACACCTGCCGCTGGCTAACGGTGATGTCGCCCGGGCGCGTCATCCACCTGGAGGATCTGCCGCCGGAACTCAGGCACGAATTGCCCGCGGGCGGGGAGACCAGCGCGTGGGAAGCGGCGCTGCAGCAATGGGCCGACACCCGCCTGGTTCAGGGCGGATCCGATCTGCTTGGGGACGCTGTGCCGCGCTTCGAACGCATCATGATCGAGACGACCCTGCGCCATACCGGCGGCCGGCGCCAGGAAGCGGCAAAGTTGCTGGGTTGGGGCCGCAACACGCTGACGCGCAAGATCAAGGAACTCGGTATCGCCGAGGACGAAACCGTCCCGGAGGAGGAACGGGCCGAATCGTGAGGGAGCGACCCCAGATAATGGTCAGATGAAAGATCGAACTCGAGATCTCTTCATCTTCCGTTACCCATCACCATTCACGCCCTGCCGGGCGCTCAGGCGCATATCGTCTGCCCGTTGAGCATCAAGGTACCAGTCAGCTGACTGACCTCGTTGAGTCCGTGCCGTTTTAGGTAGGCGACGATGCCGCTGTTGATCTTGGGACACAGCAACGGATCGTAGAACAGGCCGGTCCCGACCCCGACGGCGGTCGCTCCCGCGATCAGAAACTCCAGCGCGTCTTCCGCGCTGCAGACACCGCCCTGACCGATGATTGGCACGCCGTGCGCCCGGCACACCTGATACACCTGATGGACCTTGAGAACGGCGATGGGTTTGATCGCCGGCCCGGACAGCCCGCCCTGGTTGTTGCCGATGACCGGTGTGCGCTGCTCGATATCGATGGCCATGCCGGTCAGTGTGTTGATGACGGCGAAGGCATCGGTACCCGCCTCGATGCAGCGGCGCGCGTTCTCCGCGATATCGGTCTGGTTGGGCGACAGCTTGGTGATCAGCGGCTTTTCGGTAACGGCGCGACAGGCCTCGACCACGCGCGCCGACATGGCGGGATCGTTGCCGAACTGCACGCCGCCCTCCTTGACGTTGGGGCAGGAGATGTTGATCTCCATGGCGTCGATCGGAGAATCGTCGAAGATCCGCGTCACCTCGACATATTCCTCGATGGTGGAACCGGAAACGTTGGCGATGAAGCGGGTTTCGGAGAAATCGAGCCGTGGCAGGATCTCCCGCACCACATGGTGCGCACCCGGATTCTGCAGGCCGATGGCGTTGAGCATGCCCATCGGCGTCTCGGTGACACGGTGCGGCGCGTTGCCCAGACGAGGATTGAGCGTGGTCCCCTTCAGACATACCGCGCCGACATCGCGATTCGAAAAGCCCTCGACACGGGTGTATTCCTCGCCGAAGCCGACACAGCCGGATAACAGCACCAGCGGCGTCGCGAAATGCATGCCGCAGAAATCGAGCTCGAGCGCCCGCTTGTCATCCTGGTTCACCGCTTGACCACCCATCGCACAGAGGTTATTACATCAGAATCTACCGGAGCCGCCTGCCGCATGTTTCACGTCGCCCTGTTCCAGCCCGAGATCCCGCCCAACACGGGCAACATTATACGCCTGTGCGCCAATACCCACACCGCCCTGCATCTTATCCACCCGCTCGGCTTTGCGCTCGACGACGCCCGGCTGCGGCGCGCCGGCCTGGACTATCACGAATACGCCTCCGTGCGTGAGCATGAGGATTTCTCCGCGTTCCTGCGCGCGGCCGCGCCGCGCCGCGTCTTCGCCTGCTCCACCCGTGGTGCAACGCCCTACACTGAGCAGGAATACGCGCCCGGAGACGCGTTCCTGTTCGGACCCGAGACCCGCGGCCTGCCGGCGGAATTGCTCGCTAGCCATCCACCCGAACAGATCATCCGCATACCGATGGCGCCGCATTGTCGCAGCCTCAACCTCTCCAATGCGGTCGCCGTGATCGTCTATGAGGCCTGGCGGCAACGGGGCTTTGTCGCTGGCAGCTAGCATCACGGGGCTCGATGATCAGCCGTCCGACCGCGTAAACTCGCGCAGGGAACCGGCCAGTCGCTCGATCACGGGATCCCAATCACCCGGCGCGGGCTGCCGGAACAGCCGCGCCGACGGGTACCACGGGCTGTCGTCACGCCCGCGCAGCCAGCGCCAGTCCGGATTGTGTGACAACAGGATCCACACGGGCTTGCCCAGGGCCCCGGCCAGATGGGCGACCGAGGTATCCACCGTGACCAGCAGATCGAGGCCGGCAATGATGGCCGCGGTATCGTCGAAATCCGCGATCCGGTCACCGAAGTGCCGGATCTCTGGGTGCGCAACCAGATAGTCCGAATCCTCCGCACGCAGCTCCTTCTGTACGCTGATGAACGTCGCCTGCATGCCGAACAAGGCCTGCAAACGGGACAGAGGGAGCGAGCGGTTATGGTCATTGGGGTGACGCGGATCCCCTGACCACGCCAGCCCAACGCGCGGGCCCCTGGCCTCCCCGAGGCGGGTTCGCCAGTCGCGGACCTTCCCGGGGGCCGCCACAATATAAGCCCCAGCGGCGGGGATGTCGGCCAGGCTCGTGCCGCACGCCAGTGGCAGGCTCAGCAGCGGGCAATGCAGCTCGTAATCGGGCAACGCCTCGCCCTGCGCCAAGATGCGGACAGGCCCCTCCAGGCGCGACAGCAGGGATTTCAGGGCGGGCTGCACCTCCAGGATCACCGTGGCCCCGGCCTCGGCCAGAAATCCCGCATAGCGGCAAAACTGGAGTGTGTCGCCGAAACCCTGTTCGGCCCATAACAGCAGGGTACGTCCCGCCACCGGCACCTGTCCCAGCCACAGCGGTTCGGCAAGACCCCGGGTCGCCTTCGCCTGCGGATTTTTCCAGCGCCATTCGTATTCCCGCCATCCCGCCGCGAAGTCACCCAGCGACAGTCGGCAGAGCGCGGCGCCGCAGTGGGCTGCCGCCGAATCCGGCCTGGATGCGATGGCCGCGCCGAAACTCTGCAAGGCTTCATCACAGCGATCGAGGTCCTGCAAGACCAGTCCCTGGTTGATCAGCGCCTCGACATAATCCGGTTTCAAGCGCAGCGCCCGTTCGAAACTGCGCAAGGCCTCCCCGTAGCGGTTCAGCCGGCGCAGCGTGTTGCCGCGGTTGCTCATCGCCTCGTACATGTCCGGTCGGAAATCGAGCGCGCGCGCATAGCTGGCAAGGGCTTCATCATAACGCCGCAGCTCATGCAGGATCAGGCCGCGATTGTAATGGGCGTCGACAAGATCGGGCCGCAGCGCGAGCGCCCGGTCGTAGCACACCAGCGCTTCCTCATGACGCTGCAGCTCCTGCAGCACCAGTCCACGGTTGTACACGGCCTCGACGGAATCCGGCATCAGTGCCAGGGCGTGATCGTAGCTGGCGACGGCATCCTCACGGCGACCCAGATCATGCAGGACATTGCCGCGGCGATACCAGGCCTCGCCGCATTCCGGCGCGAGCGCAAGGGCGTGATCGTAGCTGGCCAGTGCCTCCGGATAGCTGGCCAGCGACTGCAGCGCGATGCCGCGGGCAATGAACGCGCGCTCCGAATGCGGATCGACCGCCGCCGCGCGCTCGGCGAGGCGGACCGATACACCGGGCTGTCCGAGCTGGAGGGCCAGTGCGGCCAGCAGATGCAGGGCCTCAAGGTGATCGGGCACGCTCCGCAGGATATCCTGGCACAGCGCCGCCGCCTCCGCCGGCCGGCCGGCCCGGTGCAGCGACCGCGCCTGGCGGAGTGCCCGGGAAACCCTGCCGGCGGCATCTTCCGCACCGCCTCCGCGTCCCGCGCCTGCCCCTTTCGAACGTTTCGACACCACTCCCCCTGATACGGCAGTCGATGATTGATCAGCGACTCTGGTTCCGGACCGGAGACAACATGCGGCCGCATACGACAAGATGGCGATCCGAAATCGCGCGCACGTCGAACTCCTCCAGCCCCGCCTCCGCAAGCTGCGCACGCACCTCTTCCGGGCGATAGGCGGCCAGCAGGGAATGGAAGAAATCGCGCCGCAGGACCGCGGGCGCATCCGCCGCGTGGCGCTCCGTCAGCGCGCGCGCCTGCGTCTCGTCCTCCGGGCGCATCAGATCCATGATAAACACCACCGCGCCCGGACGAGCGCAGCGCCTGACCGCCTCCCATAACACGTCGGGTTCGGACAGATGATGCAGCAGGCTGTTGCTGACGACGGCATCGTAATCCACCGGCAGCGGACAGGCCGGCAGGCGACCCTGGATGAGCCGGACGCGACCCTCGAGCCCGTGCCGGCGCACACGCCCGGCTCCGTACTTGAGCATCGCGGCCGAACCGTCCACGCCATCGATGGTGAGCCGCGGGAAACTTTCCGCCAGACGCACCGTGATGTCGGCGGGGCCACAGCCGAGATCGAGCATACGACCACGTGGCTCGCTTCCCTCCCATGCCTCGCCGCACAAGCGGACGAATCTTGCATGCGGCTCGGAGAAATCGGCCTCGGAATAGGCCCGCGCCTGCGCTTCGTCTTCCATCAGTTCGGGTTCGGGCACGCGTTTCATGCCGGCGGCCTTCGAACCCGGCTCAGAACGGCAGGCGCTCGCCCGCGAACAGCATCGGCAGGGTCTCCCGCTCGCGGATCAGGTGGACGCGGCCGCGATCGACCATGACCTCGGCGGCGCGCGGACGGGAATTGTAGTTTGAACTCATCACGAAGCCGTAGGCGCCGGCGGAACACACCGCCAGCAGGTCATCGGATCGCAATGCGAGCGCGCGCCCCTTGCCCAGGAAATCTCCGGTCTCGCAGACGGGGCCCACGATATCGTAGGTCCGGACCGGCTCATCATGGCGTGGCACAACGGGCAGGATCTCATGCCACGCATCATACAAGGCGGGCCGGATCAGATCGTTCATCGCGGCATCGACGATGGCGAAGTCCTTTTCCTCGCCCGGCTTGAGGTATTCGACGCGCGTCAGCAGGATGCCGGCATTGGCGACGATGGCCCGGCCCGGCTCGATGAACAGCCGGCCGGGCCGGGTGTCGAGGCGGGATAACAGGGCGGCTGCGTATTCCGCGGGCGACGGCGGTTGTTCGGCGCGATAACGCACACCGAGCCCGCCGCCCAGGTTCAGGTGATGGAGATGGATGCCCCGACGGGCGAGCCTGTCGACCAGCATGAGCAACCGATCCAGCGCATCTTCAAAGGGCGCGGTCGAGGTCAACTGGGATCCGATATGGCAATCCAGCCCGATCAGATCGACATGCTTCAGGCGAACGGCGCGATCCGCCAACGCCTCCGCCTCCGCCACCGGAATACCGAACTTGTTTTCCTTGAGCCCGGTCGAGATATACGGATGTGTGCGCGCATCCACGTCGGGATTCACCCGCAGGGAAACCGGTGCGCGGCGACCGGCCTCACCCGCAACGGCGTCGATGCGATCGAGTTCGGCGGAGGACTCGACGTTGAAACAGGCGATGCCGACCTCCAGGGCGCGGCGGATCTCCTGCCGGGTCTTCCCGACGCCGGAAAACACCGTCCTGCCGGGATCGCCGCCGGCGGTCAGAACCCGTTCCAGCTCACCGAGGGAAACGATGTCGAACCCGGAGCCGAGGCGCGCCAGCAGGTTCAGCACGGCGATATTGGAGCAGGCCTTCACGGCAAAGCAGACCAGATGCTCGCGGGCCTGAAAGGCCTGGTCGAAGGCCCGCCACTGCCGCTCTATCGCGGCGCGCGAATACACGTAGCAGGGGGTGCCAAACTCGGCGGCGACCGTGCGCAGATCGACGCCCTCCGCATTCAGGACGCCGTCCTGATAGGAAAAATCAGCCATTTGGATTCATCCGCTTTGCCGTGAATCCGCCCGCTCATGAGTGGGCAGATACAGGTCGCCTTTCTGACCGCAGGCGGCGAGCAGTAACAGGCATAACATCCCGATCATCGCCCAGCGCCCCGTGGCACGCCGCTTCTGTTCAATCCCATGCATTTTTGCTAGCTTAACCGCGAAGACAGGATGGATGGGTACCGCCCGCAGCGGGCGTTATCGACCACGTTGAAATTCGTCCCAGTATAATCGGTTAATGCGACACAGGCTAATTGACCCCCACCAGTATTCGTGCGCCGCCCAGCAGGATCGCAGCGGCGACGTATGAATACGGGCCTGTTGCCTGCGGTTGTCCTGGAGCCGTCGACGTCCGTGCAGGCAAGCATCCTCTGGCTGCATGGCCTGGGCGCCGATGGCCATGACTTCGAATCGCTGGTCCCCCATCTGGGCCTGCCCGCGGACAGTGGGGTGCGCTTCATCTTCCCGCACGCCCCTCAACGGCCGGTCACCATCAATGGCGGCATGCGGATGCGCGCCTGGTATGACATCAGCGGCGCGACCCCGCCGCGCGAGGACGACCGGGGTATCCGGGAATCGGAACAGGCGTTGCGGCTCCTGATCGAACGCGAGATCGCGGCCGGCATCCCGTCCACGCGCATTGTGCTGGCCGGCTTCTCCCAGGGCGGCGCCATCGCGCTGCACACCGGACTGCGCTACCCCGAACCCCTGGCCGGCGTGCTGGCCCTGTCCACCTACCTTCCGCTCGCCGGGACGCTGGAACGGGAGGCCCAGCCCGCCAACGCCGGCATCCCGATCCTGATGGCCCATGGGACCGAGGATGCCATCATCCCGCTGCCCAGGGCGCGCCGTTCCTGCGAGGAATTGATCCGACTGGGGTATCCGGTGGACTGGCGCCTGTACCCCATGCCACACAGCCTCTGCGCCGAGGAGATCACCGATATCTCGGCCTGGCTGCGATCCAAGATCCTGCCTGGACACCCGGATTCCCCATAAAACGTACTGCCATAGCCACTCCGCCCGGCCAGTGGAAGCACCCGCAAGACCATCTTTTCAAAAAATAAATCTTTAAGAACCGGCCGTCCGGCGCCGTTACAGTGCTACAGAGAGGGCCGGATATTCTGTCCGGGCAAAGGAGCTTCCGATGGGTGTAACACAACCAATCATCGGCGATACCCGTTTGAGCCATTTTTCACTGTTGAATCAATTGGATCTCGCATCCCGCGAGGAGCTCGTGCGCGCCTCCAGCATTGAGCGGCTGCCTCCCGGGCGCTGCCTGTTCCAACGCGAAGACATGAGCACGCGCACACTGTTTCTGATAAGCGGTCAGCTCGCCCTACTGTCCGACGGCCAGGAGGCGCGGATGTTGCGCGCCGATACACGCGAGGCCAGCGCGCCCATCGATCCGCACAACCCCCGCCGGGTGACCGCGCTGGCGCGCACCAGCGTCACCATTCTCAGCGTGGATTCGGAACTGCTCGCCACCCTGCTGGAGCGCGGCGAGAAACCCTCAGGCTCCGGAGGCGGCTCCCCCGTGACTCCGTACGATGATGAGGCCGCCGATGACAGGCTGTTCAGCGCCCCATTGTTCGCACGCCTGCCCCAACCCCACCGGCAGGTGCTGAAACACCGCATGACACGGATTCAGATCCCCGCCGGCAAGACACTGGTCCGCGAGGGCGAGCCGGCGCGCTCCTACTATTTCATCGAGCGGGGTCGCCTCCGCCTGACCCGGCGGAGCCGACGCCGCGAGACCCTGCTGATGGAGGCCGGTCCCGGCGCGGGCGTCGGAGAATACGGTCTGCTCACCAGCGGCCGTCATGACGCCACGGTATCCGCCCTGGAAGACAGTTGCGTGGCGGGTTTCTCCAAGGGAGAGTTCCTAACCCTGCTGGTCAGACCCCTGCTCCATTGGGTCAATTACTCCGATATCGCGCCCGAGCGGCGCGCCGGGACCATGATTCTGGATGTGCGCCCCGCCCGTGCCTATCAGCGTAGCCGGTTACCGGGCAGCATCAACCTTCCGCTCAGGATCCTGCGTCAGGTCGCCTGCCTGCTCGACCGCGGCCCCGCTTACATCATCTATGCGGACAGGCCCGGCGACGCCAGCACGGCGGTATTCCTGCTCGCCTGCCAGGGCATCGAGGGCCGACTGCTCGGCGATGCGGGCAGAACGGAACGGCGCGACAATCCCGTCGCTGGTGCGCGCGGCTTCAGGTCGCTGCACGTCTGAGCCAGCAGGGAACGCATAAAAATCCGACGCACACACACCAGAAACGACCATGCAGAATTACTACATAGGCCGACAACCCATTTTCGATGTGAAGCAGAACGTGATCGGATACGAGCTGCTTTACCGCCGGCAGGAACAGACCAGCCAGGCCGCGGTGATCGATGGCGATCAGGCGACCTCACAGGTATTCATCAACAGCTTTCTCGAGATGGGCCTGGAGCAGGTGGTCGGCAATCACCAGGCCTTCATCAACGTCACCCGTCAATTCATCACCAATATCGATCTGTTGCCGCCGCCGAGCTCGCAACTGGTGCTGGAGATCCTCGAGAATATCGAGATCGACCCAACCATCATCAAGGCGGTGCGCAAGCTCAAGCAGATGGGCCACCTCATCGCCCTCGATGACTTCATTTTCCATCCCGACCTCAAGCCCCTGGTCAATGAGGCCAATATCGTCAAGCTCGACGTGCAGGCGCTCAACGACGTTGAACTCGCGGAACACGTTTCGATACTCAATAAATATCCGATCAAGCTGCTGGCGGAGAAGATCGAGACGCCGGAAATGTTCGACCGCTGCAAGGAACTCAACTTCGATTATTTTCAGGGATACTTCCTGTGCAAACCCCGAATACTCAGCGGGCGCCGCATGCCCGCCAACCGCGTCAATACCTTGCGCATGATGGCCGAGCTGCAGAACCCCTCCATCAACATCAAGGAACTGGAAGCCCTGATCTCCCACGACCCGACCATGAGCTACAAACTCATGCGCTATATCAATTCGGCGGCCTTCACCCTGAGCAAGAAGGTCGACTCCATTCACCATGCCATCGTCTATCTCGGTGAAAAGGAGATCAAGCGCTGGGCGACACTGATCGCCCTCACCGGCATCGATGACAAACCGGACGAGCTCATCACAACCTCGCTGATCCGCAGCAAAATGTGCGAACTGCTGGCGGAAAGCTGCGGCTCGGCGAGCAAGGATCCTGCCTTCATCGTCGGGTTATTCTCCACCCTGGATGCAATGATGGATCTGCCGCTGCCAGAAATCCTCGGCTCCCTCCCGTTGAGCCCGGAGATCACGGAGGCCCTGATCAGCCGCAAGGGACCGTATGCGGCCATCCTGAACAGCGTCATCGCCTACGAACACGGCGAATGGGACAAGGTCGAATCCACCATCAGCAGGGAAACCATCACGGAGATCTACCTGAATTCCCTGCACTGGGCGGATGCCATCATGCAGGAGATCAAGGTCGAATCGGCGCACTAGTCCGCGCCGCGCGTACCCAGTTCCCGCGCTCACGCCGGCATCACCGACGGTCCCATCCGGCGCCGTTGAACCGGCGACGGCACAATCGTGTAAAATCCCTCCGGGCGCCGGCCGACCGCCAGACCGGGGAAGATCCCGGCCCCCGCACATCATATGGATACGGAAACGACCGAAGTGATCGCCGTGGACAGGGATTCCCTGATCGTTTCCCTGCGCGCCTTCCTGCCCGAACATTGCCTGCTGAGTGAAGCGGAATCTCTGCGTCCTTACGAATGCGACGCCCTGACCGCCTATCGGCAGTGCCCCCTGCTGGTATGCCTGCCGGAAACCATCGACCAGGTCCAGGGTGTACTGCGTACCTGCCACCAGCTTGGTGTCCCGGTGGTCGCCCGCGGGGCGGGGACCGGGCTTTCCGGCGGCGCCCTCCCCCTCGCTGAGGGAGTCCTGCTCAGCCTGGCGAAATTCAACCGCATTCTGGAAATCGACCCCGTCAATCGCCTCGCGCGCGTGGAGCCGGGCGTGCGCAATATCGCCGTAACCGAGGCGGCATCCCGGTATGGACTCTATTACGCCCCCGACCCGTCGTCCCAGATCGCCTGCACCATCGGCGGCAACGTGGCGGAAAACTCGGGCGGGGTGCATTGCCTCAAGTACGGCCTCACGGTCCATAACATCGCGGCGATGAAAATCCTCAGCTGCGACGGTCACCTGCTGGAACTCGGCGCACGCGCCTTCGACAGCCCCGGCTATGACCTGCCTGCCCTCATGTCGGGTTCCGAGGGCCTGCTCGGGGTCATCGTCGAGGTGACGCTCCGTCTGCTGCCGGCGCCGGAAAGCACGCGGGTACTGCTCGCCGCCTTCGACAGCGTCACCGCGGCGGCTGACGCCGTGGCTTCCGTGATCGCTGCCGGCATTGTCCCGGCGGGACTCGAGCTGATGGACAATCCGGCGATACGCGCCGCCGAGGATTATGCCCATGCGGGCTACCCGGTCGATGCCGCCGCCATCCTGCTGTGCGAACTCGACGGCAATGAAGCGGAGGCCGCCGCGCAGGTCGAACGCGTGCGCGCCTGTCTCTTGGCGGCCCACGCAAAAGAAATCCGGCTCGCGACCGATGCTGCCGAGCGCAAACGGTTCTGGGCCGGCCGCAAGGCCGCCTTCCCCGCCGTGGGCCGCCTCGCGCCCGATTATTACTGCATGGACGGGACCATCCCCCGCCGCCGCTTGCCCGAGGTGCTCCGCCAGATCGCGGCCTGGTCGGAGGAATACGGGCTGGCCGTTGCGAACGTGTTCCATGCCGGCGATGGAAACCTGCATCCGCTCATTCTGTACGACGCCAACAAACCCGGAGAACTGGAGCGCACCGAGGAGTTCGGCGGCCGGATCCTCGAACTGTGTCTCGCCGTCGGCGGCACCATCACCGGCGAACACGGTGTCGGGGTGGAGAAACTGCCACAGATGTGTGCGCAGTTCGGCGCCGACGAATTGCGGCAATTCCATCTGATCAAGGACGCCTTCGATCCGCGCCGGCTGCTCAACCCGGGCAAGGCGGTTCCCAGCCTGCATCGCTGCGCCGAACTCGGGCGCATGCACGTGCATGCCGGGAAGACACCCTTCCCCGAGCTCGAGCGTTTCTGAGCCCGCGGCGGTCCATTCCGCTAGAACAGACCGAAGGTCTTTCGCTTCCCGCGATAGCCGTCGATGAGTGCAGCCATGGCACGGTCGCCGGCCCGCTCCGCCAGCGTCCAGGCCTGTTCGCGCCGGTTGTTGCGGATATCGGGATTCGCCCCCGCTTCCAGCAACTGGCGCGCGATCTCGATATGGCCGCGCTTGACCGCGATGATCAACGCGGTATCACCGACATCGTTACGCGCATCCAGATCGACCCTGCGTGAAATCAGTTCCACCGCAATCTCGCCGAATCCGCCATCGGCGGCAAACATCAGGGGGGTATTCCCGGACAGGCTGCGCACATCGGGCGTGGCTCCGGCTGCCAGCAGGATTCGGAACCCCTCCACCCTGCCAGACTGAGCGGCACGGGCAAGTGGCGTTGTGCCATCAGCATCCGCCAGATCCAGGCGGGCCCCGTGCTGGATCAGCAGGCGCACGGTGTCTTCATGGCCCTGGCTGACGGCATACCACAGCGCGGTGCGGCGAACCTTGTCGGCGGCATCGACGCGCGCACCGTGATCCAGCAGCGTCGTAACGATGGCATCGTTCCCGGCCTGTGCCACCCACATCAAAGCGGTCCTGCCGTCATTCCCGGGACGGTTCGGGTCGCCACCACCGAGCACGAGACTGGTAACAACCGCGTCATGGCCCGCCTGGGCGGCGGCCATCAAGGCCGTCAGACCGTCAGTCTTGCGCGCAGCATCCACCGGGGCGCCGGCAGAAAGGAGCTGTGAAACGACTTCGGTATGGCCATTCTCGGCGGCGAGCATCAGCGCCGTTTTGCCATTTCTCGCCTCAGTAGCGGGATCGGCGCCGGCTGCGAGGAGACGCTGTACGATGGCTCCATGGCCGCGCCAGGCGGCGCGACTCAGGGCGTCATGTCCGTCTATATCGCGTTTTGCCGGATCGGCGCCCTGTGCCAGCAGCTCGTTCACCAGCGCGAGCTGGCCGCGCCAGGCCGCGATCATCAGCGGAGACCAACCGGCATAGGGTCGCGTATCACCTTCGGCGCCGGCAGCGGGATCCTCCATCGGAAATGGACCGGACACCGCACGTTTCGGCTGATTGTCAATCGGCTCCGCACCGTGCGCGAGCAGCAATTCCTCCACCGCGCCATAAGCTCTGGCGCGGGCGGCGTGCACGGCCGTCCAATCTTTCTGATTCCTGTGGTGTACATTCGCGCCGCGGGCCAGCAGCATTTCCACAATGCGCTCGTGATTCTCCATGGCGGCCAGCAACAGTGGTGTATTCCTGTTTCGGTCCTCGACATCCACCCTGGCGCCGGCCTCCAGAAGAACGCCGACGATCTCGCGCCAGCCGTGCTGGGCAGCAATGAGCAGCGCATTGTCACCGTAGCGGTTGACGGTGTCGGGATGGGCCCCGGCGCCGATCAGGACCTTGACCATATCTGGCTCATTCTGCCGCGTCGCCTCAATCAGCGGGGTGTTCCCAAACTCATCCACAACGTCCGGCGAGGCCCCTCCCCGCAGCAGCCGTTCAAGACCCGAGCTATCGCGTTTGCGAATGGCGGACAGCAAAACCTCCACCTGCGCGCGGGCGTCGACGGGGGAGTCATTCCCGGCAGGCGGACCGGCTGCCGCCAGTCGCTTTTTCGCCATGTCATAATCCTGGGCCGCCGATTTCCTGAACCACACAAGCGCCTGCGCTTCGTCGACAGGCACGCCCCACCCGTTTTCGTACATAACACCGAGATTGTACTGGGCCTTGACGTGTCCCTGCTCCGCGGCTTTTCTGAGCCAGCCGGCCGCCTCGGCGTGATCCTTGGCGACGCCCTGTCCGGACCGGTAGAACGATGCCAGCTGATATTGGGCTTCGGCATCGCCGGCCATGGCGAGTTCCCGCAGAAGATCGGCCGCACGGGAATAATCGCGGACACGAATCGCGGCGTTTACCTCCTCCATGCGCGCCGCATCGTCTGCTGCGCTACCGCTCACCGGCGCGACAACGCTCATCACCACCATGATCATCGTGGCGCCAACTGTGCGGACCCACTTCTGCGCCCTCATCAGGCCGTACCGTACTTGGTTTCCACCGCGATGCCAGCCTGTTGAAGAAAGGCAGTCGGCAAAACCCCGCCCGCACAGACGATCACCGCATCGTTGTGTAACTGCAGCAGCTTTCCCTCCTGATCGAGGAAGATCCTGTCGGGCTGGATTAACTTCACATTCGACTTCATCAACACCTGCATGCGGCCACTTGCAACGAGATCATCGAGTCGGCGCCGGTTCTTTTCCTTGGCCCGCGAGAACGACTCCGAACGATAGGAAAGCGTAACCCTGGCATCGGTTTCGTCCGCAATGCTGGCTGCCGCCTCCAGCGCGGCATCACCGCCTCCCACCACCAGCACATGCTGCCCGCGGTATTGCTCCGCATCTATCAAACGATAAACCACCTTGGAAAGTTCCTCGCCCGGCACATCCAGCTTTCGCGGCGTCCCGCGCCTGCCGATAGCGAGCAGCACCGACCGCACCTGATACGTCGTGCGCGAACTCGTGACGCGGAATCCGTTCGCAACCGGCTCAATCCTCTCTACCCGTTCGTGATAGTTGATCCGGATACCGGTCTTTTGTTCGATGTCCTGCCACAGCTTCAACAGGGCCTCCTTGCTGGTCTCAGTCATTCGTACCTTGCCGACCAGGGGGATATCCATTGGAGATGTCATAACCAGCTTTCCGCGCGGAAAATGTGCGACGGTGCCGCCGAGAGAATCCTGCTCCAGCGTCACGCAGCGCAACTTGTGCTGCATTGCCGCCAGCGACGCCGAAAACCCGGCGGGACCAGCCCCCACGACCAGGACATCGAGTTGACCGCCTTCCCCTCGCCCACGCTTCCGGCGGATAGAGTCCATCGCCTGCCGTCCCTGCTCGACGGCATTCCGGATCAGGCCCATGCCGCCAAGTTCCCCGGCGATATAGAGCCCGGGGACGTTGGTCTCGAAGTCGGGACTCACTACCGGTATATCCACTCCGCGAGTCTCGCTGCCAAAGACGAGGGTGATTGCGTCTGCCGGACACGCGGCCTTGCATGCACCGTGACCGATGCAATGGGAAGGTCGAATCAGTACCGCCTTGTTGTCAATCAGCCCGAGTACCTGATTTTCAGGGCAGGCATTTACACAGGCGCCGCAGCCGATACATCGGGTGGCATTAATGAGCGGATGCAGGGAGACCGGCCCCACCCCGCCCGCCTTTTCCTCTTCCATCAGGGCACGCAACGCCGTCTGCGTCTTGCGTATGCGCCGGTTATAGAAATACACCATGATCAAAGTAAGCAGTGCGCCATAGACCACGAACTGAATTGTCATGCCAATGGACATCTGCTTCTCTCTGAAATCATTTCCGTATCTCGCCCGGATTAGGCCTTGTCAGCCAGGCGGGTGACGTGATTGTATCGGCCCGGCACATCGGGCCGTATATACATAATCAATGAAATTGAGTAATCCGCCGCATTCGATGAATCTGGTGCCTTAAGCTTCCCTTAAGCTTTCCTTAAGCAAAAATTGTGGATTTTGTCGTGTCTAGTGTCCGACCGGCGCCGATAACTTGGGCGTTACTTCATTCAAACCGGACATCACGGCGCACAGAGCACATGTTCCTTACGAACAACAAAGATAGCTCGATCATTAGACAGGCTCCATCTCGTCAAACCTCGACGCCAGCTGACAGACAGCGAAGCACGGGCTCACCATCGAGTCTTGTCCAGCGTGAACCCGCGCCCTCGCCTGGCGGCACGGATCCCGGCATGAGCAATCCCGCCCCCAAAGCCCCCGCAAGCACGCTGCAGGAGGCCGGCCGCAGCAACAGAGTGGGCGGAGTGGAGAACCTCGCCACGACGGTGTTCGCCGCCGCGATGATTCTGCTGATCTACGCGGGCTGGAGCAATCGGTCCGAGACCTACCTGACCGCAGAATCCGGGCCGGGTTACGCGCTCGGCATCATCGGTGCCTCGCTGATGCTTCTGCTCCTGCTGTATCCACTGAGGAAACGGGTGCGGTTCATGCGCCATCTGGGGCCGGTCAAATTCTGGTTTCGGAGCCACATGCTCCTTGGCGTAGTGGGTCCAATCTGCATTCTCTATCATGCCAGCTTCAAGCTGGGATCGATGAACAGCAATATCGCCCTCATCTGCATGCTCACCGTTGCGTCGAGCGGTCTGATCGGACGTTATTTCTACCGCAAGATCCATCACGGGCTGTATGGAAACCGCGCCAGCCTCAAGGAACTGCTGGACAACGAGGCGCTCCGGAAAATTCGCCTTGCGGACACGCTGGATTCGCTCCCGCGCATAAAGCAACAGCTGCAGGCCATACAGACATGGGAGGCTCGCGTCGACCGCGGCGTAGTGGTGGCGGGCATCAGGATCATCCTGTTCGGGCTCCACAGCCACTGGTTACAGCTCAAATTGCTCATCCTGGCGAATCGGGCCATCAGCTCACATGCCCAGGTATCGGGAAAGTCCGCCGAGTGGACAAGGGCGCAGCGCCTCATCATGCGGCGTTACCTCGGAGAATTCTTCGCCGCCACCCGCAAGGTGGCCGGTTTCAGCTTCTTCGAACGCATGTTTTCGCTCTGGCACCTGCTCCATATGCCCCTGTTTATCATGATGGTGATCACCGGTGTCATCCATGTGATCGCCGTCCATATGTATTGACCAAGGCGGCCAGCGCATGCGCGTCCGCCACGGCCTGCTGCTGGCTACTGGATTAAGCGCCTTGCTGCTGCTGGGAACCGCTCTCGGCTCGACGCTGGAGACGATACTGATGCCAGGCGAGCTGATCCAGGGTCATGCGAAATTCGAAACTGACTGCAAGAGCTGCCACGAGGCATTCAGCAAACATACCCAGAGCCAGCGCTGCATCGACTGTCATGATCACAAGAATATCGCGGACGACATCAGGCAGAAGACCGGCTATCACGGGCGCGTCATCACGCCCGGGGATATCAATTGCAAGCGCTGCCATGGCGACCATCTCGGCAGGGATGCGGACATCGTTCACCTTGACACACAGACATTCGATCACACCCAGACCGATTTCCCGCTCAAGGGAATGCATGCCTCGACCCGTTGCCAATCCTGTCATCTCAGCGACAAGAAATATCACGAGGCCGGCCTCAAGTGCATTGAATGCCACAAGAGTAAAAACCCGCACCGGGAAGATCTCGGCACCAAGTGCGAGAGCTGCCACAACGAGGAATCCTGGCTGAAAAGATCCGCCTTCGATCATGACAAGACAAAATTTCCGCTCAAGGGGAAACATCGTGACGCGACCTGCAATAGCTGCCACCCCAATGAGCGATACAAGAATATCGCGAGGGACTGTATCGCCTGTCACCGAATGAACGATATTCACAGGGGACGTTACGGCGAAAAATGTCATGACTGTCACACGGAAAAAAAGTGGACCGAGATCATGTTCGATCACGACAAATCGACCAAATACAAGCTGGAAGGCCGCCACCGAAAGGTTGCCTGCGACAGCTGCCACAAAGGTGATCTATACAAGGACAAGACCAGCACGGCGTGCGTGGACTGCCACTCTGGCGACGACAACCACAAGGGTCAGTTTGGCAAAAAATGCGCGGACTGCCACACAGTATTCAACTGGAACAAGAACGCTTTCAACCACGACAAGGACACCAAATTCAGGCTTGGCGGAAGACACAAGGAACTCGGATGCAGCCAGTGCCACGGCGGCGATATCTACAAGCAGAAGCTGCCAACGGCCTGTTTCGAATGTCATAAAAAAGACGACGTGCACAAGGAACAGCAGGGGAAAGAGTGCAGCCGATGCCATAACGAGAATTCATGGGGCGAGAAAATCTTGTTCGATCATGACGTGACACATTTTCCCCTGATCGGGGCTCACGCCGTGACATCGTGCGAGGAATGCCACCTCACCGCAAGCTTCAAGGATACAAAGCGTGACTGCAGTTCCTGCCATGAAAAAAATGATGAGCACAAGGGGCGGCTCGGAACCGAATGTGGGAACTGCCACAACCCCAACGGATGGTCATTATGGATTTTCGATCATGACAAGCAGACAGATTTCAAGCTGGTCGGGAAGCATGAAAACCTGAACTGCCATTCCTGTCACACCACGCGAATGAAAAAGGAAGTAAAACAATCCAGGGAATGCAGTTCATGCCACCAAAGAGATGACATTCATTCTGGTGGATTCGGGTCGCGCTGCGAGCGCTGCCACGACACCTATGATTTCAGTCATATCACCATCAACTAGACAAACAGTACTCCGATCGTATTGGGGCCAAAATCATGTGGAAGCAAATATTCGCCAAAACCACTTCCCGCACCGGAGTACGGAGGAATCCGGCATGGATCCTGATCGTGCTATCTCTGGTCACCGTGACCTGTTTCGCGCAACCGGCCCCGACCGTGCCCGACGGGAAATTTGACCACTTCTCGACCGGGTTCCCGCTGACCGGCGGGCATCGTCAGGCCGCGTGCTCTGACTGCCATATGCGCGGAATATTCAAGGGCACCTCACGCCAATGCGCCGCTTGCCACACCGTCAACGGCCTTTCTTCAGCTTCGAAAAAACCTGTAACCCATATCGACTCCACGGACTTCTGCGAGGACTGCCATACCTCGTCCGGCTGGAAACCGACCTACAAGGTCGATCACTTCTCGGTCATCGGTTCCTGCGCGAGCTGCCACAATGGACGCACTGCACCGGGCAAGGGACAGAACCACATCACCAGCGGGAACAATTGCGACGATTGCCATACCACCAGCACATTTTCAAACGCCGTATTTGACCATACCCAGGTTACCGGCACCTGCTCCAGTTGCCACAATGGAAGGACGGCAAGCGGACAATCGTCCAATCACATACGCACCAGCGCTCAGTGCGATGACTGTCACAGCACACGCGCCTGGACACCGGCGAGCTTCGACCACAGCGGCGTCACCGCCGGCTGCTCCAGCTGCCACAACGGCAGCTCTGCCACCGGGAAACCGGCCAAGCACGTCACCACCTCGGCCCAGTGCGACACCTGCCATACGACCCGCGCCTGGACGCCCGCCAGCTTCGACCACAGCGCCGTCACCGGAACCTGCTCCAGCTGCCACAACGGCACCTCTGCCACCGGGAAACCGGCCAAACACATCACTACGTCAAACGATTGCGACACCTGTCACTCGAACACGGCCTGGACCCCGGCGAACTTCAGCCATAACGGCATTACCGGCACCTGCTCCAGTTGCCATAATGGCACCTCCGCTGCCGGCAAGCCGAACAACCACGTCACCACCTCGGCCCAGTGCGACACCTGCCATACAACGAATGCGTGGACCCCCGCAAGCTTCGACCACAGCGCCGTCACCGGAACCTGCTCCAGCTGCCACAACGGCACCACCGCCACCGGCAAGCCGAACAATCATGTCACCACCTCGGCCCAGTGCGACACCTGCCATACAACGAATGCGTGGACCCCCGCAAGCTTCGACCACAGCGCCGTCACCGGAACCTGCTCCAGCTGCCACAACGGCACTACTGCCACCGGCAAGCCGAACAATCATGTCACCACCTCGGCCCAGTGCGACACCTGCCATACAACGAATGCGTGGACCCCCGCAAGCTTCGACCACAGCGCCGTCACCGGAACCTGCTCCAGCTGCCACAACGGCACTACTGCCACCGGCAAGCCGAACAATCATGTCACCACCTCAGCCCAGTGCGATACCTGCCATACGACCCGTGCCTGGACGCCCGCCAGCTTCGACCACAGCGGCGTCACCGGAACCTGCTCCAGCTGCCACAACGGCACCACCGCCACCGGCAAGCCGAACAATCACGTCACCACCTCGGCCCAGTGCGACATCTGCCATACGACCACTGCCTGGACGCCGGCCTCATTCGACCATAGCTCGGTAACCGGTTCCTGCTCCAGTTGCCATAACGGCAGCTCGGCCACCGGAAAACCGGCGGGGCACTTCGTGACCAACCAGCAGTGCAATATCTGTCACAACACCAACAACTGGACCACGCTCGTATTCCGCCACAGCAGCACCGCCTATCCCGGCGATCATCGTACCAGCCTGAGCTGCGTGGATTGCCACAAGACCAATGCCGAAATCGTGCCCTGGCCAAACTCGGCCTATCAGCCGGATTGCGCGGCCTGCCATGCGGGAGATTACCGGCCCGGCAAGCATGAGAATGCCACCGTAAGCACCAACCGCAACTGCGCCGGCACTTGCCACAAGTCCACGCCGGAACACCGCGTCAGCGACAGAAGCTGGGATTGAACCCGTATATGCGAAACATTTCTCGAGGCCTCCTCGGAGCGGCTCTCGGCCTGGGTCTGCTGGCCGGTTTGCCGTCGACGCCGCCGGCACAGGCAGAACCGGCTACCGGACAAGTGCTCGACAAGGTGACAGTCGTGCGCCAGCCGGAATGCTTTGGCATTGTCATCACATTTAATTTCCCGCTGCAGTACATCAGCCACTTTCCCCCGGAACGGGCCGACCTGCTTCGCATCCGACTCAAGCCGGCACTATCCGGCTCCGAAGTTACAGACATCTACAATTTCCGGGAATCGGCACGACCGAGTCACACCCACGGGTCTCCGCTCGTGGACGTCACCTACGAAGGCGACGCCCTTGATCCGCACCTTATTGTCCAGTTCACGCACCCGGTCACCTATACCGTGGGGCCAAACAGCGATTTCAGGAGCCTGACGATTCAGGTGCGCGCCTCGGCGCAGGATGATGCGCAACCCTGTTTGCCGGGTGTTGACCCGGCCGCCGGTATGCCCCCATGACAGACGGGCAGGGTTTCGCCGGTAGGGTACCGGGCATTTTCTCGGCCAGCATCGGTGCGGGCTTCGTCTGCCTGGTGTTGGCCGTGCTGTGGCTTCCCGCCATCGCCAATGCCGCGGGACCGGTCCTCGCAATCGGATCGAATCCCGCCAGGCAGTCGGAAATCTTCGCGATCCAGCTCACGACCGCGGATGAACTTCCCGGTGCGGACGGCCTGCCGGACATCCCCCAGCTACGGCAATACCGGCTCTACGCCCTGCGGGCGGAGCCGGGAAAACCGTTTCGCTACCGGCTTCGGCTCGGTTTCTTTGCCGACATGAATGAAGCCGCGACGGTGAAGGCCAGGATCGAACCGCACTTCCCCGGCAGCTGGATCCTGAAAGTTTCGGCGCAGGAGGCGCGGGAATCGATCGCCTCGTCGTTAAACAACCCGCCTCTGCCACAACCGGCAACACCTGCACCCGCAGCACCCGAGGCGCCCCTTCCCGCGCCTCAGCCCCCAGCGGCCGCAGCGGCTGTCGTGGCAACGACCGCGGCGCCCGAGGACAGGATGACCGCGCTCATGGAGAGCGGTCGCCAGGCGGTTGCCAGGGGTGATTATCCCCTCGCGATCCGTATCTACACCAAGGTACTGGAATCGCCGGACAGCGAATATGCCCGGGATGCCCTTGAATATCTGGGACTTGCCCGGGAACGTAATGGCCAGGCGGCGCACGCCAAGGCGGAATATGAAAGATACCTCGAACTGTACCCCAAGGACCCCGGCGCGGATCGTGTCCGCCAACGCCTCGCCGGGCTGCTGACGGCCCGGGAAGCCCCACGCGAGAAACTCCCTGAGCAGAAAACGGCGGCGGGCAAGCCCATGGAATGGAATGGATCCGGAAGCTTCTCCCAGTATTACCGCCGTGACGCCACCACGATTGACGGTGCCGGAGAGACGGTGACGCAGTCGGCGCTTATGTCCGATCTCGATCTCTCCGCGCGGGGACGCAATGATGACTATGACATTCGGGCGCGTTTCAATGGGGGCTATACCTACGATTTTCTGAGCGACGGCGAAGACCTGTCCCGCATAAGCAATCTCTACATAGATGTCAGCCATCGCCGCGCGGGAGTTTCCGGCCGGGTCGGCCGGCAGACACGCAGTTCAGGCGGCGTCTTCGGACGTTTCGATGGCATGCTGATGAGCTATCAGACCAGCAGCTGGGGACGGTTCAATGTCGTCGGCGGTTATCCGGTCGAGCGCTCTACTGACACCGGCATCAACCGGGACAAGGTGTTCTACGGCATGAGCGCGGACCTGCCCGCCTGGAGGGATCACTGGGATTACAGCGTCTACGCCATCACCCAGACAGCAGGGGACGTGTCTGACCGCCGCGCCCTCGGCGGTGAGGCGCGCTACCTCGATGATGCCCGCTCGCTGTTCGCCTTGCTGGACTATGACACGCAATTCCAGACCATCAACATATTCTCCCTGCTCGGTAACTGGGCCGTCGATGACTGGACCACCTATAACTTCGCATTAAACCAGAGCCGCAGCCCGTTCCTGGGCGCCAGCAATGCCCTGATCGGACAGACGGCTCAGGACATTGACGAGTTGCTGGGCAGCTATAGCGAGGAAGAAATTCAGGATCTGGCGCTCGACCGGACGGCCATCAGCCGCGCGGTGTCGGGCGGAATCTCCCGGACATTTACCGACAAGCTCCAGTTGACCGCGGACGTCACGGTGTCCAGCCTGTCAGGCACACCCGCCTCGGGCGGGGTACCCGCCACGGATGCCACCGGCAATGAGTACCTCTATTCCCTCCAACTGATCGGAAACGGCATCATACGGTCGGGTGACCTGGCCATCCTCGGCCTGATGTACTCAGATGCCAGCACGACGAATACCACAACACTCAACCTCAACACCCGTTACCCGGTCACCAGCCTGCTGCGCATCAATCCGCGACTGCGACTGGATTACCGGCAGTTCGACCGGGGAAACGGTGAGCAATGGATAACCACACCATCGATACGGTTCGATTACCGCTATCGTCGCAATATCGATCTGGACGCGGACATCGGCCTCCAGTGGTCGGATCGCGACATCGCGGATACCACTGAAAAGTCTTCGGGTTACTACGTCTATCTTGGCTACAATCTCGGCTTCTAGCCGAGTTCCGCGCGCCGCTGTTTTCTGCAACAATACACCCTTTCCCGCGCCGCGGGGCTCGCCTTGTACGGAAGATCGATACTCCCGGCCCGCGCGTCCGCATGCTCGATGGATCTCCTCCAAAGCGAAAGGGGCCGTAACGTGTCCGATTCCAGGGATATAACCCGGGAACTGCAGGAAACCGTTTGTAACGCCTATGAACGGCGCACGCCCCTGTCGATCCAAGGCGGGAACAGCAAACGTTTCTACGGCCGTCCTGCCCGCGGCGAACCCGTTTCCCTGGAGGCCCACCGTGGCATCGTGAACTATGAGCCCGCCGAACTCGTCATCACCGCCCGCAGCGGTACGCCGCTCCATGAAGTGGAAAACCTTTTGGCGGCACATGGCCAGATGCTTGCTTTCGAGCCTCCCCACTTCGGCGCCGGCGCCACCCTGGGCGGGACCCTCGCCTGCGGAATTTCCGGTCCACGCCGCCCCTATGCCGGTGCGGTACGCGATCACCTGCTCGGAATCCGCTGTCTCTCGGGCGAAGGCCGCCTGTTGCGCTTCGGTGGCGAGGTGGTGAAGAACGTGGCCGGATTCGACGCCTTCCGGCTCATGGCCGGGGCGCTCGGTACGCTCGGCGTCCTGCTCGAGGCCTCCTTCAAGGTTCTGCCGCGCCCCGAACATACCGTCACGCTGGTGTTCGAATGCAGGCTCCGCGAGGCGCTGAACAAATTCAACGACTGGCACCGCGCGCCTCTGCCCATCAGCGCGGGCGCCGCCGATGATGCGCGCCTGTATGTGCGTCTCGAAGGCAGCGCGGAGGGCGTACGGTCCGCCCGGAACAGGCTCGGCGGCGAAATCCTCCCCGAGGGCTCGACCTTCTGGGATGCGCTGCGGGAACACCGCCACCCCTTCTTCACCGACAATGAACCCCTGTGGCGTCTGTCCCTGCCGCCGGCGGCCCCGCCACTCTCGATCGTCGGTCGCTGGCTGATCGACTGGGGCGGGGCACAGCGCTGGCTCAAGACCGCGTTGCCGCCGAAGCTGATCCGCGAGACCGCGACACGCAATGGCGGACATGCGCAGTTGTTCCGCGGCGGCGAACGCGATGGCGCGGTGTTCCATCCCCTGCCGGCGCCACTGCTCGACCTGCACAAAAACCTGAAGCAGGCCTTCGATCCGCGCGGCATACTGAATCCGCAGCGGATGTACCGGGAGTTTTAGGTACGCTGCACAGATATCTGAGCCATGCAGACGCGTCTCCCCAGTGAATTCACCGCCACCCCGGCCGGCGCCGAGGCCGATCGCATCCTGCGTACCTGCGTGCACTGCGGCTTCTGCAACGCGACCTGCCCCACCTACCAGTTGCTCGGCGACGAACTCGACGGCCCGCGCGGCCGCATCTATCTGATCAAACGCATGCTGGAAGACGGCACCGCGGGCGAAGACACCCAGCGCCATCTCGACCGCTGCCTGACCTGCCGCGCCTGCGAGACGACCTGTCCCTCCGGCGTCGAATACGGGCGCCTGCTGGATATCGGACGTGCGCGCGTCGAAGCGACGGTCGCACGCCCGCGCCCCGCGCGGCTGTTGCGCCGGCTGCTGTGTACCGTCCTGCCTTACCCCGGCCGCGTCAGGGCGGCGCTCGCCGCATCCCGCTGGATCAGCGCCCTGCTCCCGGCCGCCCTCACCCGGGCGATACCGGCGCGGCGTGTTTCCGCACCCGAGACCGCCATCGACTGGCCCCCGGCCCGTCACTCGCGCCGGGTGCTGATCCTGGAGGGATGTGTACAGTCCGTGACCCATGGGCATATCAACGCGGCCGCCGCGCGCCTGCTCGACCGCCGCGGCATATCGCTGATCCGCGTGCCCGGCAGCGGTTGCTGCGGCGCGGTCACCCACCATCTGGCGCAGGATGCCCCGACGCGCGGTTTCCTGCGTCGCAACATCGACGCCTGGTGGCCCGAGGTCGAGCGCGGCGCCGAGGCTATCGTGACGACCTCGAGCGCCTGCAGCGTCATGGTGAAGGATTACGCACACCTGCTGCGCGAGGATCCGGAATACGCGGACAAGGCCCGGCGCATCTCGCAATTGGCCGGAGACATCACCGACGTGATCGCCGGCCTGGGACTCGAACCGTGCGTTGGGACAGCACGTCGCATCGCCTTCCATGCCCCCTGCAGTCTGCAGCACGGCCTGCGCGCCCACACCGCGGTGGAGGAACTGTTGCGGGCTGCCGGTTTCGAGTTGACGCCGGTGGTGGACGCCCACCTGTGCTGCGGGGCGGCCGGGACCTATACCATACTTCAGCCCGAACTGTCCGGACGGCTGCTCGCCGGGAAGCTCGCGGCGCTGGAGGCCGCCACCCCCGAGATCGTCGCCAGCGCCAACATCGGCTGCCTGATTCACCTGCAGGGTGGAACCCGCACACCCGTCCGTCACTGGATTGAACTGATCGAAGAGGCCTACCGCTGACGCACCCCGTCTCACGGGCGATTCCCCACGATCAGCACGGATGAAAACCGGTACCGTTTCACTTATGCTTTTGGGCAGAATCCACCGGGAATATCGGACCGATTCCAGATTGCCCTCCCGCGCCAGAATCTCCGCCGCCGTGGCCGGCAGGGCCTTTACCACGAACATACGAGGCTGACGATGAAATTCAGATCATTCTATCCCCCGCAGCGCACGCTGATGGGCCCCGGTCCGTCCGATGTCAACCCGCGCGTCCTCGCCGCCATGGCGCGGCCGACCATCGGTCATCTCGATCCGGCCTTCGTCACGATGATGGAAGAGATCAAGGCGCTGTTGCAGTACGCCTTCCAGACGAAGAACGCGCTGACGTTTCCGGTATCAGCCCCCGGTTCGGCGGGCATGGAAACCTGCTTCGTCAACCTGGTCGAGCCGGGCGACAAGGTGATCGTGTGCCAGAATGGTGTGTTCGGCGGCCGCATGAAGGAGAACGTGCTGCGCTGCGGCGGCGTCCCGGTGATGGTCGAGGACCCCTGGGGCCGCGCCGTGGACCCCGCCAAGGTGGAACATGCCCTGAAGACCAACCCGGACGCCAAGATCCTTGCCTTCGTCCATGCGGAGACCTCGACCGGGGCGCGCTCCGACGCCAAACTGCTGTCCGATCTTGCCCACCAGCATGGCTGCCTGACCATCGTCGATGCGGTCACCGCGCTCGGCGGTATCCCGCTGCTGGTGGACGACTGGCAGCTCGACGCGGTCTTCTCCGGCACGCAGAAATGTCTGTCCTGCGTGCCAGGCCTGTCGCCGGTCACTTTCAGCGCGCGCGCGCAGGAGGTCATCAGGCAGCGCAAGCGGCCGGCGCAGAGCTGGTTCCTGGACCTGAACCTGGTCATGTCGTACTGGGGCGGAGACGGCAAACGGACCTACCACCACACCGCACCGGTCAATACGCTGTATGCCCTGCACGAGGCGCTGGTAATCCTGCAGGAGGAAACCATCGGGCTCTCCTGGGCGCGCCACCTGCATTACCATCGCGCGCTGCGTGCCGGCCTTGAGGCCATGGGACTGGAACTCGCCGTACCGGAAGATGAGCGTCTGCCGCAGCTGAACGCGGTGCGGATACCCGAAGGGGTCGATGACGCCGTGGTACGCGCGCAATTGCTCGGCGAGTACAACCTGGAGATCGGCGCCGGGCTCGGCGCCATGGCGGGCAAGATCTGGCGTATCGGCCTGATGGGTCACGCCTGCAGCGCGCGCAACGTGCTGTTCTGTCTCGGTGCGCTGGAAGATGTGCTGACCGACGTCAAGGCACCGATCCGGCACAGCCGCGCGCTGGCGGCCGCGCGTGCGGTGCTGAGCGCGGATCCGCAGCCCGTGGACGACGAAGAATAAGACCAAGTGAGATGGGTGATGGCAGCGAGTCTGCCATCACCGCTCTGCAAAAAACGCCTTACGGTTCGTTACTCAATCGCTCGCATGCGCCGGATCAGGGCTGTCGCACCAGGAACAGCAGCCCGCGCCCGGTATCATTGCCGCCCTCGGTGACGCGGATCGTCAGGGCGATGACCTCACCATCCGCACTGACCGCGCCCGTGCCGGTCACGATCGATCCGCCGGAGTTCAGGCTCAGCGTCATGGTCCCGTTGGCGGCTACGCTGTAGGCGCCGCTGCCCACGCTCTGCACACTGGTGGGCACCGCCCCCAGGGCCACGACAGTGCCGGTTCTGGCCGCATCGACGTCCAGAATCCCGCGTTTTCCAAGGAGGCTCCCCGAGGAAATCCCGCCGGTGCCATTGAAGGTCAGGGTGCCGAATTGATAGCCGAGCGCCGCGGTCGCCCCCGCGCCGCCGGTGAAGTAGCCGGCGTGCTGGACCACGTTGTACCGGCCGCTAATGATGCCGTTGCCGGCCCCGGTCGCCCGGCGGATGGCGACACCGATCTCGCGGTTGGCGAGATTCGTCTGCAGGACATCGCCCGTGGGCATGATCACGTGCCAGCCCGTGTCGTCTGCCACCGACGGCGCCGTATTGCTGGCGGTGACATTGATGTTGACCGAGGCGGTCGCGCTCACCTTGCCGTCAGTGATCGTGTAACTGAAGGTCTCGACACCGGCATAGCCGGAGGCCGGCGTGTAACCGAGACTCGTGCCGTTGTTCGTCACCGTGCCCCCGTTGCTGGCTGAACTCACCGCGGTGATCGTCAGCGTATCGCTGACATCCGGGTCACTGTCGTTCGCCAGCACGTTGAGGACATTGCCGCTGCTGTTCACGCGGACGCTGAGGCTGTCGCCGGTCGCGGTCGGCGGGGTGTTGGCCGCGATCACGTTGACCGTCACCGTGGCGGATGCGGTCGCCACACCATCGCTGACGGTGTAGGTGAAACTTTCACTGCCGCTGAAACCCGGCGCAGGCGAATAGCTCAGACTGGTGCCGTTGTTGATCACCGACCCGCCGTTGCTGGTGGCACCCACCGCCGTGATGGTCAGTGTGTCGCCCACGTCGGGGTCGCTGTCATTCGCCAGGACGGCGAGTGAATTGGCGGTAGAGCCCATGCCGACGTTGATGCCGCTGTCGTTGACCGCCACCGGGGCCGAGTTGCCCGCGCCCACGGTGACATTGACCGTCGCGGTGGCGGTCGCCATGCCGTCGCTGATCGTATAGGTGAAGCTTTCCGGGCCGAGATAGGAGGCCGCCGGTGAATAGCTCAGACTGGCGCCATTGTTGATCACCGAACCGCCGTTACTGGTGGCGCCCACCGCCGTGATCGTCAGCGTATCGCCCACATCGGGGTCGCTGTCGTTCGCCAGCACGTTCAACACGTTGCCGCTGCTGTTCTGCTGGACATTCAAGCCGGAGTCATTGACCGCGTTCGGTGCCGTATTGGCGCCGACTATGGCCACCGTCACCGTCGCCGTGTCGCTGCCCCCGGCGCCGTCGCTGACGGTATAGGTGAAAGTCTCCGTGCCGCTGTACCCGACCGCCGGCGTGTAGATCAGAGTATCTCCATTTGGAGTCACCAGGCCGCCCGCGCTGGTCGCGCCGGTCGTGGTGATCGTCAGCGTCTGCGCGGGGATATCGGCATCGCTGTCGTTGGCGAGCACCTCGAGAATATTATTGATGCTGTTCTCACCCACGCTCAGGCCGGAGTCGTCCACCGCCACCGGGGGAACGTTGCCGCCGACCGTCACCGTCACCGTCGCGGTATCCGTCGCGCCGGCACCGTCGCTGACGGTGTAGGTGAAGGTCTCGGTACCGCTGAAGGCATTCGCCGGCGAATAGGAAATACTGGTCCCGTTGTTGGTCGCCGTGCCGCCGTTGCTGGTGGCGCCCACCGCCGTGATCGTCAGCGTGTCGCCGAGATCGGCGTCACTGTCGTTGGCGAGCACGTCCAGCACATTGCCGGAGCTGTTGGTGGCCACGTTGAAATTGCCGTCACTGACCGCGTCCGGCGTGGTGTTGCCGACGCCGATCACCGTCACTGTCACCGTCGCGGTGTCCGTCCCGCCGTTGCCGTCGCTGAGGGTATACGTGAAACTGGCATTGCCGCTGAAACCCGGCGCCGGGGTGAAGAGCAGGCTGCTTCCCCCGCTGATCGCGACCGAACCCGAGGGCGCGGGTGTGCCGACGGCGGTGATCGTCAGCGTCTGGCCCACGTCGGAGTCGCTGTCGTTGGCGAGCACATCGAGCGGGTTATTGCTGCTCCCCAGGGCAACGCTGAAACCGGTGAAGTTGGTCGAGTTGTCGTCGTCGTTCGCAACCGGCGCGGTATTGACGGGCGCGATGACGGTCATGGTCACGGTCGCCGTGTCCGTATCGGTGCCGTCACTGACCGTGTAGCTGAAGGTCTCGGAACCGGCATAGCCTGCCGCCGGGGCATAACTCAGGCTGGTGCCGTTGTTGGTCACTGACCCACCGTTACTGGCCGCCCCCACCGCGGTGATCGTCAAGGCGTCGCCCGCGTCGGGGTCGCTGTCATTCCCCAATACGTTGAGTGTGTTGCCCGCGCTGTCACGACCGGCGCTGTAGCTGTCGTTGACGGCGGTCGGCGCCGTGTTGGCCGCGACGGTGACGGTCACGATCGCGTCCGTGGTCAATGCCCCGTCACTGAGCGTGTAGCTGATCACCTCCGTGCCCGCGGTTGCCGCCGGTGGAGTATAGACCAGACCGTCACTGGTGCCATTGATCGCGACGATCCCGCCCGCACCCAGCGGCGTGGAAATACTGGCCGCGGTGACTGTCAGCGACTGCGCCGGCACATCGGCATCGCCATCGTTGGTCAGCACGTCCAGCGCGTTGCCACTGCTGTCCACCGCCACGGTAAAGGCATCATCAAGCGGTGCCGGCGCCACATTGGCGCCCACGGTCACTGTCACTGTCGTCGAGGCCGTGGTAACACCGTCGCTGACGGTGTAATTGAAGCTGTCGCCGCCCGCGAACAGTGCCACCGGGGTGTACGTCAGGTTGCCGCCGTTGTTTGTAATCGTCCCGCCCTGCGCCGAGACCGCGTCGGCGGCGCTGATGGTCAGCGTCTGGAGCGGTGCATCGGCGTCACTGTCGTTGGCGAGCACGTCCAGCGTGTTGCCGCTGCTGTCCGTCAGCACATTGTAAGTGTCGGCGGTTGCGACCGGGGCACTGTTGCCGACGGTCAGGGTCACGGTCGCGGTGTCCGTGGCCGTACCGTCGCTGACCGTGTAGGTGATCACTTCGGTGCCGGTCGCGCCGGCCGCGGGGGTGTAGATCAGACCGTCATTGCCGCCGTTGATGGCAACCGTGCCGCCGCCGGCAAGCGGGGTCGTGATCGTGGCCTGCGTGACGGTCAGGATATCGACGACATCGGCATCCGTGTCGTTGGCCAGCACGTCGAGCGGATTATTGCTGCTGTCGAGGGTGATGCTGACGGCGTCGTTATTGGCCACCGGCGCCGTGTTGGCCGGACGCACCGTAATGGTTACCGTGGCATTCGCGCTGGCCGTACCGTCACTGACGGTATAGCTGAAACTGTCGGCGCCACTGTAGTTCGCAGTCGGCGTATAGCTCAGGCTGGTACCGTTGTTCACCACCCCCCCGTGGGTCGGTGGCCCAAACGCCGTGATGGTCAGCGTCTGCGCGGGAATATCGGCGTCGTGATCGTTGGCAAGAACGGCGAGGGCGTTTCCGCTGCTGTTCTCGGCCACACTGAAGGCATCCGCCAGGGGCGCCGGGGCGACATTCCCGCCCACCGTGACCGTCACTGTCGCGGTATCGGTGGAAACGCCGTCGCTGACGGTGTAGGTAAAGCTCGCCGCTCCGCCGGCGGTGGGCGTATACAACAGGTTATTGCCCGGACCCGCGCCGTTGACGGTCACGGTACCGCCAGCGGCACCGCTGACCGCGCTCACCGCGGTGATGGTCAGGGTATCGCCGACATCGTCGTCGTGATCGTTCGCAAGCATGTCGAGTGGATTGTTGCTGCTGCCGGTCGCGACATTGATCTCCGCGCCGGCGCCGCCATCATCCTCGGCCTTCGGCGCCGTGTTGTCGACGCCGATGACGGTGACGGATACGTTGGCGGTATCCGTGGCCAGACCGTCGCTGACCGTGTAGCTGAAGTTGACCGTGCCGCTGAACCCGGCCGCCGGGGTAAACCGCAGGCTGTTGCCGCCGTTGATCGTGACGGTTCCGGAAGGCGCCGGCGTGCCGACCGCGGTGATCGTCAACACGGTCCCGATGTCGGGATCGGTATCATTGGCGAGCACGTTGAGGGCGTTATTGCTGCTGTCCATGGCGACACTGTAGCCGGTGTCATCGACCGCCGTGGGTGGCGTATTGCCCGCGGCCACAACGGTCACGGTCACCGTGGCGGTGGCGGTATCGACACCGTCGCTGATGGTGTAACTGAAACTCTCGTTGCCGGTGTATCCCGGTGCCGGCGTATAGAGCAGGTTCCCGCCGTTGGCGGTCACCGCGCCACCGGCCGTGGGTGCCTGCACGGTCCCGGCCGCGACCACGGTCAGCGTGTCACCGAGATCGGGATCGCTGTCGTTGGCGAGCACGTTGATCGGATTATTGAGGCTGTCCTTGCCGACGCTGATGCCGGTATCGGCGACGGCGGTCGGGGCACTGTTATTGCCCGAATCGATCGTCGTCACGGTGACGGTCGCGGTCGCGGTCAGGCCCAGCGCGTCGGTGACGGTGTAGCCGAAGCTCTCGTCGCCGGTATGTCCGCTTGCCGGGGTATACAACAGGACCGTGTTGGTGCCGTTGATCGATACCGTCCCTCCGGCATCGGGGGTACCGACCGCGCTGATCGTCAAGGCATCGCCGAGATCGGGATCGCTGTCATTGGCCAGCACGCTGAGCAGGTTGTTGATACTGCCCATCGCGACGTTGAGGCCGGTGTCGTCGACCGCGACCGGAGAGCTGTTGGTGTTGTCCAGCACGAAGCTGACATTGCCCGTCCGGGTGGTCGTGCCGTCACTGACCGTGTAGGTGAAGACTTCGGTGCCGAGGGTGTTGCGCGGCGGGATGTACAACAGTTTGTTGCCGGCCGCGTTGACAGTAACGGTACCGCCGAGCTGCGTCAGCGAGGTTCCGGTAATCGTAAGGTTGTCGCCCAGATCGGGGTCGCTATCGTTGGCGAGGACGTCGAGCTCGATCTGCATCAGATCGGTCGCCGTCGACAGGACGAGCAGCCTTCCGTTGGAGCTGGCGAACCCCTGGCCGAGGAAGTTGCCGGCAGGATTCTGCATGATCAGGCTGCCGTCCATGATCACCTGATAGAGGCCGTTGAAATTCGCGACGGCCGGACTGTCCTGGACGACCGTGTCGGTATCGAAATCGAGCGCGAGCCGGTCGGTCGACGTCACGGCGGCGGAAAAGGCCGCATAGACATTTTCCCCGGCAATGAACTGGTCATCGCTGTCGAAGGATATTGACCCGGTTTCCGTCGTGAGTGCCGTGAGGTTCTCTCCCGAGCCGGACAAGGGACCGGACAGGGTTTCCTTCAGCCGGACCAGGTTGTACGTGGTCTCACTGCCACCCGCGGGATCGAGCACCTCATTATCCAGCGCCAGCGTATCGACCGAGCGCTTGATCGCGAGCATCAGTCCCCGCCCCAGTTCACCGGACGCATTGGTCTCCACCGGATATATAAGCAGGGAGCCGTCGGAGGTCACGGCCCCCGCCGAGCCATTACCGGCCGCGTCGGTCACAACCACCTGTCCATCCGAGGTAACGACATGGCTCGATCCCTCGACGCCGCCCACGTCGCTTTCAGGATCGTTGACAGTGGTGAGATCGTGCCGGGTACGAGTACCGAACAGCAGGCCTCCGCTGGCGAAGCCGTCGTCTCCATATCCCCAGCCGCCGCCCATGGCGTGGTTCTCGATCCCGCCCTCGCCGCTTCCCAGCGTGAACGGATCCTTCAGTTCCGTCTCGAACTGCAGTCCGCCGTACAGTCCGTTATGCAGCACGCCTTCGACGCCGCTGCCGGAGAATCCGGTGATGAGGGTCCCCAGCACGGGCGAGGAAGCGTTCCGGATCGCCGTGACGGCCTGGGCGAAGGTCAGGCCGGCGAGGTCGACATCGAGGCCGGCGACCAGCCCCGCCAGCACCGAGACCTCCTCCACCGCGAAATTCGCCAGGGTCACACTCCCGCTCAGGGTGTCGATGATGCTGTCGACGACAGCCTCCGACGCCGGCGACACATCGATCTCGACGCCGGTCACGATGGCACGCATGGTGTTGGACTGGCCGGTCACTCGGACGGCCAGGGTGCTGTCCGGCGCCGGGGTGTCGCTGAAGCTGTACGAGCCGTTGCCGGCGCTGGTCGTCGTCGCGATCACCGAGGTGACGTTGCCCTGGCTGTCGAGACGGACCAGTTCAACCGTTGCACCGCTGACCGGAACGAGGCCCGTGACGGCGGCATTCGCGGTGCCCGTCAGCCAGCCGGCCAGTTGAGAAAAGGGATCGGTGAAGATGCCTGCGGCCGATGAAAACTGCTCACTGTCCGCGCTCGGCGCGCTCACCACGCCGGCGACGAGGTTCGGTACGGAGGATTCGGAGGGTTCATTGACCTCGCAGGCCGACAACAGGAGGCCTGCAAGGATGAGTAAGACGGCACGGGTATGGGATGGTTTCAGCAAGCTCATATGGATTATCTAAGCAACTTGCGCACCAGAATCCTCTGTGACGCAAGATTGTATGATATCCCTATCAGAAGCTCCTACTCCGCGCCGCGCCGCTAGTATCGATATGGACGCGATATATATGTGTATCAGCGCGGATTATACCTTAGCGGCCTTAGACGGTCATCTCCAAAGCCCTACGATTGTTTATTTATGTAGGAGGATCCGCGTACGTACAGTCACGAGGGGGCTTGCACATTTGACGTGAGGGGGGGCGGATTAGTTCCGGATTTGTTTTACCGGTATTCGGAGATCATCCGCCTTCCGGCATGAAGCTGCGTACCAGCCTGTTCTGCCGCCGCAAGGCCAGGTCCATCAGACGGGGAAACAGGGCGTTGAGGCGGACGAAGAAGGCTTCAGGGAAACCCAGATAGAGCTCCTTCCGATCCCGCTCGATCGCCTCCACGATCCGGTGCGCGACCAGTTCCGGTTCATCCATTTTCATGCCGGTCCGTTCCGCCATGCGGTGCACTTCAGGCGGATTGAGGGCTGTTCTGACGGCGCGCGGGGCGACATACGTGACACCGACGCCACTCCCCTCGAGTTCGCGGCGCAAGGCCTCGGAGAAACCTCGTAGCGCGTATTTGCTCGCGGAGTACGCCGCATGCCAGGCAAAACCGATCGAACCGAAGATCGAGCCAATATTGACGATCCGGCCGTGACCGCGCTCGATCATTCCCGGCAGCACCGACCGGGACAGGATCAGGGGGGCCGTGACATTGACCCGCATCATCTGCTCGATCGCCGCGGGGTCGTGGCGCGCGAACTCGGTGAATGCCAGGACGCCGGCATTGTTGATGAGTATATCCACGCCGCCAAAGCGCTCGTGCATGCTCCGGATGATCAGGTCGCGCCCGGCCCCGTCGGTGATGTCCGCGCAAATCGGCTGGATGCGGGCACCGTTCCCGCTGTACCGACTGGCCACCTCCTCCAGGTCAACGCCGCGGCGATCGACCATACCGACGGATGCGCCTCGCGCCAGCAGTTCAGCCAGCAGGGCGCGCCCGATCCCACCGCAGGCGCCGGTCAACAATACCCGTGCAGATTCCAATTCCATGACCCAACCTCCCGTCTAACCGATATGCTTGCGGGCCAGGGCCAGCCGGGTGCGCGCCTCTTCCCGCCGCCCCTCGTCGGCAAGTGCGCGATCCGGGCGGTCAGGCGCTTGCAACGCCTTTTCGAGATAACGCGCCGCCTCCTCATAGCGCTTCTGATCCAGCAGATAGTCCCCGTAGAAATAATTCGGGTCGATGCCGTCTGGATTGATCGACAGGGCCTTTTTCAGATACTTCTCGGCCTGCTCGTCACTGCCGAAACCCACCGGCCAGCCCGGCACCTGATAGTAGAGGCTGCCGAGAGAGGTGTAGATCGAACCGTCGAGCGCAGCGGGATCGATGGCCTCCGCCTGTTCCAGCAAGCGGCGCGCCTCCTTGACCTTGCCCAGCGCACCCAGCCCGCCGACCGCCCCGGCATGAGAACTCAGGATGATGGCCTTCCATACCAGCGGCTCGGCCCTCCCTTCATGGCTCGCCACGACCTGATCCGCCTCCGAGACAAGGCGCTTGAAGGCCTCATCCTGCTGCTTCTCCGGCGTACGGTACTTTGCCACGGCCCAGCCATCCTGCAACCGCAGGATATCCTGCGCGAGGGGATCGCCCTCCTGCGCCGGCGCCGCCGCCCCGATCATCAGGGCAGTTATCAGTGAGAACACCATCGCACTTGCCTTCATGAGCTTTTCCTCCTGAATTAATCCATGTCCAAGGGCAGGCCGCGGAATATTGCGCCGTACAAACGATAGAACATGTTCGCTTTGTGCAATATCGCCCGCCGATCCGCTTCGTCATCGAGACGATTGACCAGGGAACTGTAAAACTCCATATGACCGACATCGAGCGAACCATGAGAGTTCAGGTAGCTGAAGGCCCGTTCGGGCAATTGTAAAGACGACTGTATGGCGCGAGCCGCCTGATGCGCGAGCCGGATGCTCGTGCCCTCCAGAACGAACACCATGCCGAGGAATCCCGCGGGGTTTCCGCGCCGCACAGTGTCATAGGCGTACGCCACCATGATCTCAGTGGCCGCGCCGGGACGGCCGTTCCGCACCGCCTCGGCATCAGCGCCGCAGGCACGTATATCGTTCAGGATCCACTCCTGATGCCCCATCTCTTCCTCGATGTACTTTCCCATCGCCTCGCGCAGCCATTCGAGCCGCTCCGGCAGTGCGGCGCCGCAGGCCATCAGCAGGGGCACGGTGTGCTTGACGTGATGATAGGCCTCGGTGAGAAAGGCGACATAGGCGGAACGCGGGATCTCGCCGCGCATTCCGCGCGCGACGGCGGGGATGGCAAGAAACTCGGCGCGAGCGCCTTCGGTCGCGCCGAGCAGTTCATCATAGAAACTCATCTATACCGCCTCCTTCATCATCGGGCGGAGTATCTCGGCATAACGGCGGGCGATCAGGTCGCGGCGCGGACGCCCGGTTCCGGTAAGCTGCCCGTTCACGATCGAGAACGGCTCCGCCGCCAGCACATAGCCGCCCACCCGGGCGTAATCCGGCAATCTGCGGTTCACCGCCTCCACCGCCGCCCCGACCTCCTCCGCGCGCGCGCCCTTCGCCGCCACGATCAACGCCACATTGATCGGGCTGGATTCTCCGAACACCACCGCCTGCATTACCGTTTCCTGGGTCAGCAATTCACTTTCGATCCATTCGGGGGAGATGTTGCGTCCGAACGCGCTCGCGTAGGCGTTCTTCTTGCGTCCGGTGAAATACAGAAACCCGTCGGCATCGAGATAGCCGAGATCGCCGGTGGCCAGTTCTCCGGCACACGGCTCTCCACCCAGATACCCGGAGTACAAATCACCCTGGACCAGGATCTCGCCATCCTCAGCGATGCGGACCGTCAAACCAGGCAGCGGCCGGCCCACGGAGCCGATCCTGTTCGCGGCGGGCGTATTGAGGGCAACGACGGAGGCGGCCTCCGACAGGCCGTAGCCCTGATACACCGGCAGCGCCGCGTGCTGCGCCCGGAGCAACAGCTCACGGGCCACCGGCGCGCCCCCGACGGCGATGGAGCGCAGGCTGTCGGGCAAACGCGCACCGCGTGCGCGCGCGACCAGCATCGCGCGCAACTGTTGCGGAATAACGATCACGCCGCTGGGGCGATGGCGATTCAACGAATCGATCATCTGCGCCACATCGAGTCCGGATGAACCTGCCAGACCTACCTTGCGCAAGGGGGGCACGTGGCAACGCGCGCCGGCGAGCAAGGGTACGTAGACACCGCCCAGATTTTCCAGCAAGGTAGCGAGCGGGGTCAGACACAGACTGGCATCGTTTTCCGTCGCCGCGGTAACCTGGACCAGTACTTCGGCCTTGTGCTCCAGCGCACGGCGCGAGAGGGAGACCCCGCGGGGCTCGCCGGTGCTGCCCGAGGTGTAGGTGATCTTGGCCGTATCGACCAATGCCCGCGCAGCCTCCGTTCCGGACAGCATGGCCAGGGTCAGCGATTCCCCGGCGATGACGACCGTGGTCAGAACCGCCCCTGTCGCAAAGCGGGAAAGCCGCTCGGGCTGATCGGTAATCAGGCATTCCACACCGGCATCGCGCACGCTGTGCGCAAGTTGCTCATCGGTGAAGAACCCGGGCAGAGGAACACAAACGATATTTCCCGCCAGCGCCGCCAGATCCGCGACGACCCAGGCCGGCCCGTTGTCCAGCAACAGCCCCACCGTGCGGCCGCGCAAGCGGTCCCGCAGGGAATCGATCTCGTCGATGAGAGCGCGATAGCTCAGGGTCGCGTGTTCACCCGCGACCGCGGGAATATCCGGCCTGACCCGGGCATGCGCCCGGATTTGCGTAATGATGCGGCTCATTCAACAATCCGACCCGGATGCCACGTCGTAGACCGCGCGGGCCTGATTCCCAAGTCTCTGCGCCTCCAGCCAGAGGCTCCACAGCTTGCGCCTGTCCGGGCGGATGGCTGCACCCAGTTGCTGGAATCCCTGCGCGATCTCGCCGTAGCACACCACCGGTCCGGCGTCATAGTAGCTCCCCCACTGGACTCGCTCCGCGGGTGGGAGTCGCGTGACATCCGCACGCGCATGAATCTTCAGGGGCAGCCCGAGGCGTATGAATGCGTTGTAGACGGGTGGAATGGCGGTGAAAACCACCCACTCGTAGCCCGAGGAATAGAGATAGGCGGTCAAGGTCGCAATCAGCCAACGTGCCTGGCCGACGCTGGCAGGCGCCAGATTTCCCACTTCGACGATGGAAGAGCGCGAGATCCGGGACCGCCCGGTCTGCGCGGCGAGAAACGTCTCGATCTCGACGTCCAGGTAATGCTCCGAATACAGCCGCTCCTGCTCCGCCGGTCGTACGCCCGCGACGGCGCACAAGGCCTGATCTTCTCCTACCAGACTGAGCAGATCCGGGCAGAAGCTCGAGATTTCTGCTCCGTAGGTTCGACGGAAACGTTCACGCACGAAACCTTCCATGAGCGGTCGCAGCGGATCGAGGCGGTCGTGCCTGCCCAGCGTCAATGCAGTGCGCGGTTCCCCCAGACGCGGCAAGGCGGACACCTCGCAGTGTGAATTTTCCGTGGTCAGATCAGTTTGGATACTCATGTGCAACACCTGTTTCGGCCTACTACAGCGCCAAGAATAGGGTGTCGAACTTAAAATACACTTAAGCGGAATGCTTGAAAAAACGGAAAAATCCGCGAGGCCATCAACGCAAAGGCCCCGCTCGTGGCGAGGCCCCCGGAAACATGAAGCCTGCCAAGGCGCCGACATCCTTATCGGCTTTAGCTGTCATCGACAGGCCTTGACAGAACTTATTCAGATAGACCGTGCGGGTTGCAAAAAGTTCACGCGACAGAACACTACGCACGCCGGGCAACAGCCAGCGTCAGATCAGGTCTCAAAATAGAATTTCATGCGGCTCAGAGCCTGGCCATGCTGAACCGGAACCGCCTATCTGTAATGCTCCAGGGCATCCACGAAGGCGGTGATTCTGTCCCAATCCCACGGGCTGGCGGCGACACCCTCCAGCCTGGTCGTATCGTGGGGATATGCCCAGATACCCCGGATTTTCTTTCTCGCCTCCTTTGCGCAATTGATCTCCCAATACTGACCCAGTGAAACCAAGGAGTTCTTGCTCACCAGGACGATCACGCCATCGGAACGGCGGATACGTCTTTGCACACGTCTCTTCCATTCCGCACTAAACGGTTCTTTTACCGAGAAATAGACGTATTCATACGGGCTCCTGGTATGAAGAGAATGGTTTCGCAGGATAGCCAGCTGCTGCTCATCCTCGCCGGCAAATGCCACGAAGACAATCTTCTTAACCGCCATACACCAACGCCTCCCAATTAGACGATCAGGTAAGGCCTAATATTACACAGAGCATCCTGATATCAAGGATATTTCTCTTAACTTTACTGAGAACTGGAGTAACGATATGAATCCGCCACGGCATCAGCCTCCAGGGATCCGGAGAACACTGGAGCACCTGTCCCCTAAGGCTCTCTTAAGACGTAGGCGGAAAAATAACAGGTTCGTATCCTGTTCTATAGGCCAGAACCTCGATGCCATCAAATCTCGGTCCATGGACGTGGGCCCCCCCGCTCATCAGCATGCTTTTGCTAATCGTTCTCTGGCTTACCGATAGCAACGAATCCTTGTTCATAGTCATCAATCAACAACGCCATATACCAGATCTGGCGTGGAGTTCGCTGATCATTCTGGGCGACAGCATGATTCTGTTCGCCGTAGCGCTGCCATTTTGTGGTCGACGTCCGGAGGTCATTCGCGCAGTGATTGTCTCGGCAATAGTTGCCGCATTAGCCGTACGCGGGCTGAAATGGCTTGTAGTTGAAATGCGCCCCGTGGCCGTCTTGGAAACAATTCATATAATCGGACCATCACTAAGAAAATCCTCATTCCCGTCTGGTCATGCCACAACGATATTTACCTTTGTCGCGATCATATGCTTTTACACTTCGAAAAGATTATATAGAGTGCTTCTGGTCACCCTCGCTGTGTTGGTAGGAATTTCCCGCCTCGGTGTCGGCGCTCATTGGCCAACTGATGTAGTTGCCGGCGCTGCAATAGGCTGGGCATCAGCCATTGTCGGTGGAATATTGTCTGAGCGCTGGGAAGGTGGCATTAGTCTCACAGCTCAACGCATACTCGCCCTATTCCTATTAATTTGCACTATGAGTCTGCTTGGCATATATGACACGCATTATCCACAGGCGAATCCGATGCAATACGCTATTGCAATCGCCGCGTTAATATTCGCAACGCCAGGACTAGTTCGCTTGGCCCGAACTCATTGAGCCGCTCCCATGTTCTTGCTTTTGAACAATGCCGTTTGGATTACTGCGACGACTGAAGATATCCAGGTCAGGATTGTAAATGGGACTGGTCATATCGAAAGCACCCATAACGGTATGAAACACGTTCCTATGTGAGTAACTCCTTGCCTTTACCTCCGCCGCGTCAATATGAAACGGCTGCAGGGCCCTGAAGGATGTCGAGCGCCAGACAATGAAGGGTACTTTAATTTGATACTCAGGCGCGATCGAATAGGGCGCCCCGTGCAGATATGCGCCATGCTCCCCGAGCGACTCTCCGTGGTCTGATACATAGATCATTATAGCCGGGGTATCGTCCAGCTCCTGCAATGTGTGAATCACACGATTCAGAAAATAATCAGTATACAGAATGGTGTTGTCGTAGGCATTGATCAGAGAATCATGGCTGCATTTGAACAACTCGACTGTTTCACAAACGGGCTGAAATTTCTCGAACACTTTAGGATATCGAGTGCTATAAAGTGGTCCGTGGCTCCCCTTGGTATGCAACACAACAAAAATCTTTTTCATTTCTGATTTTCTTATGCGTTCGACGAGATTGGTCAGCAGCGCGCTATCAAACGAACAATCCTCCCCTTCACACACTTTTTTGAGATCGCTGGATTTCTCATACGTTGTCACATCAATCGGCGGCTCGCCCCAGTTGGCTGAACGCCATATCACATCAATACCATGTCGTTTCAGGTAACTTGGCAATGGCTCGTAATCGGAGGCATCCGACTCGGTATAGGACAACATGCACAATACCGATGCCGTGGTGTAGGTCGAGCACGCTGACGCGTCCAGCGCCAGGATGTCAGACTTGGTGAGATATGGATTGGTATTTCTTTCATATCCGTAAAGAGAGAAGTTTTGTGCGCGGGCCGCTTCTCCAATGACCAGCACTACAACCGTTTTATTGTCACTATTGAACGTCGCGGGAGGAAGCAGCTCTTGATGTCTTTCCTGCGCTATTTGTTCCTGTTTGAAACGCACGCTATTTGCAACATATGACCACGGTATCAGCAATCCGCCCAGCACCTTGGCATGCTTATCTATCCACAACCATGAGGATGAATTGACATATATGTACAGCACACCGACCAGGGTAATCACCAACGTTTGCCCGGTCAGCCTTAATCGCCGTACAGACTTGATGCGAGTTCTAAATACCAGGAATGCTGGAACAATGCCTAGAACCACCATATACGCCAGTATCATGGGGTGAAATAGGTCAGCCGCCTCATCGGTTCGCGTGTTGAACACATTCCCCATCATTGCCTTGTCGAGAACAACGTGATACTTCGTCATAAAATAAAATGCCAGCGAATTGGCCACTGCGATAATCATGCTGAATGGCTTCGCCAGAAATGGCATCAGCATGAAGATCAGGTAATACGCCCAGAGCGACAACATCCCCAGCAGAATTACAACTACCATCAGGGCAGAGAACCCATGCCACGACAGAATATTAATGTTGTCTGAAATAAAGGAAAGCAGCGGGTAGTTGTAAAGAACAATCCAACCGAGGATATTGCATGCAATAAAAGACAGCGCGCCAACCTCAGCAGATACATCGACCCCGGCAATAAAAGATCTGAATCTGGCAAGGGAACTCATCATTCATTTACCGTCATTGTGAATAGCGGGTTACCGGAATCCATGGATATACCAGATTTCAATTTGAATCCTCTGAATCGGCTGTAAAACTGGGCGCGGCGCCCACGCGCGCTTCGGGAGCGTATGGTGCTTGAAGATTTACGTTACTGACCGATCTCCACACCCCTCTCTCGTATAGGAGAAGATTCCTTCATTCGGAAGTTCATCCCGCTGACATTAATGGATGGATTTGCCGTCCAGGGCTCCAACGTGCTGAAAGACTCAACACTGTCTAGCGAGGCGTAGTAGTTAGGTAATAAGCATTGCCTCCACCAGAATATCAACTACCCCGGTACGCCACAGTACGTGCGCGGCGCGGAGACGGAATCTGATTGCCTACAAAACGGCCATACCCAAACGCGCAACCGAAGGAGAAATCTATAAATCCATGAATAGTTTGGTGGGCCCGCTCGGACTCGAACCGAGGACCAAGGGATTATGAGTCCCCTGCTCTAACCGACTGAGCTACAGGCCCGGAATGCGCGCAAGTATAGCGCAGCGTGGTGAAATGCACACCACACTGCCGCGGGAGCAGGCATACGGATACAGAGAGAAGGCAGTTGTATTCCGGTTTTCGATCCGGAACGGTGCTGCAAAACGCGCAGGGAGCCGCCCGGCTCCCTGCATCACAGCGAGGCGTTTTCCGCGTCTCCCGCCATCAATCCACGAAACTGCGCAATGCCTCCGAGCGGCTCGGATGGCGCAGCTTGCGCAGGGCCTTGGCCTCGATCTGGCGGATGCGTTCACGCGTGACGTCGAACTGCTTGCCGACTTCTTCCAGCGTGTGATCGGTATTCATGTCGATACCGAAGCGCATGCGCAGCACCTTGGCCTCGCGCGCGGTCAGGCTCTCGAGTACCGCGGTAGTGGCCTCGCGCAGGCCGGCGATGGTCGCTGCCTCGGGCGGCGACAGCATGTTCGAGTCCTCTATGAAATCGCCCAGATGGGAGTCCTCGTCGTCACCGATCGGAGTCTCCATCGAGATCGGCTCCTTCGCGATCTTGAGCACCTTGCGGATCTTGTCTTCCGGCATGTCCATGCGCGCGGCGAGCTCGTCCGGGGTGGCTTCGCGCCCCATCTCCTGCAGCATCTGGCGCGAGATGCGGTTCAGCTTGTTGATGGTTTCGATCATATGAACCGGGATTCGGATGGTACGGGCCTGGTCGGCGATCGAGCGCGTGATGGCCTGGCGGATCCACCATGTCGCATAGGTCGAGAACTTGTAACCGCGGCGATATTCGAACTTGTCCACCGCCTTCATCAGTCCGATGTTGCCTTCCTGGATCAGGTCAAGGAACTGGAGGCCGCGATTGGTGTATTTCTTCGCAATCGAGATGACCAGGCGCAGATTGGCCTCCACCATCTCCTTCTTGGCGCGGCGCGCCTTGGCCTCGCCGATGGACATCTTGCGGTTGATGTCCTTGATCTCGTTGATCGCCATGTTCGATTCGGTCTGGATCGAGATCAGTTTCTTCTGTGCGCGCAGGATTTCGTCCTGGTGCGCCTCCAGCACCTTGGAATACTTCTTGCCAGCCTTGATCTGGCGTGGCAGCCAGTTGAGATCCGTCTCATTGTCCGGAAAGGAGGTGATGAATTCCTTGCGCGGCATGTGCGCGTTGGCGACACACACCGTCATGATGATCTTTTCCTGCGCGCGGATACGCTCCACCGTCTCGCGCAGGTTGTTGATCAACTGGTCCGTCATGCGCTGGGTGAGCTTGAAGGTCATGAAGCAATCGGTCAGCTCGCGGAGCAGCTTGGCCGTCTTGTCGTGGCCGCGGCCGTGCTTGTCGACCGCCGTCAAGGACTTCTTGTAGAGCTTCTCAAGCTCTTCGAAGCGGATGCGCGCCACCTCCGGATCCGGGCCGGTGTCCGCGGCCTCACCGCTTTCACTGCCCTCCTCATCGGCCTCCGCCTCGCCGGCATCCTCGACGAACTCCTCCTCGACCACCGCCGCCTGAACCATCGGCACGCTGTCGTTCTCGTCTTCATTGGGGTCGACATAACCGGAAATCAGGTCGCCCAGCCGCACTTCGTTGGCCTGAACCTTCTGATAGGAGCGCAGCAGCTCGGCAATGGTGTCAGGATATTCCGTCAGGGCGAGCAGCATCTGGCGCTGGCCGCTTTCGATACGCTTGGCGATCTTGATCTCGCCCTCGCGGGTCAGCAGCTCGACGGTGCCCATTTCACGCATATACATGCGCACGGGATCGGTCGTGCGACCAAATTCGCTGTCCACGCTGGCGAGAGCGGCGGCCGCTTCCTCGGCGGCATCATCATCGCCGTCCACCGCGGCATCGTTCATCAGCAGACTTTCGGTATCCGGCGCGAACTCGTGCACCGTGATCCCCATATCGTTGATCATGCCGATGATGTCCTCGATCTGCTCGGGATCGACGATGTCGTTGGGCAGGTGGTCGTTCACCTCGCGATAGGTCAGGTACCCCTGTTCCTTGCCCTTGGCAATCAAGGTTTTGAGCTGCGATTGCTGATCCTGCTTCATATGGCGTCCCGACCTCTGGTCGACTGATTAACGATAAACGGCCGATTCTACTACATGCCATCGGGGATTGAGAACATCCCCCGGCATGGGCCACAGCACCTTCACACGGCCGTCGATTTCTCAATAATCAACTGTTTCATATCTCTTTTTTCCTGCAGCAGGCGGGCCAGTTCCTGCTTGTCCTGCGGACTCCAGGCATCCCGCGGGCGGCTGTTCAAATTCGCGATCTGCTGCTCGACGAAGCCGAGCTGCAGGCGGTACAGGGAGTCCAGAAATTCCCGATCCAGCTCCTCGTATGGCACCAGCGACTCATCGCGGGCCAACCTGGCCAGCGCCTTCGCATGCTCGCGTCCGCGCCAATGCTCCAGCACGATGGCTGTAGTGAAATGAGGGTTGTCCTGCAGTAAATCAAGCATCTCCACCAGCAAACCGACACCCGGAGTCTCCATCCGGATCAACCGCTTATAATCCCCGGCGTGCTGGGCCAGGGCGGGCTTTCTCAGCAGATGCGAGATCGCCTTGCGCACCAGCGAGACTACCGTCCGGTCACCCTGGGTATTCGGCGACGGCGCGCCAGGGCGACCGGCCTTCTGCGCGCCCGCCAGCATTCGCGCGAGGGTATCGGGGTTCATCTTGGAAAGTTCCGCCAGGCGGTCGATCATCAACTGCCGAAACACCCCCGGGGCCAGCCTTGCGAGATAGGGGCGGGTCAGCTCCACCAGGCGCGCCCGACCGTCTATGCTCGATATATCGGCACGCCCCACGAGCGTGTCATAGAAGAAAGTCGAAAGCGTGATTGCGTTCTCAACACGCCGCTCAAACATGTCCTTGTGCTCCTTGCGTACCAGCGAATCCGGGTCGTCGCCCTCGGGCAGAAACATGAAACGGGCCTGCCATCCGTCACGCAGCGCGGGCAAGGCCTGCTCCAGCGCGCGCCATGCCGCTTCGCGCCCGGCCCGGTCACCGTCGAAGCAGAAGATCACCTCCGGCACCAGGCGGAACATGCGCTCCAAATGCTGGGGCGTGGTCGCCGTCCCGAGTGTAGCGACGGCATAACGGACCCCGTGTTGCGCCAGCATCACCACATCCATGTAACCTTCGACCACAAGCAGACGCTCAAGTTGCCGCACGTGGGTGCGCGCCTCGTACAAGCCGTAGAGTTCACGCCCCTTGTGGAACAACTCGGTCTCGGGAGAATTGAGGTATTTCGGGGTGTCGTCCCCGATCACCCGCCCCCCGAATCCGATGACCCGCCCGCGGGCGTCCCGGATCGGGAACATGACACGGTCGCGGAAGCGGTCATAATATCCGCCCTGATCGCGCTTGATCAGCAGGCCGGCCTCAGCCAGCGCCCCGGCGCTGAATTTCCCCCCCATGAACGCGGCCAGATTGTCCCAGCCCGCCGGGGCGTACCCGATCCCGAACTCGGACGCCGTCTCCCCGGTGACGCCGCGCCCCTTGAGGTAGTCGATCGCCAGGCGGCCGCGCGGGTGCTCACGCAGTTGGCGGCGGAAATACTCCGCCGCCTCGCGCAGGATGTCGAGGGATTCGCCGCCCTTGCGAACGCGCTCACCGCCGCCCTCCGTCTTGGGCACCTCGAGACCCACCCGATGGGCAAGCTCATGCACGGCATCGACGAAATCGAGGTGGCAGTACTCCATCACGAAGCCGATCACCGTCCCGTGGGCACCGCAGCCGAAGCAGTGATAGAACTGTTTTTCCGGGCTGACGGTGAAGGAGGGGGTCTTTTCCTCGTGGAAGGGACAGCGCGCCACATACTCGCGCCCGGCCTTGCGCAGGGCCACGTAGCTGTCGATCACCTCCACGATGTCGACGCGCGCGGTCAATCCGTCAATGAAATCCTGGGGGATCCTGCCGGCCATGGGTAGCTAAGATACAAGGGTGAAGACACGGTGGACAAGGGGATGAGACGGTCCCTGTCGGTACGATCAATCGGGGGCGGGGCAACCGCCCCTCCGGATGCTTCGGGACGCTTGCGGAACGGACGGATCAGCCGAGGCGGGCCTTGATCCGGGCGCCGACCGCGGCCATATCGGCGCGCCCCTGGATCTGCGGTTTCAGCACACCCATGACCTTGCCCATATCCTTGACCGACTGGGCGCCGGTCTGCACCACCGCTTGTTCGATCAGGCCGGCCAGTTCCTCGTCGGAAAGCGCCGGAGGAAGATATTCCTCGATGACCCTGAGCTCATAGGCCTCCTTCTCGACCAGATCCTGGCGTCCCGCCTTGCCGAATTGATCGATGGAGTCGTTGCGCTGCTTGATCATCTTGCTCAACACGACGATGACCTGCTCATCGTCGAGGACAATGCGTTCGTCCACCTCGCGCTGTTTGATCGCGGCGTTGATCAGCCGGATGATGCCCAGACGCTGGCTGTCCTTGGCGCGCATCGCGGCCTTCATATCTTCCTGCAGGCGGTTTTTAAGCGTTGATTCCATAAGCCCTGGCAGAGATGATCGCCGGCAAGCCGAACCGCGGCAGGCTGCGCGACCCTGAGCCGCGCGCCTGCGCTCAATGACTCACGAGTGGGGACGGAAAAAGCGCGAACGCTCCATCGAGGTGCGCTTTTGCTGGCGTTTTACCGCAGCCGCGGCCTTGCGCTTGCGCACCGAGGTGGGCTTTTCATAAAACTCCCGCCGACGTATCTCGGACAACACCCCGCTCTTTTCGCAGATACGCTTGAAGCGGCGCAGCGCCACCTCGAACGGCTCGTTGTCTCTCACGCGCACATTTGGCATTCACATTCCCCGCAATTTGACGATGGTGAAGATTTAAAAACCCGAAAAGTCGCGTATTTTAACTTTCGCTGCAACCCGGTGTAAAGCCTCCCGTCCGGGAACCCGGAGCGGTGCACGAACCGGTCGCCGGCCGGGTCAGATTCTCGATAAATTATCTTTAAAAATCAATCTATAAAAATCTTCGGGGGTCTCCGAATACCCGGGCGACCGCACCCAGGGTGACCCGCACCGCCCCCCGGGTTTCCCCCGCGCTGGAACATTCGGAACCTTTTCGCACGTCTCAGGTACTAACCGTTACCGACCGTTTCCCGAGACATCACCCGGTATTCAGACCAAGCGACAGGGGGTGAAACACCGCCCGCCTGGAGGTTACTGCGGGGTGTTACACACGACAAAATACCGGGGTCTTGGCCATTGCACCGCAAAACCAGCATGGGCAGTAAAGAGGGTTCGGAGCAATCCGCATTTGAAACCCTGGTCCGTCCGCACCTGAAACCGCTGTTCCGGCTTGCCTACCGCCTGACGCACGCCCGCGAGGATGCGGAAGACCTGATTCAGGAGCTTCTGTTGAAACTCTATCCGCGTCGCCAGGAACTCATGGAAGTCGATCGCCTCCGCCCGTGGCTGGCCCGGGTCATGTACCGGATCTTCATCGATAACCGTCGGCGATACACCCGCTCCCCGGTGCATCTGGCCGTGGATTACGGCGGCGATGCGGAGGGGACCGATCCGATCGAGAATCTCGCCGGGACAGGGGATAACCCGGAGTTTGAAACCGAACAGGGCGTCCTGACCCGGCACTTGCTGCAGGTGATCGACCGGTTGAGCGAGGATCACCGGCATGTGCTCAGCCTGCACGATATCGAAGGATATACCCTGGAAGAGATGCAAGTGATACTCGACTGCCCGATCGGCACGCTCAAATCGCGACTGCATCGCGCCCGCGCGCGACTGCGGGAACTCCTGCCCCATCTCGAAATGGAATTCTCATCCCTATCAAAAAAATAAATACATAGTAATCATATACCTGAAATCCCACATGGAACTTTTTTCATCGGGCCTCGTGTATCTTACTGTAGTGTTTTAGCGACAGGAACCAAGGCCGCCCCATGAACTGCTCCGCAATCGATCATCTGGTGGATGACTATCTCGACGGCGTACTGACGTCCTCGGATGCCGCCGCGCTGGAACGGCATGTCGCCGCCTGTCCGTTGTGCCGCGCCCGCATGATCCGGGAGCAGAATGTGCGCCAGCTGCTGCGGACACTGCCCGCACCGGAACCGTCCGCGGATTTTTTCGATCGCGCCATCGCGGAGGCGGTGGTGCGCGATCCCCGCAAACACCGGCGCATGTCCGGCCTGGGACTCGCCCTGGCGGCGAGCGTCACGCTCGTCTTCGCGCTTGGCGTGCTGTACAGACCCGGCCCCGCACCGATACAGGACATCCCCGGGCTGGCTATCGCGCTGAACCAGGTCCAGGACGTGAGCCTTGTACTCGAGTCCGACCAGCCCATGCAAAATGCCCGTTTTACCATCCAGCTGCCCGAAGGCATCGAGGTCGACGGATACCCGGGACAGCGTGAACTCAGCTGGGAAGGCAGTCTGGCACAAGGCAAGAATCTGCTGGTCCTTCCAGTTGAAGCGCGCAGCAGTCATGGCGGCGACCTGGTCGCCGTGGTGACTTACAGCGGAAAGAGAAAGAACTTCGTCCTGAGGATGAACGTACTGCCGTCGCGGGAACCGCCGATAAACAATCATCAGGACCAGACAGCGGCGCCGGTAACGGTAATGTAGCCTTCAGGGCCAAACCCCATGCGGATCACCTTCCACTCCATCTGCCTATCCATGTTCATTGCCGCCGTGCTGGCGGGGCGCGCGTTCGCGGCGGAAGGCGCCGGCGATCTCGATATCACCATCCGCATGATGGATGCCAGACAGACCGCCGATGAATTCATCAACCGCATCGAATTGCCCAAAGAATTCCAGGGCACCGTCCCCGCCGCCACGAGCAGCGGGCCATCGAACAAGGACACACAGCGCGGAACCGATGATAAACGTAAACGCCGCGACGGCGTCAAAAACAACGATGCCGGCCGGGACACTGGCGAACGCGACCGCACCGACACGCAGGCGGATCTCCACTCGACCAACGCTGCCGACCAAGGCGACCCCCCCGGTTTACGCGATCGCGCGGACGAATCGCGCGAACGGCGCGATAATTTCCAGCAAAGCTCGCGTGAGCAGCAGGAATCGGCCCGACAGAACTCCCGGGAAAACTGGGACAAGGTCCGCGAGTCCTACCCGCCTTCCGCGTGGCCGGATCGGGAGAAATAGTATAAATTAAGGGCTGGTCGACCTACTCTCGCCAGCCCATGGGGTGGCGGGGCGTTTATTCACGGCCTGTCCGGCATCCCCCCTTTGGTCCCCGATGCATGGAAAGGCCTCTCTGATCCTGTGCCGCCATGCCGCCCAGCGCCCGTGACCCGCAGCGCGCGAAGAGAAGCGGGCCGTCGCTGCTCGCCGCAATCCTCTTCAATCTGACCCTACCCGTCGCCTATGCTGACGAGGCCTATGATCAGGGCATCGACGCCTTCAACCGCGGTGACTATGAGACCGCGGTTACGCACTTTCTCGCCTCCCGACCCGAAACCGAAGACAACGCAGCCCTCTATTACAACCTCGGAGCCAGTTATTACAAGCTCGCGCGTTACCCCGAGGCCAGGGAAGCCTTTCTGAAGGTCATTGCCGATCCCGACATCGCGCCCCTCGGATACTACAACCTCGCGCTCGTCGACGCCCAGCTGAACCGAGCCGACCAGGTGGCGGCCTGGCTGCAGCGCACGATCGAGAGCACGGACAACCCGAAACTCCGGTCGCTGGCCCTGACGCTGCTGGAGCGATACTCAACCGAACGGGAGGAGATTCGCGAAGCCGTTGACCTGTCGGCGGTCTCGCCCTGGTCAGGCTTCATCGTGGGCGAAACGGGTTACGACAGCAATGTCATCCTGCTCGCCGACAACCAGACCCTCACCACCAGCGACCAGGATGATTATTTCTTCGATGCCTTCGGCTATCTCCAGCGGAGACTGCGCACGAGCGGCTCCATTGGCATGAGCCTGGAAGGAAGCGCCTATGTCATCAAGTACCAGGACCTGAACGGCTATGACATCGACTCCCTGTCTCTCGGCGGGTTGCTGGAGAAGGATATCGCCGGATGGTCGGCCGCGGGTCGTGCCCAGCTGGTGTACAGCTTTCTGGACGGCGATGAATTCACCCTGGAACCCCGTTTCAAGCTGAGCACCAGCCGGTGGCTGGAAACAGGGCGCAGCCGCCTGCGTCTGCGCTACGAAGTCAGCCGGATAAACGACCTGGACCCCCTCTATACCTATCTCTCCGGCTGGCGTCACCGGACCGATGCGCGCATGAGCTGGTTGCGCGGCAAACGCCAACTGCACCTGATGTACCAACTCGAGACCAATTATCGCGAGGAACTCTCCACTCCGCTGTTCACCAGCTATTCACCCGTGCGCAATTCCGTGCGCCTCGAAGCGGAAGGCCCCGTCGGCGCCCTGTTCCACGCCGCGCTCGAACTGCGCTATTCGCGCTCGCACTACCTGAATCCGAATGAGCTGGCCGATGGCAGCTTCCTGACCCGCAACGATGACCAGATCATGGCCATCGCCCGGCTCACGCACGGGCTTTCCGGCGGGAACGAATTGTCTTTTGAATACCGGCGCACCGAAAACCGGTCCAACATCGACGATTACGACTACACGCAATACACCGCCATGATCGGTCTGCTGCTGCCGTTCTGAACCGGAGAGGCTATCTGCCCGCCCGGACCAGGCTGCCCAGGCCGGCCTGCTGCAACAGGCCGTCGAGATGACGGCGGATGCTGCGGGTATCTTCCATCGCCAGCACCTCGTCGAGGATATCCCGCGCACGACCGATGCTGAAGTTATGGATCACCCATTTGACGCGCGGCAGGCTGGTGACACTCGCGCTAAGGTTTGACACGCCCATTCCAAGCAGCAACAGCGCAGACGCGGGATCCCCCGCCATCTCACCACAGACTCCCACCGCACGCCCGCAGCGCTGCGCCGTAACGACCACTTGCATCATCGCGCGCAGCACCGCGGGATGCAGGGAATCGTACAAGGAGGCCACGCGCGTGTTATTCCGGTCCACGGCCAGCATGTACTGGGTCAGATCGTTGGTGCCGATGGAAAGAAAATCCACGCGCGGCGCCAGCGTGTCGATCTGGTAGATAGCCGACGGCACCTCGATCATGATGCCGGTCTCCGGCATCGTCACCGCCTCGCCCTGACCGCACAGCTCCTGATGCACCCGCCGGATGATACGCAAGGCCTCGTCGACCTCGCTGACGTCGCTGATCATCGGGAGCAGCAGCCGCAAATTGTTCAGGCCGATGCTGGCGCGCAAGATCGCGCGCAACTGGACCGAGAATATCTCCGGATGGTCGAGCGTGATCCTGATGCCGCGCCAGCCCAGGAACGGATTCTCCTCGTGAATCGGGAAATAGGGCAGCATCTTGTCCCCGCCCACGTCCAGCGTACGTACCGTCACCGGCAGCGGTGCGTAGGCCTCCAGCACCTGCCGGTAGATCTGGCGCTGCTCCTCCTCGCTCGGGAAGCGGTTGCGGATCATGAAAGGGAACTCCGTCCGGTACAGACCGATGCCCTCCGCGCCGTGGTGCAGCGATGGGTTGATGTCGGACAATAACCCGGCATTGGCGTAAAGCGGGATCCGTATCCCGTCCGGTGTAATCGCGGGCAGATCACGTAGCTCCGCCAACTCGGCGGCGAGCCTCTCCTCTTCCTGGGCCAGCACAAGATATTCCGCGCGCACCTTGGCCGAGGGGGAGACAAACAGGGTACCGCTGTCACCGTCGACGATCAGTTCGCGCCCGTCTATGCGCCCCACGGGCAGGTCGCTCAGGCCGACCACCGCCGGTATGCCGAGCGACCGCGCCAGGATCGCCACGTGCGAGGATCCGGAACCACGCACCGTCACCACGCCCGCCAGGCGATCCAGCGGCACCTCCGCCAGCATCGAGGCCGTGATCTCCTCGCCGACCAGTACCGCGCGCTCCGGATATTGCCGCTGATCCTGCGGCATGTTCTCCAGCCGCGCCAGGATGCGCCGCCCGACATCCCGCACGTCTTCCGCGCGTTCGCGGAGGTAGGGATCCTCCATCTGATCGAAGACCCGCGTGTGCTCGGCGATCGTATCGCGCAACGCTCCCGCCGCCCAGTTGCCGGCGCGGATCCGCTCCAGGGTCTGATTCTCCAGACTCGGGCTGCTCAACATCAGGGTATAGGCATTGAACAAGGCGCGATCTTCGGCGGCGAGGGAATCGCCCATCCTGTGCTCCAGCATCCGAATGTCGTCGCGCGCCGCTTCCAGGGCGGCGCGGAAGAGCGCCGCCTCTCCCTCGATATCACTGACTCGCCGATCGGGGATCGCGCTCAGATCCGCTGGCGGAAAGATCACTACGGCCGACCCGAAGCCGATTCCAGGGGCCCCGGGCAGGCCTACGATCGGGCGCGATTCGACACCTTCCTGGTCGGCGGAGAATCCCCGGATACCCCCGTTCGCGGCGGCAAGCGCGATGGCTCCGGACAGTTGCGCGGCGATGGTGAGCAGAAACGCCACCTCGTCGTCGTCGAAGCGGCGCTTGTCGTGCTGGCGCGCGACCAGAACCCCCATCACCTTGCGGTGATGGATGATCGGTACGCCGAGAAAACCGTGATAGTAGGCCTCGCCCGTCTCCGCGACAAAGCGATAACGGGGATCGGCGGGCGCGTCGTCGAGGTTGAGGGGTTCCTCGGTCTCCCCCACCACACCGACCAGGCCTTCGCCGCGCGCGAGGAAGACCCGCCCGATCGCCTGGGGATTGAGGCCGTCCGTCGCCATGAGGATGAAGGCATCCCGGGCGGGATCGAACAGATATACGGTGCAGACATCAACCTTGATGGCTTGCTTTACACGGGTGACGATAATCGACAGGGCCTGCTGCAGATCGCGGGCCGCATTGACTTCCTGAACTATGCGCCGAAGTGTGGCGAGCATCCTGGTTTCCGCGCCGCGGGCTCCGCGTCATCCATCATGGCCGAGACCGATTTTTTTGTGCGCCCTCAACACCGGGCTGACCTTTCCGTCACTGAACAACACCTCGGAGAACTCTTCGAGCGCGCTGCGGTACACATTACGCTTGAAGGAGACAACCTCCTTCAGCGGACTCCAGAAATCCACCCAGCGCCAGCGGTCGAATTCGGGTTGATCCGTGCTGTCCAGCCGAACCCGGCCTTCGTCACCGACCAGATACAGCAGATACCAGACCTGCTTCTGGCCGATGCACAACGGGCGGCTGCGTCGCCTGATCAGATGCTTGGGGAGGCGGTAACGCAGCCAGTCGCGCGTGCGTCCCAACACCACCACGTCCCCCGCCTCGAGGCCGATCTCCTCGCGCAATTCGCGGTACATCGCCTGCTCGGGCGCCTCGTCCTCCCGGATGCCCCCCTGGGGGAACTGCCATGCGTCCTGGCCGATCCGGCGCGCCCACAGGACCTTACCCTCAGCATTGCTCAGGACAATCCCGACATTGGCCCTGTATCCATCTAAATCAATCACTTGCACGACCTTCACGAGCGCTTTTTGCAATCGATTCTCCCATAATTCGCGTGACCTCCGCAATTCCGCGCATCACGCCCTCCGATCCCGGGGCGCGGACTTCAGGCAAGGCCTTGCAAGCCATGCTGGTATCCACTACGTTAAGCAATATCAATAAGTTGAACCTATGGATTAGCGGATTTGCCACTCGCCCTGTTTGATCTCGACAACACCCTGCTTGCCGGTGACAGTGACTACCTGTGGGGGGAATTCCTCGTGGAGCGGGGGATCGTGGATGGCGAGCACTACGCCCGTGAGAACGAGCGTTTCTACCGCGAATACCAGGCCGGGACGCTCGACATCCGTGCCTGGCTGGCCTTCCAGCTGAGCCCGCTCGCCGCGCACGAACCCGCGTTCATGCGTGAGCTGCGCGATCGCTTCATGGCGGAAAGGATCCGTCCGATCATCCTCCCGGCAGGACGAAAACTGATCGAGACCCACCGCGCACAGGGAGACATCCCGGTGATCATTACCGCGACCAATTCCTTCATTACGCGCCCGATCGCCGCCTCCCTCGGCGTGGAATACCTAATCGCGACCGAACCCGAGATCAATGCCGGGCGCTTTACCGGCGGCGTAGCCGGCGTCCCCTGCTTTCGGGGCGGCAAGGTCGAGCGCCTAGCGGCCTGGATGGCCGAGAACCGGATGGATCTGGGCGGCAGCTGGTTTTATTCCGATTCACATAACGATCTGCCGCTGCTCGAGCTGGTTGACCACCCGGTTGCGGTGAATCCCGACGACACGCTGGCGCGCCACGCGGCAAGCCGGGCATGGCCCATCCTCGATTTGCGCTGAACTCCAGCGCGGTGCGGCTGGGTGTCCTCGTCCTCGCGGGAGCGGGAAGCCTGCTGTTCGCCGTGGCCACGGGCAGTGTTTCCGTAGGCTGGCATGAACTGTGGTTGATACTGCTGGGGGACCATTCGGCGCCCAGTTACGTCGTCGTGACCGAACTCAGACTTCCGCGCGCCATAACGGCCTTTGCCTGCGGCGGAATGCTCGCGCTGGCCGGCGCCCTGATGCAGGTACTGCTGCGCAATCCGCTCGCCGACCCGTATATCCTGGGCGTGTCCGGCGGGGCCGCCGTCGGCGCCTTGTCCACCCTGCTCATCGGATTGGGCGGACTCTGGCTCACCGGCGGCGCCTTCATTGGCGCCATGCTGTCGATGCTGCTGGTGTTTGCCCTGGCGCACGGACGCGGCGCCTGGACGCCGACCCGGCTGTTGCTGACGGGGGTCGTGGTTGCCGCGGGCTGGGGCGCCCTCATCAGCCTGATCCTCTCGCTCAGCGCCGACACCACCTTGCGCGGCATGATCTTCTGGCTGCTGGGTGATCTGGGTCAGGCGCCCTATCCGGGGCTTGGGATCGGTACGCTGGCGCTCGGACTCCTCTTCGCGCTCGTCAGTGCGCGCGAGCTGAATGTCCTGGTATTCGGCGAACTCAAGGCCCGCGCCCTCGGCATCGGCGTCGACCGCCTGCGCCTGCGTCTGTATATCCTGGCGTCCCTGCTCACCGCCGTGGCCATCACCATCGCCGGCAATATCGGCTTCATCGGCCTGATCGTGCCGCATCTGACGCGCCTGATCGTGAGCCACGATCATCGCATTCTGCTGCCGGCCTCAACGCTGATCGGGGCGATCTTTCTGGTGATCGCGGATACCCTGGCCCGTTCGGCGTTCTCACCGCTGCAACTGCCGGTCGGCGTCATGACGGCGCTGATCGGTGTCCCGCTGTTTCTGTACCTGCTGCGACGGAGCCCACATTGAGCGCGCTGCTGACGACCCGCGGTCTCGATGTCTCGATCGCGGGGACCGGTGTCTGCCGCGGCCTCGACCTGCAGATCGACCGCGGCAGCCGCTGGGCCGTGCTCGGGCGCAATGGCTGCGGAAAGACCACATTGCTGAAGACCCTGGCGGGACTGCACCCCCGTGACGCGGGCGCGATCACCCTTGCGGGAAAGAGTCTCGAGGAAGTCCCGCGCGCGCAGCTGGCCCGTATCCTGGGAATCCTGTTTCAGGAACAGGACAGCCTCTTCCCGGGGAATGTGCTCGAGGCCGCCCTGATTGGACGCCATCCATATCTCGCCGCCTGGCGCCGGGAAAGCGGGGAAGACTTCGAGCGCGCCCGCGCCGCACTTGCGCAAGTGGGGCTGGCCGGCAAGGAATCCCGTGTCCTGTCGACTCTGTCCGGGGGCGAACGCCAGCGCCTCGCCATCGCAACCTTGCTGACGCAGGATCCGGCGCTCTGCCTGCTCGATGAGCCGAGCACCCATCTGGATCTGTATCATCAGATCCATATCCTGCGCATTCTCCGCGATTCGACCCGGGGCGGCGAGAAGGCGCTGGTGATGGTGCTGCATGACATCAACCTGGCCGCCCGGTACTGCGATCACGCGCTGTTGCTGTTCGGGCCGGAGGCCCAGGTGCACGGCCCGATCGGAGACGTCCTGACGGAGGAGAACCTGTCCAGGCTGTACGGCCATCCGATGCGCAGGCTCGACACCGAACAGGGCGGGATCTTCTCGCCGGTATGGGACGACTGAGCCGGACGCCTGAAGGGGTCCGGCTCGGGTAGAGGACTATTCGCGGAAGGCGTCGCGATGGGCGGCCTTGGCCATCGCCTCCTGGCGATTGACCACGCCCTTGCGGACCAGCTCCAGCAGGCACTGATCGAGGGTCTGCATCCCGTGCGACTGGCCGGTCTGGATCGCGGAGTACATCTGCGGCACCTTGTTTTCGCGGATCAGGTTGCGGATGGCCGGCGTGCCGATCATGATCTCGTGGGCCGCGACGCGGCCGCCGCCGACCTTCTTGAGCAGGGTCTGCGAGATCACCGCGCGCAGGGATTCCGACAGCATCGAACGCACCATCTCCTTCTCCGCCGCGGGAAAGACGTCGATGATACGGTCGATGGTCTTGGCGGCGGAGCTGGTATGCAGGGTGCCGAACACCATGTGGCCGGTCTCGGCGGCGGTGAGCGCCAGCGAGATCGTCTCCGGGTCGCGCATTTCACCTACGAGAATCACGTCAGGGTCCTCGCGCAGGGCGGAGCGCAGGGCCTCGGCGAAGCCAAGCGAATCGCGCCCGATCTCGCGCTGGTTGACCAGGCACTTCTTGCTCTGGTGCACGAACTCGATGGGATCCTCGATGGTCAGGATGTGGCCGAACTCGTTGTTGTTCTTGTAATCGATCATCGCCGCCAGCGTGGTGGACTTACCCGAGCCGGTCGGCCCGGTCACCAGCACGATGCCGCGCGGATAATCCGAGATATCCTTGAATACCGCCGGCGCGCCCAGTTCTTCCAGGGAAAGGATCGTGGAGGGAATGGTGCGGAACACCCCGCCGACGCCGCGGTTGTGGTTGAAGACGTTGACACGGAAGCGGGCCAGACCGGGGATTTCGAACGAGAAGTCCGTCTCGAGGAACTCCTCGAAATCCTTGCGCTGCTTGTCGCTCATGATGTCATACAGCATCGTCTGTACCGTCTTGTTGTCCAGAGGAGGTACATTGATGCGGCGCACGTCGCCATCGACGCGGATCATGGGCGGCAGTTCGGCGGAAAGGTGCAGGTCCGAGGCATTATTCTTGGCGCTGAACGCCAGCAGCTCGGCGATATCCATTTATGTTCTCTCCCGTTTTTATGGCACACTGGCGGGCGATTGCCCCAGGCCCGACCTTGATATGATCACCCTGACGGTTAACGGCATCCACACCCACATCTTGAGTTTGACTATACGCCGAACGGACCTTCCCTACAGCGCCCCGCCGACCGGGAACGGGACTTGACGATGAAGGATTCCGTCCAGTCACTGCACGCCATACAGGCGCGCATCGCCGCTGCCGAGCGACTGTACCAGCGGCCGCCCGGTTCGGTCAGCCTGCTGGCGGTCTCCAAGGCGCATTCCGCCGCCGACGTCCGCGCCGTGCTCGACGCCGGACAGCGCATGTTCGGAGAAAGCTACCTGCAGGAGGCCCTCGCCAAGATCACGGCCCTCGCCGGGCAAGCCATCGAATGGCACTTCATCGGACCGATCCAGTCGAACAAGACCCGCGGCATCGCCGAGCATTTTTCCTGGGTGCACAGCGTGGACCGGCTCAAGATCGCGCAGCGCCTGAGCACGCAACGACCCGCGCACCTGCCCCCGCTCAACATCTGCATTGAGGTCAACATCAGCGGGGAGGCCAGCAAATCCGGCGTACCGCCGGCGGAGGTCGCCGAACTCGCGCGGGAGTGCTCCCTGTTGCCGCGGCTGCAGTTGCGCGGCCTGATGACCATCCCCCCGGTGTCCCGCGACTTCGAGACGCAGCGCGATTATTTCCGCCGCCTGAGGGAATTGCGCGACGCCCTGAATCAGACCGGTTCCGCGCTCGACACCCTGTCGATGGGGATGACGGACGACCTCGAGGCCGCCATCGCCGAGGGCTCCACTCTGGTGAGGATCGGCAGCGGGATCTTCGGCGAACGTGGAATATAACGAAGCCCGGCCGGCCTCCGCCCGCCTCATCCAACGCCTGGCTGGCGCATTTGACACGGGATTCGGTTAGACTTACCCATCGAAAACAACCGCCGGATAAATGCTCATCCATTGCTCATGAAACAGCAGACCATTGCCTTCATCGGTGCAGGCAACATGGCGCGGAGCCTGATCGGCGGGCTGATCAGTGACGGCTATAACGCCGCGCGTATCATCGCCACCGATCCCGACCAGGGAAAACTGCGGAGCCTGGAGACTGACCTTGGGATCAGGACGGACAGCCGCAACACCGCGGCGGCGGAAGCGGCCGATATCATCGTCATCGCGGTGAAACCGCAGGTGGTCGAGCAGATCGCCCCCGAAATCGGCGCGGCTCTCGGCCCGCATACGCTGGTCATTTCGATCGCCGCAGGCATCCGCGTGGAATCCCTGGCGCGCTGGCTGGGCCGGGAAGCGGCCCTGGTGCGGGCGATGCCCAACACGCCGGCCCTGGTGCAGAGCGCGGCGACGGCGCTATATGCCAATCCCCGGGTCAGCGCAGAACAGCGTGATATCGCGGAATCGATCCTGCGCGCCGTCGGCCTGACGCTGTGGATCGACGACGAGGACCTGATGGACGCCGTGACGGCCTTGTCCGGGAGCGGTCCGGCCTATTTCTTTCTGGTCATGGAGATCCTGGAACAGATCGGCTGCAAACTCGGCCTGCCGGCCGGCGAGGCCCGCCTGTTGACGCTGCAAACCGCCTTCGGCGCCGCCAAGATGGCGCTGGAAAGCGGGGTGGACAGTTCCGCGCTGCGTGCCCAGGTGACCTCTCCCGGCGGCACCACGGAACGCGCCATCAGCGCGCTCCGGCAAGGCGGGATCGAGGATCTGTTCGAGCGCGCCCTCAAGGCGGCCCGCGACCGCTCGATCGAGCTCTCACGAATGCTCGGAGAACACCATGGATAATCCCTACCTGTCGACCGCATCGGCCTTCCTGATCGATACCGTGTTCGGACTCTATATACTTCTGGTCCTGCTGCGCTTCCTGTTGCAACTCGCCCGCGCCGATTTCTACAACCCGATCTGCCAGTTCCTGGTCAAGGCGACGAACCCGCCGCTCAAACCCCTGCGGAGGATCATCCCGGGACTATGGAAAATCGATCTGGCCTCGGTCGTGCTCCTGATCGCCCTGCAGATGTGCGCCCTGTGGCTGCTCGACCTGGCGATCGGCCGTTCCCCGTCGATCGCGGGACTGTTCGTGTTGTCCACGGCCGCGCTGCTCGCGCTGACGCTCAACACCTTTCTGGTCGCGATCCTGATCCAGGTCATCCTGAGCTGGTTCGGCCCCGGTTCGTACAACAACCCTGTATTCTCCATCCTGTACAGCCTGAATGAACCCCTGCTGGGTCCGGCGCGCAGGCTGCTGCCCTCTATGTCGGGCATCGATTTTTCGCCCCTGCTCGTCCTGGTCGCCGTGCAGCTGCTGAAGATCCTGGTCGTAAGCCCGCTCAGCGACCTGGGCCGGGCCCTGGCCTACGGATGAGTCCGCCGGTTCGCCGCCCCTTCCTGCTTCCGGAACCGGAGGGCGTGGAAGGAATCACCTATTCAGCATGACCTCACCCGCCCCCTATTCCTGGGACGGCGACCGGCTCACGCTGAACGTGCGGGTGCAGCCGCGGGCAAGCAAAGACGAGATCGTGGGGATTCAGGGAAATCACCTCAAGATCCGGATCACCGCGCCCCCGGTGGACGGAAGGGCGAACGCATACCTGATCCAGTACCTCGCCCGGGTATTCGCTGTCCCGAAGACACGCATCGCGCTGCTCAGCGGCGAGAGCGGGCGCGAAAAACGCCTCCTGGTCGCCGCTCCCGCCCGTCTGCCGCCGCAGATTCCCCGGCCAGCGTGACGTGCTTCACGGAACCGGATCCGGGCAGCCGTGACTCGCCCCGCAAAAATTCCATGTGGAACTATATGTTGTGAGTTATCTGCCGATACGGGGTATTCATGGCAGACGGCACCGCCGGGTCTTGATGACACGGCCGAAGGAAAATATTCAAAAAAACCCCGCCTATTCCGATAACTAGTGGACACCACACAAGCTCTGGCAGCATTTGGACTAAGGAACCCATGTCGATCAACGCGATGGAGATAAACCAGGGACAGGAGCAGGACGGCTTCAGAAACCAGATGCAGGCCTTCGCCAACTGGAAGGCGGATCTGACGAAGCTGATCCGGGATTTCCAGGACTGGCTGGGGCAGCATCAACTCAACAGCCCGGAAATCGACCTGCGCATCTATGACGCCCTGCGCGCGCTCGAATCCGACCAGCTCAATATCGCCTTCGTCGCCGAGTTCTCGCGCGGCAAGACCGAGCTGATCAACGCGATCTTCTTTGCCGATTTCGGCCGGCGTCTGCTGCCGTCCGAGGCCGGTCGCACGACCATGTGCCCGACCGAACTGTTCTATGACCGGAACAGCGGCGATTCCTATCTCAAGCTGCTGCCCATCGAGACACGCCTCAGTGACATCAGCCTGTCCGACCTCAAGAACGAGGACAGCTACTGGACCACCTTCCCGCTCAATGTCGACTCGCCGGACCAGATGGCGCAAACCTTTCACGAGGTCGTGAAAACGAAACGCGTCCCGGTGGATGACGCCGAAAAACTCGGCCTCTATATCGATGAACTGACCAACGGGGAGCAGGAGGGCAACCGCCGCGTCAAGCCCCAGACGGTGGAGATCCCGGTCTGGCGTCACGCCCTGATCAGCTTCCCGCACCCGCTGCTGCAGCAGGGACTGGTGATCCTGGACACCCCCGGCCTGAACGCCCTGGGCAGTGAACCCGAACTGACCATCAACATGCTCCCGAGCGCGCAGGCGGTGCTGTTCGTCCTGTCCGCGGACACCGGCGTCACCAAGAGCGACCTCGATGTGTGGCAGAACTTCATCATGGCGTACCGGAACAAGGGTCAAAAGGGCCTGGTCGCCGTGCTCAACAAGATCGACACCCTGTGGGATGAAATGAAGCGGCCGGAACAGGTCGAGGCGACGATCCGCGAACAATGCCGGAGCAGCGCCGAACTGCTCGGCATCGATACCGGAAACGTCTTCCCGATCTCCGCGCACAAGGCGCTGGTGGCCAAGATTCGCGGCAATTCGGAGCTGCTCGAAAAGAGCAATCTCCCCGCGCTCGAATCATTGCTCGGCAACGAGATCCTTCCGGACCGGCAACGGGTCATCTGGGACAACATCGTCGCCAGGCTCGGCCGCTCTATGGACGATATCTATGCCCCGCTGACCGCCCAGCTCGACGATCTGAGCGGACGCATCAACGAGTTGCAGGCGATGCGCGGCAACAACGAGGACATCGTGCAGCAGCTGCTGGAAAAGGCCAAGGAAAAGAAGGATGCCTATTACGAAAGCGTGAAGACGTTTCAATTGAGCCGCAAGAAACTCGCGCTGCAGGCCAAGATCATGTTCAACACGCTGGACATCGATTCGATCGACAAGATCATCGACAAGAGCCGCAAGGACATGGCCGGCAGCTGGACCACGGCGGGCATGAAAAACGGCATGGCAGTGTTCTTCGACAGCATGCGCGACGCGATGCAGATCGTGAGCCGCCAATCCGAGGAGACCTTCAAGCTGGTGCAGGCGATCTACAAGAAGTTCCACGACGAATACGGGCTGCGGGTGAGTTCGCCGCGCCTGTTTCCGACCAAGAAATACATCGACGAACTCGATCTGCTCTACCTGAAGGCGGAGGAATTCCGTAACAGCCCGGTCACCACCATGTCAGAACAAAGCTTCGTGGTGAAGAAATTCTTCATCTCGCTGGTCAGCCACGCGCGCAACATCTTCATCCAGGCCGGCAAGGAGGCGGACACCTGGCTGAAGGAACTGGTCAATCCGCTGGTCAACCAGATCCAGGAAAAGCGCAACAGCATCGAACAGCACATGAAGACCCTGAGCAAGATCCGGGAATCGAAGAACAACCTCGAATCCCAGTTGAAGGAAATGACGACCGCCAAGGCCATCCTGGTCGAGCAGACCAGCGCCCTGAAGAAAATGACGGAGAACCTCAAATTCAGCTCGCCGCCCGAACCCGGGAAGCGCCAAGCCGGCGAATCGCCCGATCCCCTGGACTGATCCGCCACGTCTTTACTATTGTTTCTGCTGACAATTTCTCCGCCCCCGGCGACAGGAGGGCCGCTCCCCCGGCTTGCATCCACCGCCGCTATCCGCTAGACTCGGTGCCAGTTTGATCATTGAAAAAATTATGATAATCGATCCAGAGGGGAGGAGTTGAACATGTGGCCCAGTATCATTGTCCCGATCGTCATCTTTTTCACTTTGAGCGTGTTCGTTGCCGGCGCCATCAGCGAAAGCGCCATCAAGGGGATCCAAAAGAAGTAATTCGGCTTCAAGCCAGCGTTGCTTCAGATGAAGCCCGGCTTTAAGTCGGGCTTTTTTCTGTTGATTCATCTCACTCCAGACGTATTCGCACGATGAAGCCCGCTTTCACGACAACGTCCGACCTGAAAGGGTTGCTCAAGTACCTGGTCGCCTCGGCCACCTTTTTCTTCATCGGCACCGTCCATGGGGTGCTCCAGGTCATCCCCTCCGTGCGCGCATGGCTGGATTCCATCGGCAGTCCCTACGGCGGCCCCGGACACATGATCGATCCGCTCGCCCACGCCCACATCAATGTCGTCGGCGGCGTGGTGCTGCTGTGCATGGCGGTGACCTATTACATGTTTGTGACGATCTCGGGCCGGCCGATCTATTCATACCGACTCGTGAATCATTCTTTCTGGTGGACCACGATCGGAATCTCCTGCTTTTATTCCTCCCTGCTCTTCTTCGGCATACTGGAAGGTCATTACCTGCTCGCACACGATTCCGAGGCCATGGAACGGGTCCACAGCGTTTACGGCCCCACCATCGCCATCGTGGCGAGCGTGATGGGCATGGGGTTCTGGATCTTCTTCGCCAACATCTTCATGACCGCCAAGCGTTACTTCTCCCAGCGGCATGACACCTGACTGCAGTTGTCCGCACTCCTACCCCGACTGGCGGCACGGACAGGACATCGACCTCGGCGGGTATCGCACGCATACCCTGCCGATCCCCACGCTGATGCACATGCCGCTGAGCTATGAGCTCTACGTGCAACGGCAGCGACAGGCCCTGGAACAATTGCAGTTGAGGGAAACCTGGCCCGGGCTCGTGCTGACACGCACCGGCTTCCTGCGCGGCAGCATCATACGGCTGCTGGAGGATGCGCCTTCACTGTCCCGCCACGTCGGGTATTTCCCCCGTCCCTTCCAGGTGCGGGCGCATCTCCATCAGGGGAATGTCAGCACCATTCGCCAGGCGGTCCGCGACATACAGGCCTCATTGCTCGATGCGGGTTGCATGCCGAAGGAGCTGTATCTGTGCTACCTGACCTGTCCGCGCTGCGCCGACGAACGGGGAGGAGAGCGCATCCTGCTCCTGCGCCACTGGGTCAAAAGCGAACTGCTCGGGAAACGGCGCGCCGCGAGGGCGGCGCGCGCATGATCGACGTCCCTAATCGACCTTGAAGGGAAACTCCAGCACGGTCTCGTCCCTACCGCGCCGCAGCTGCACGTACAAGGTCTGCTCACCCGCCCCCAGCGGCAAGGCCTTGCGGTAGACACCGCTTTCACCGTCCTGGATGGCCTGACGCCAGTCGTCGCTCGCACCGGTGCGCAGGGTGACCATCATGTTCCACGCCGGCTTTCCGCTGGCCTCGGTACCAATCACAAGAAATTCATTCATGCCGACCCGGGGAGGAATGGGACGGCTTTCTATCCTGACGACGACCCCGCCCCATGACTGTGGCGGTGGCCCGGCCACCTCCGGCCCGCGACCACAAGCTGCCATCATCACGAACATCAACACAAGCCACCCGCGTAACACCATCATTCGCTTCCCCGATCTCCCTGCAGATAGGTGATGATCAAATCGATTTTCTCCGCGGGAATGGGCGCCCTCCCGGCCCGGACGCGATGCTCCTGCATGCGCGTTACAACGGCCTGCCACTGTCCCGGTCCCCGCGCTTGAGGACGCGGAGGCGCATGGCATCCGCTGCAATACAGGGAGACAAGGGCAAGGGGATCCCGCACGTCCTGCGCCACAGTGTCGCCTCCCGGCAGGGATGGGGATTCGCGCGCGCACGCTCCCGAGAGCATCACCGCGGCGGCAGCCAGACTAATGACCGCGATCCTTGTCATGCGGCGGCTCGTCATGATCCTGCGCGGTCCCACGATCCTGGCTCCTGTCGCTGTCCAGGCGACCACCGGCATGACTGCCGTACAGGCGCACCATGAAATACACGAAGGTAGCCGCCACCGCGATGTACACCAAGGCAATGACGAATCCCCAGTTGAACCAGCTGCGCTCATAACCGGGCCGGTCGCCCCAGAAGGGGAAGCTCAGACCGACAGCGACCAGCAATACCACCAGGATGACGGCGATGAACCACGCCGGAACGTTTTTCTGGGACTCGGGGATCTTGTCGACCAGCTCCCAGTCCTCCAGGCCGCGTTTGGCCAGCCGTTCTTCCTCGGACGCGTAGCCGAAGTGATCCTGCGGCTGCCGGCCCCATTCAGTGTCCACGCTGCCGAGCTCGGTCTTGTCGCCGGAGGACGGAGGCTTGTCAGCCATGCCGGTCTCCCGGGCCCGCGACAAAATGCTGGACGCGGAAACTCTCCCGTGGGCCGCCCTCCGCGTATACATGAACCAGCACGGGATGCAGGCCCGGCGACAGCCCGGCCTCGACATGCAGGTTCACGTCCTTGCGTCCCGCGCCGACGAACATGACCTGCGTGGTATCCAGCGTATAGTCCTCGGGAGCGAGCCCCTCGACCTGGATGCTCAGCGTCACAGGGCGGTAGAGCTTGTTGGCCAGGCTGATGCGGTAATCGTTGATCTGTTCGCCCTGCAGGGTCTCCGCCCGATAGACCGAGAAATGGTACGGCTGGTAAGACCAGATCCCCCAGCTAAAGAGCGATAGACCGAAAATCGTCAGCAGCAGGGACCATGGCACCCGCAGCAGAATGGAGCCCACATTGGTACGTTCGCCGTCCGGCGCCGGGACTGCGCCCACCTCCCCGACGACGAAGCGCAGCAGGCTGTTGCCGGACTTGCGTGAGCTGCGGATGCTGCTGCAGGCGGTGATGCATTCGCCGCAATTGATGCAGGCATCATAAACCTCGGTGCGGCGCGGATCGATCCCGATGAAACAGGAAGTCTCGCAAAAATTGCAGCGCGCGCACTCTTCGGGATGGGATTTATCGTGCACCACGTGCAGCGTCTCGCGCGTCTTGAAGGTATGCTGCCAAACGCGGTAGACGCACATGAAACGGCACCAGAAATGGCGTATGAACGCGATGTCGAGGAAGAGGATCAGCACGAAGATGGTGTAAATCCAGTACAGTGAACCCGCCAGGCGCGGGTCGCTGCGGAAAGTCACGAATTTCCAGATCATCTCGGGGGAATAGAAATACAGCAGCGGGACCAGCGCGACCAGCGCCGCGACCGCCAGGAACAGTGTCCCCAGGATCACCCAATTGACCCATTTGTCCTTGCCGCTCGAAATCTGCATCCGCGTTCCGTCCAGGCTCACCTCCGCGCGCTTTCCCAGCAACCTGCGCGTCATGGCATTCGCCCACTCCGCCAGCGTGTTCTGCGGGCACGACCAGCCGCAGAACGCGGTACCGACCAGCGAGTAGGTCATCACCAGGAGGCTCGACAACGCCAGCCACAGACCGACCACCAGGAAGAAATCGGCGAACCATACCTGGCGGTCGAGCACTACGAAGGCGCCCTCCACGGGGTCGATGCGGAACAGTCCGGAGACCGGGACCAGGATCGCGATGAGCAGGGTGGCGAACTGCACCGCGCGGCGCGTGACATGCAGGCGGCGCCCGGCCCGGGCATCCGCCGACACGATCGGAATTCCGGCCAATGTCCTTTGATAATTCATGCCATTAGACTAGCACGCCGGGGGGTGATTTTCACTCGGTGGGCCGCGGCGCAGGCCACGCAGACCCCTGCTCCGCAAGCTCCGCGGCAAGATCGTGATCAAGCGGACTCACGGCGCGCAGACGGTCCCGATAGACCCCGGCCAGGGACTGATCGCCGGCCTGCGCCTCGATCCGCCAGAGCGCGCGCAGCGCCTCCGCATGGTCGGGGCGAATACCCAGGATCGCCTGCAGCGCCCGCCGCCGATCCTCCATCGACGCGGATGAACGCGACAGCGCGGCGTACATCTCGTCCGCCAGGGAGTAGGAAATCCAGCGGTCGCGCGGATTCGCCTGATAGGCGTAGCGGATCAGCCGGATCGCTTCGGCATCCTGGCCGCGCAGGGTGGCCAGCCAGCCGCGCAAGCCCAGATCGGCGGCGATATAGGGTCGCTCCAGAGCGGAAAAATCCCCCGCCGTCACGCCCAGCTCCGCAGCGGCCTGCTCTACCGAGGGACGCCGTTGCAGCAGCCATTGCAGGACATCGACCAGGACCGGTTCGGTGCGATAGCGCTCGAGGGGAAGGCGATATTCAATCACCGGACGCCATTCATCCTGCAAAGCCCCTTCGGACGGGGGTATCCTCCCCCAATAACGTCCGAGCCAGGTCCAGGCCCCTTCCCCGCCGGTCGCATCGTTGGCGTCGAGCGACCCGTCGTCCTCGGCGGACGCCGGGATGGCGAGAACGGTATCTCCCTCGAAGCCAACCAGGGCGAGGCGAAATCCGTCCATGAACAGTACGCCGCCGGGGAACACGTGGCGAAAGGTCCGCAATACGATGCGCAGGGATTCCAGGTCGAACTGGTTCAACGCCAGCCACTGCACGAAGACCCCGCCCGGATTCAGGCGCGCGCGTGCGCGCTCGAACTGCTGCACCGACAACAGCGCGCTGCGCCCGGCCAGATCCGGATGGAAAACGTCTCCGATCACAACGTCATAGCCCCGGGCGGAAACGCGCAGGAACCGTCGCGCATCGTCGCGCACGACGGTCATCCGCTCGCTCACCCCGCCGTTGACCGGCGCAAACCAGTCGCGTGCCGCGGTGATGGCGCCCAGGGACAATTCCACGGCCGTGCGCTCAAGCGCCGGATACGGCAGTGAACCGGCGGCGGAAATTCCCGTACCCAGCCCCAGGAACAACACCGACCCAGGAGCCGGATGCAGCAGGAGCGGGAGACGCGCCTGATTCTTCTGCAGCTCGACCGCGGCCGGTTCGGTCGAGGCGTCCATGCGCTGCAGATCCGTCAGCAATATACGCTGTCCGTCCGCCTGCCCCACCACATGCGTAATGGTCACCGCGTCCTCGTAGCGATAGAGATCCTGGCTGCCCGCGTAGACGCCGGGCAGCATTCGATGGAGCGGAGGAAACTCTCCCGCCGGTACCGCGAGCGCCAGCAGGGGAAGCAGCGCCAGCCAGGCCCGACGGTGCATGGACCAGGTCATTCCTGATACAAACAGCAGGATCCCGGCCAGGGCCACCGTCATGGTGCTCCCGACCGCCGGGATCAGGACGAACCCGGCGAGCAACGCCCCCAGCGCCGCGCCCACCGAATTCACCCCGTACAGTACCGCACCGTACAACGGACCGGCGCCGAAGCGCGCATTCAACAGCGGCAGCCAGGCGCCCAGTGCCAGTGTCACGGGAAACGTGAGCGCGGCCAGCAGCGCCGCTTCGCCCAGCAAGGCGCTTCCCAGAGTTGCGAAGGTTTGCGTCTCCAGCCAGGCGGAGACGCCGGGTAACAGGCCGAGTCCCGCAAGGGTAAAGGACGCCGCGGCCAGGGGCAGGACCGTGAACCAGTGGCGACCGGCCATGTAGCGGGCGAGCAGGCTGCCGAGGCCGATGCCGCACAGATACACCGCCAGAATGATGGCCAGGACATACTCGGTACGCATCAACACCATACCGAACAGGCGCGTCCAGCCCACCTCCAGTATGATCGCGGCGGCGCCGAGGCCGCCGTAGAGGAGCAAGGTCATGCGCGGAATACTCCGCCCGGGCGCAATGACGTTTGCGCCACCCCCTGCGCCTTCCGCCACCAGCACCCGGTTCAGCCCCAGGGCGCCCAGGGCGACGAAGAGGCCGATCGCTGCCACGATGTATACCGAGTCTCCCCAACCGTAAGCAGGTAACAGCCACAGGGGCAACACGGCGCCCACGGCCGCGCCACAGGCGTTCGCGCCATAGAGTCGCCCCAGTGCTCGGGGCTCACCCGCCACGGCACGCAAGACCAGCGGGAAGCCAAGCCCCATGGCTGTGGCCGGCACCAGTATCAGGAAAAACAATGCACCGCCCTGCAGGAGATACCAGCCGCCCAGACCGACACTCGAGGCGATCGCGTCCAGTCGCCCGCCCGTAAAGGCCAGCAACGAGGGCAGGGCCAGCGCATACAGGGCGATCCCCCCCTCCAGCAGGGCGAATATTTGCAGCGGCCGCAGGCGGTATCGCTGCCAACGCGCGCCGAGCAGACTGCCCAGCCCGAGCCCGCCCATGAACGCCATTACCGTGACGACGACGCCGAAGATGCTGACGCCGAACTGCAGGGACAGCATGCGTGCCCACAACACCTCGAGTGAAAGACTGGTCACGCCCGAGCCGGCATACAGTAACGCCAGCGGAAGGATCCGCACCCGACCGTGCCGTTCTGCGGCGTTGGTACTCATGTCATGTGGCTGCGGCGGGCGCGCGACGGCATTCGAGCTGGCTGCCGGTCCATGGGTATGGGGATCTGCCGCCGGTCAGGGCGACGATGATGGAAAGAACCAGACCACCGCGACAACCGAATGGACGATGGCAAGGGTGAGGCTGAAACCCGCAAAGATCATGTGAGGAATGAAGACGCGCTTCCCGTACAGTGCCATCGCCACGCCGAGGGCGACGGTCACGATCAGGAATATCAGCAGCGCGGCCCCCATGATAAACAGGATCAGGTGCTTCTGCCGGTCCGGAACATCGAGGACACCGGCCTCCTCCCTGGACTGTTCGGTGAAGGCGTGCATCACCTGCGTTTCCGGGAGAGGCTCCGCTGCCGGAAGCGCGGGATCATCCGCTCGAATGGAACCGGCCAGCAGCAGCAGGAGCGGAAAGAGCAGTCCGCACAGGACGCGGGATGTTCCCAGGCAGGTTCTCATGCGTGCGGAATCTATTCCTTTTCCTCATCATCCCGCTTGGCGGATTTGTGCCAGGCGAAATACCAGTACAGTATCGCCATCAGGATGAAGGGGGAAACGACGATCGGCAGCAGGAAGAGAAAGATGTACCACGGGGTTTCCGGCGTCACGTGAAGATAACGATAGCTGTCCACCGCCCATGCCGGATCCGGCGTCGGTACAGCGGCCGCGACGGCGAGGATCGCTACGACTTGTTTCTTCATTCAGCCTCCACTCCGGGCGCGACGCCTTGCACGCAACGGAAACCGAAGAAATCCGATGCGTAGTGCGGCCAGGAAAAATTGCGGTGATAGGTGCTGGTGGAAAACGGATCGCTCTTCCAGGAGCCGCCGCGCAACACCTTGTAGAACCCTTGCACCGGAACCAGATCCACCACCTTCATGGCGCGGTCGGCCGGGGAATTCGCCACCCCGATCTTGCCCTGAAACAACTCCGTCGGAGCGGTCGATCCGGCGTAGGGCTGGAAGTCGTCCGCGATCCATTCGCTGACGTTGCCGGCCATATCCATGGCGCCATAGTAGCTGGCGCCGGCGGGATAGCGCGTCACCTCGGTGGTCGATCCCACCTGATAATAGGTATTGAGTCGGCCCGCGTCCATCGCATCGCCCCACGGCCAGCGCCGGGCCTCCGGTCCGCGCGCGGCCTTTTCCCATTCCGCCTCACTGGGCAGGCGCTTGCCGGCCCAGCGCGCATATGCCGCCGCGTCATACCAGGACACCATCGTCACCGGGTGCAGTTCCAGCCCCGGGGGTATCCGGCCGTTCTCCCAATGCAGCGGCGGACGATGCCCGGTCGCCGCGACGAAACGCGCGTACTGGGCATTGGTCACCGGATATTTGTCGATGCGGTAGGCGGCGACCTCCACGCGATGCTCGGGTCTGTCCTGGGCATCGCTGCGTTCGCGGTCGGTCCCCATGCGGAATTCCCCTGCGGGAACCTCCACCATCACGCCAAGCTCCCGCCACTGGTCCGGGGTCAGCAAGGCCTCGGCCTCGTCGATCGTGTAGCTGGCGTGAGTGTCGACACTGTGTTCGTTCTTCCGATTCAGCGCGAGATCCTCCCCGGCGGCGCGTATGCGCTGATCGACTTCCGCCACATCGTAGGTGGCCTTGCCCCTCATATAGGACAGGCGATCGGCGCCCAGCATGAGCACATGAACGATGCCGCCCAGCATGGCCAGCGCCACGCAGGTCACGAGTGTGGCGGCGAGATAGCGCCGGCGCCGCGCGCGCTCCTCTTCTCCGATCTCCTGTCGTGGCTGGTAGTAGGTGGCCATGGCATGTTATTCGCGTGAGGTCTGCTGGTTCTTGTCACGGTAGACCAGGTGCCGGGGCAGGCGGCCGTAGGTGCGCTTGACGACGATCTCGCCGATCACTCCGCCGAAGGCTGCCGCCTCAACCGCCAGGATGACGATAAGAATCCACAAGGGAAAGGTCAGCATATGCGCCCCCTGTGGCAGGGAATCAGCGTAATACAGCGTGAAATAATTAATGGTACGGACGATAAGCGGGGGGAAATAACACAGCCACTTTCCGCCCAGTCCGAATATGACCGCGACCACGATGCCGGCGATCAGGGGCACGATGAACATATCCAGCATCCAGACGATGCCGAAGGTGTTGAGTCCCCACCACAGTTCCAGATCCACGCCGAGGAGGCGGTCGCCCGCATAGTTGACCACGCACCCAGCAATCAGCGCGATACAGCCCGTGATATAACGCCTGGTTCGTACATTCATTGGCAGTTCTCGCCCGTCAGCGCGCGACATTCCGCCGCCCGGGTTTCCGGCAGATACCAGTCTTTGACCTTCAGGCTGGCGAGATATTCCGCCAGGATCCTGCGCTCATCCTCGGGCAGGCTGGCGTAGGAAGGCATCTGAAATTCCTTTTTCAGGCGTGAAGGAAGGATCTCCTGGGGGTTTGGCGCCGACAGATACGCGAACAGCCATGCCTGATCACGCAGGGATCCTATCCCGTCGAGCGCCGGCGCCGGCACCGCGCGCAGCATATCGCGTAGCGTCCACAGGGTATGACAGCTGCGGCACTCATGTTGCCGGATGAGCTCCCCCGCCTCCTGGCTCAGCTCGGCGGTGGCGTCGCTGTAGAAGGGAATGCTACTGTCGTTTGCGGTGCCTTCACGCTGCCGGTGGAAATTCCATGCCATCAACCCGACCACAACCACCAGGGTGAGGATGAGTATGGTCTTCTCACCCCTTCTCATGCCTGGACGCGTGCTGTTCGGCCTTTTCCTTCAGGATTTCCTTGCGGCGCTCCATCTGCCGCTTCATGACCTCCTGGCTCTTCGCATATTCTTCCGGAGACATCTTGTCCTTGTCGTTCTCGTCGAAAACCAGGTACTTGATGTCCTCGTCGAACTGTTCGTTCCGATGCGCCCAGCGGATCCCGAAAATCGCTGCGATGATGATCAGGCCGCCGGCCACCATCCAGACGTAAATCGTCCAGCCATCCGGCAGGGATTGAAAGAAATTCATACGCGGTTCCTCCTAGAACAGGCGCCCTTGCAGCAATTGTAATCCACCGAAGATCACCGCACCAATCGTCCCGACAATTATCCATATAAACATGATCTTCTCCCCGGTCTTCAGTCCGGATTCGTTCCTGGCCATCCAGACGAACCGCAGGATGATGGCGGCGAATACCAGCACCCCGATCAGCATGAAGATGAATATGCCGACACTGAACTCCTGCCCGCGCATCCCCTCAATGGTGAAATAGCTGCTGTCATCCGCGCCGCCGGACTGGACCCCGGCCACCATCCACGCCTGGGTCTCTCCGACGCGCTGTGTGGCGGAGACGACGAGATTATTGATAAGCGCGGATGTATCCATCAGTTGCCCTGCCCTGAAAGCCTGTGGTGCGGTTTGCGGCGCCCAATAAAGGCAATGCCGCTCGTGCGAGCGGCATTGCAGAGGTATAGCTATGCTCTGTCTCGCCGGCAGCAGCCGACGGCCAGTCGAGGCTTAATCGCGGATCTGCGGCTTGCCTTTCTCGTACTTGTCGACGAAGAAGCTGTAAATGAACGGCGCCACGAACACGATGATGATAGGTATCAGCAGAGCCAGTGGTGGATTATCGATATCGATCATGGTCCTATACCCCTTCGAATTAATGGTGCTTGGTGTGATCAGGCTGCCACTTGTGATTGGGCAAGCGCTTGACCGCGATTATGACCGCTACGCAGAAATAGATCACATAGAAGATATCGATCGTATATCCACGGTCCCACCAGGGCTGCTTGCGCTCACGCTCGACGCCTTCGACGCAATTACCGGCCGCATTGGTCGCTCCCTTGCAATTGCCTTCGAAGTTGGCAAGGATGACCTTGTCACCGAGGATCGAATACTCCGCCAGATCGACACCGGCGTTCTGCAGCTCGATGACCTGATCCTTGATGAGACGCAGATCATTCATGCTCAGCGGGTGGCGATCCTGGAGCGCCTCCCACTTGCTGCCCGAGGCCTTGACCTTGGTGACGATGTACTGCATCGCGGCCTCGTCACCCTTGGTATCCACCAATTCCTTGACCTCAGGGGTGTCCATCAGCGCAACGTACTCCGCATAGATCGCTGCCGTCGGACGCTGTCCCCACAGAGGGAAGGTCATCAGGAAGGCGCTGATAATCGTCAGGCCGAGTAACCATACCACCGGACGCGGAAGGCGATTGTTGTCCTCCTTGATACCGCCGAGGCTTTCACCTTCCCAAACCTTCTTCGCCAGCTCATTCTGCTCCTCATCGGCCAGACTGTAGAGCGGACTGTCCCATTTCCAAGCCATGTTATGCTCCCCCCACTCTCAGAATATTTTTACTTCAGGTTCAACACGAAGTCGATCAGGTAACGCGCTTCGCTGTTTGCCGCAGGCATGGGAACATCCGGCGGGTAGACACGTTTCCCGGCGGTATACTCGTTGTACTCCGCCCGCCACTTGTCGTAGTCAATCGCGTTGCCTTCCGCATCAACCTCGCCCCACAGGTAATCGAACCTGGGCATGATCGAGTGCGGCTGCACCAGACGCGGATTGAAAAAGTGCATCATCATCCACTCGCGCGAGGAGTTGCGCGAACCGACGTGCAACAGATCCGGGGCCTTGCGGTCGGAACCGAGCGCGGTCGGGGACTCACTGTTGAAGTCGCCCAGACGCGGCGGGGCACCGAAGACCTGCCAGTCCTGGGTCTCTTCGGGCAGCAGGGTATGGCACCACCAGCAGCCTTCCTTCACGAACATGATCTTGCCAGCGCCGATGTAGCGGACGTCCGCATCGGTCACCGAGCCCATGACCACATCCGGGGTCCAGTTGCGGGTCGCGGTGGCGTTTTCGATGTAATGGATCTTCTTTCCATTCCAGCGCCCCTCGGAAACCACGAACACCGCGCCGGCATCCTGACTGGCCTCGCCGATGCGCCCGGTCTCAAGGCTCAGGTCTTCCACTCCTTTGCCCATGATACGTGGATGACGGACGGCGCTGGTGAACGGTATGCCCGACTTGTAGACATAGGCATAGATGGGCTCGATCTGCTCACCGGTCTGCGGATCCTGCTTCAGGATCACCGTCAGGGGCTTGCCCTCGCCCTTGAGGAACGGATCCTCGACCGAAAACCCGCCGATGCGGCCGTACTGCAAACCCTTGCGCAGGCCCATCTCGGTGGATCCCACTTCGACGATGTTCAGGCTGGGCATGTACAGCGTGATCATCATCGACAGACCGAGAGCCACGCCGAAGAGACGTGCACCTATTTTATATTCACGGAATGCCACGGTGACTCCTCCCTCTAGATTTTCTTATTGTCCGGGCTTAGCGCTCGTACGCCAGCTCGTGCGGCAGACGACCGGCCGGAATCATGGTTCCTGCGCGGGCGGTCATCCACATGTTGTAGAGCCAGACCAGATTGCCGGTGAACACCATGGTGCCGCCCACCCAGCGCGCGATCATGTACGGGTGCTCGGCGATCACCGTATCGATGTACGGCACCTCGTAGATCTTCGCGGCGCCCTGGATCAGGCCGGCGATCGTCATCGAGACCCAGTAGATCGTGAAGCCGATCAGCAGGAACCAGAAGTGGAAGTTCGCCAGCGTCAGCGAGTAGAGCTTGCGACGCATGATGGTCTGCAGGCCATAGTACACGGCGGCCGCTTCAAGGAAGGTCGAGAAGCCGAGCAGCGCGAGGTGGGCATGCGCCACGATCCAGCCGGTCCCATGGATGTACCAGTTGATGGCGCGGGTCTGCTGGAAGCCGCCCTGCATGTTGAGCGGGATGGCCATCAGCACGCCGGTGATGGTGAACTTGATCTCGACGTTGTCGACGAAATAGCGCCATTTGCCGGTCATGGTCAGCAGCAGGTTCGACACGAAGGCGATCGCGGGCACCAGGATCAGCACGCCTTCCACCGAGGCGAAGGACTTCAGCCATTCGGGCAGCGGCGAGGACATCAGGTGATGCGCGGCCGGGGTCGAGTAGAACACCACCACGGACCAGAAGTGCAGGTGACCGATACGATGTGAATACAGCGGATTACCGGTGACCTTGGGCACCGTGTAGTACGCGATGGCCGCGGCGACCGGCGTGATCCACAGACCGAGCACGTTGTGCGCGAACCACCAGGTCAGGTACGCCTCGGTGAGGCCGGTGAGCTGGAAGTACTCGGGCAGGTTACCGACCAGCAGCACGATCCACACCATGAACACGGCGGAACCGAAGAACCAGTTCGTGGTGTAAATGCCCTGGGTGCGCCGCTTCATGATGGTCATCCAGACGTTGATGCCCAACGGCAGGATCACGCCGAACAGGATGACCAGATCAATGAACCACGGGAAGTCGGAGTACTCACGGCCCGAGGTCATACCCATCCACAGCAGCGTCAGGGCGAGGGAAAGGCCCCCGTTCCACAGGAAGCAGTTCCATACGCCGAGCTTCTCGGACCACAGGCGCGTATTGCCCAGCGCCGGGGTGATGTACATCATCGCCATGGCGAATGCCATCGAGATCCACCCGAAGATGACCGCCATCACGTGGACCTGGCGCATGTGGCCGAACGAGAAATACTCGTAGCCGGTCACGAAATCCGGGAACGCCAGTTTGGCCGCGTTGAAGGATCCGAGGCCGGTACCGATGACGAACCAGATGATGGAAGAAAACCCGAAATAGACAGCGGCTGTGCCTGGCGGGATCTCCTCGTTCTTCGCAAAGAGATACTTAAACATCGGAATAACCTCCCCCCTGAATCTGCAGTAGGTACTTGATAAATTTATCTTTCAAAAACAAAACGCGGCTGACGCCTAATCGTGACTACCCGGCATCAGCAGATACCAACCGAACCACATGCTGGAGAAGGCCAGCAGGATGCAGCAGATCGTCGCAAACGTTGACATTGTCGTTCCCCTCTCTCCCTATACCACGTTTCTAAAATCTGACCGGTACTTGATCGAACGCTGCGGTCGGGAAATCAGGCGGCAGAGCGCTCGAGTTCCCCATGGCGCTTCAGCGCCACCATCATGATGGCCATGAATGCGAAACCGAAAATGATCATGCACCAGGTCATGAAGCCGTTGAAGGTGCTGGGAGTATAGGAGAGTGAGCCCCAGCCGCCCCAGTCGTCGAAGCGGCCACGACCGAGCGCGCACATTAGGGCGGCGCCGAATACGCTACCGTTGCCCATGCCCGTGAGCACGCCGGCGACCAGGCTGTTCCAAAAGGTTTTACCGTAGGATAGCTTGTTCATCTACACCCTCCGCTTTGACCCCTCCGGGCCGCCCTGGGTGGCGAGCCGCGGTATTGTTGGGATTATTGTTTTTTTAAACCTGCGATTCCGCCGCCTGATGCCGGCAGCGGCTCGGAATTCAGCTCGCGGTTATGGCTTGTTATTATGATCCCGCGACAACCACACTTGTAATGTGGTTGCCATATTTGCATAGCGACCATGCCCCGTCAAGTCTTTCCTTCCCGGTCGGGGCCTCTTTCCGGGCCCTCTCTCCCGCGCTGCTCGGCGCTATAAAGAAAGGCTCGCGCGCATGTTCGAAGCACCGGAAGGATAGCAGTCTCTCACGCCGCCCGCAAGCACCATTAACACGCGGAAAATCTGCTACCATTACGCGGCTTTTATCCACTCTACGACAGGGTTTTGCGCGCGAAAATCCGCCATGAAGGAAATCATCCTGTATCTGATCGCCGCGGTCTCTTCGCTGACAATCCTGGGCTATTCCGTGCACATGTTCGTGACCGGACTGGTCAGTCCGGAAACGGAGCGCTGGTTGATCATCGGGGCCTGCGCCGTGGGCGTGGTGGCGATCGGATTCATGGCCTGGGACGTGATGCGCCGCCGGAGCGGGCATCGCGGCTGAGCGCCGGGCAATCGCGGGCCGGAGACGGAATCCTATTTGAAGATGCCCAGGGCGTCGCGCAGCTTCTGATATGCGGCCGTATCGGCGAACTGGCCCCGATGCATCACGAACTGGCGCTGTTTTCCCGCCAGGTCCATGCCGCTCAGGCCGAAGGATTTCCCGGCGTAATCGGGAAAAAAGCGCAGATTCTTCACCAGGTCGACCCGCTCACCGTTCTTCAATTCCAGCGTCAGCTGGTCCCGACTGAAGCTCAATGCGCAGGGGGATTTCGGCAGCAGCATGAGCCTGCCGGACAGGATGCGATTCGCCCCGGCGAACAGGAAGAAACTCGACATGAAAAACAGCACATACGCCCAGGTCTGATTCGGGCTGTACCAGAGCTTGAATCCGATCGCGAAAAGGGCGAGCACCGTGGGTACATACAACAGCAGATCCCAGATCATGCCCCGGCGGTCCTGCACCAGGATAAATCGTTCGCCGTTTTTCATGCCTAACCCGCGGGTTGCATCAGGACGCGGGCAATCGCGGAATCGAGCTCACCATAAAGCATGCGCCCCGCCTGCTTGAACTGGACGACACGCTGCCGGTCGATGACGAAGGTCCAGGGGTCGCCGATCACCCGGAACGCCTTGAACGCCTCCGGATTCTTGTACTGATCCATGTGCAGGAAGATGACGTCGGACTCATATTTGGCGAGCAGCCCCTTGAGCATCTGCAGCTGTTTGTCGCAGACCGTGCAGTGGCCCGGGGTGGCGAATTCCAGCACGACCGGCTTGCCCTGGCGGAACGCCTCGTCCAGCGAATACCGGTACATGCGCTCGTCGGGATAGCGATAGGTCGTAATCTGGCTGAGATCGTTGCCCACATCGGCCAGCGTCTTGGTCTGCAGTATCGGCGCCACCTGGCCGACCTTCACCGACGGGCTGACGTCACAGCCCGCGAGCAGCATTCCGAGCAAGATCAGGGGCAACAGGACACGCATGGCCACCTACCCCTTGCGCCATCCCACGCAGGTACGAAAGATGTTGTATCCCCAGATCATGTTCGCCAGCAGGACCAGCGTTCCGAACAGGCCCATGGTCGCCAGATACGGATGGATCAGCACCTCGACCTGGTCGGGGGGCAGCTCCATGCTGGCGATGCCGCCGGTCACGCCCGCGAGCGTGAACAGTACCACCATTCCGACCAGACCGATGTTATGCATCCAGAAATGCACCTTGACCAGCTTCATGCTGTAAATCGGACGCCGCACCAGACGCGGTATCAGGTAATAGATGGCGCCGAATATCGCCATTTCAACCCACCCGAGCAGATTGACATGGGTGTGGGCGCGCACGATCAGGTCGCCGTGCAGGCGGTGGTCCACGAAATGACGGAACTCGGAAATGCCCCCCATCAGCGCGCCCCAGGAAAAGCCGATGATGCTGTAGATGATGCAGGCAAAGATGAAAAGCAGGGTGTAGCGCGTGTAGTCGGTGTCGCTGGCCCAGGGTTCGGCACTGCTCATTGCGGGGACTCCTCCTGCCCGGGCGTCGGCTGCTCGCGGACATCCTGATATTTTTGCTTCCACTCTTCGGGCGCGAAAATGCCCACCATATTGTCGATGAAATCGGAACGCCCCTCGGGGGGCATCGGCGCCGAGGCCGCGCCCTGATCCGCCCTGAGTTCGGACAGGAAGGTCGCGATCGCCATCAGCGTTTCCTGATCGATCGAGGAGACATAGGCCGCCTCCTTGGGCGGATAGCCATGATCGATCGTGGGCGCGCCGTAGGTGGCCTCGGGATCGCGCAGGAAATCATAGATCCACTCCTTGCTGCGCTTCGAACCCAAGCCGTCCAGGGACAATCCCATATTGGTGCCGTTGCGCATGGCCCGGTGGCAGGCCGTGCAGCGCGACACGCGGAACAGCTCCGAGCCCTTGTGGCCGAGTTCGGACAGGTCATAGTGGGTGCGCACCTCGAAAATCGGCTTCTGCGCCCGCGTGCGGTAAGTCTCGAGCATCACATATCCGACGACCGCGAACACGATGAACACGATCGCGATCCCGAACAGGATCTTCTCGCCTTGCTTGAGTGACTGCCCGCCCGCCATAGCCTGGGTATTATCAGATATTCCCGGATTTGATTGCAATTGAGGTCCGGCGCGACTCCGCGGGCGAACGACGGAAAAAGAAAGGGCGGGATACCCCGCCCTTTCCCTCGATCATTATCCCCGCCGCGGAGAACTTCCGCAGCCGTGATTGCTGCGTTATTTCGTATCAAAGGTCATGAACTGGTGTTGCTCCGGCACGCGGGTGTTACCCATGGACAGCGGCGAGGCATTGGTCAGGTAGGTCGCCACGTTGAGGATGTCCTCATCGGTGAGGTGCGACGCAACCTTCCGCATCTGGCCCAGCGGATCGTTCGCGCGGCTGCCGTCGCGCCACTTCTTGAGCTGATTGACCAGGTAGACGAATTTCTGCTGACCGATCTTCGGATAGACCGGATCGACACCGCGGCCATTGTAGTCATGACAGGAACGGCAGCCGGAAATGCCGCGTTCGATGTCGCCATAATTGACGAGCGCCAGACCCAGATGCGTCTGCCCCGTCTCGATGCCGCTGGCCTGCAACTCCTTGATGTTGGAGCCGCCGCCGACCGAGTCTGGCTTGCTCAGCGTATGCGCATACGCCGCGACATCACGCCGGTCCTCCGGGGTCAGGCCCTTGGCGTTGGCGTTCATGATGAACATGGTGGTATCCGTACGCTTGTCGGTCGCGAAATCTTCCAGTTGCTTGACCAGAAACTGGGAGATCTGCCCGGCCAGGCGCGGCGTTCCCATCATGTCATTGCCCATGCCATCCTCGCCATGGCAGCTGGTGCAGGCGGGCACGGAACCCTTGCCTTCCTTGAAGATCTTCTCGCCGTTTTTCAGATTCGCCGCAACCTCCGCGGCAAAGACTTGGGGTATCGCCAAGACCAGAGCAACACCGCTGAATACCGCAGCCAGGACCGTTACGCGTCGCATTTGATGCCCCCTCTAAACTTTTTATTATCTTGTTGCCAACTCGCCGAATGGCACATGTTACGTACGTGAATGTTCGCCGTCAACCGTTTCCCCACCCTCGCGAAACCGGGTCGCTTGCACGACCGCGCGCATCGGAAGACCGGGAAATCCCCGCCGCCGCTGCGCGGTTCTTGTCATGAGAGCGGCTACCGCCGTTGACGCGGACTTAAATCAGGCGTTTTTCTTGAATAAAACAACGGCCAACCCCAGGGCCAGCACAAACCAAATGGCATACAAGATCAGGATGTCGCCGGTCGTCATCTTACCCCCTCCACATGATGGTATTTTCGGTGCGGCCGTCGTTCGACCGCTATAGATTTTGTAATGGCAGTTGTATAGCACGCGGGGTAGTGCATTGCAAGTCCCGGCCCCCGCGCCAGTGCGTGGAAAAATCCGAGTGTGGCGCTCGAAAATGGCGGAGAAACCCGCGCGCTGGCGACAGGGGGAATTATCAAATGTCGCGCGCGGCCCGGGATGACCTTGGCGCCGGGACTGGGGTAGAATCGTGCACCTTTTCATTGTGCCGCACACTGCCCGAGGACAACGTGCAAGGGATGGCTGCCCGTCTGAAAAAACTGTACGCGTACTGGGGGGTCCCGCTGTTCGCGCTCTGGCTGGCGGCCATCCTGGTCTCCGGCCTGCTCCGCGACGACCCCTATGGCATCGGCGAACCGGCCGCGCATGCCCTGCTGCTGGCATGGTCGGTCAGCGAGCGCGTGATCAGCACGGCGCTCGTGATGGGGATGCCGGATCTGCGCGCCCTGTTCTTCACCCTGGTCGGCCTCTACTGGCCGGGCAGTATCCTCGCCGCCAAGGTATTCACCCTGCTGATGACCGCGGCGGCGGCGACGCTGCTCTACCGCTGGAGCGTGCGAGAGGCCGGCCAGGAAAGCGCGCTGATCGGGACCGGACTGCTGCTGATCGCGCCCGCCACCCTCAGCCAGGCGGACAGCCTCGGCACCGGCCCCTATCTGTTGCTGGGCTTCGCGCTCGGGCACTGGCTGGATCAGGCCTACCGCCGCTCACGGCAGGCGCTCGGGGGCTGGTTCTTCCTGCAGTTGCTGCTGATCGCGGGGGTCGTGAGCCTGCACCCCGCCGGACTCGCCTATCCACTGGCATTGCTGTGGGAATGGCGGAAGAATCCGCTCGACGCCCGCCATCAACGCCACGTGTACCTGGGTATCGGCATCAGCGTCACCTTCATCCTGCTGCTGAGGATGGGGTGGCGGGCGCTGGACTGGCTGCACAATCCGGTCTACGCCTTCGGGCAGGCCATGCTCGGCCAGGACACCACGGGAGAGACGCTGCCCTGGATCATCGGCATCGCGGGCGCCGGCTTCCTGCTCTATCTGTTATGGAGCGGGCGCCGTGAACTGTCAGCGGAACTCATGCCGCGCCTGTTGCTCGGCGGCGCCGTGCTGGGGCTGCCCGCCGCGGACGGCGCCTGGGCGATGATGACCCTGGCCGCCCTGCTCTATCTCGGCATCCCGCGCCTGATCGCCTTCAATCAGTCGTTCGGCGGTCACAGCTTCGCACGCCAGCGCGGGCTGGTCATGGTGGTGCTGTTCCTGGTCGCGACCCTGTTCATGCAGGCCAACAAGGCGCATCAATATGCCGCGGCACAAAACCTCCTGTCTCCAACCGACCAGTTGATTCTGACGCTGGCGGTCGCGCTCGAGGACATACCCGCGGAACAGCCCGTCGTCGCGATGAGCCAGTGGCCCGGCAAGACCACGCTCGCGATCAAGCGCCCCGCCCTGCCGTTGCCGCCGCCATACCCCGACGGCGACACGCTGATGAAGAACATCCGGGGCGTCACCCACCTGATCTTCGACCCCCGCGACCCGGCCAACAAATCCCTGGCCGAGAATCTCGCCGCCGTCAGCGGGGCAACGGAAACGCTCGCCCTGCAGGAAGGCGGCGCGATCCTCAGGATAAAGGATACTGCCGCCGCGACGACACCGCCGGCCCCGGCACAATAAATCGGGGAGCGTGGCCCGACTCGTGCAGGTGGTGGCCGGCGCCGCGGCTCAATGCTGGCAGCGGGCGCAGTAGTACGTCGCGCGCTGTCCCTGCCGTATGCAGCGCACGGGCTCTCCGCAACGGACGCACGGTTCCCCTTCGCGCCCGTAAACGGCAAGCCGGATCCGGAAATAGCCCGGCTCGCCCGTGCCGTGGTAATAATCGCGCAGCGTGGTCCCGCCCTGGGCGATCGCCTCTTTCAGGACCGCGCGGATGGCGGCCGCGAGATCCTCATAACGCGCGGCGGAGATACGGCCGGCCGGGCGCAGCGGATGGATACCGGCGCGGAACAGCGCCTCGTTCGCATAGATGTTGCCCACGCCGGCCACGACGCCGGCATCCATGATGAAGGGTTTCACCGCGGTGCGGCGCCCGCGCGCCGTTGCGTGTAGATAGGTCCCGCTGAATCCCGCGCCGAACGGTTCCGGGCCGATACCGCGCAGCAGTCGATGGCGCTCGGGGTCTCCATCGACCCACAGCATCAGGCCGAATCGGCGCGGATCACGAAAGCGCAGGCACACCTCATCCGAACACAGGATGTCGACGTGATCATGTTTCTGCGCCGGCAGTCCCGGCGCCACGATGCGCAGGCTGCCGGACATGCCGAGATGGATCAGGACCGTACCGGTATCGGTGCGCAGCAGCAGATACTTGCCGCGCCGCGCCACCTCCCGGATGACCTGCCCGGGCAAGGCGCGCTCCAGGCGCCGCGGCAGCGGCTGGCGCAGACGGCGGTCGCGCACGCGCAGCGCCAGCACGCTTCGCCCGCGCAGATGGCGCTCGATGCCGCGGCGGGTGGTTTCGACCTCGGGAAGCTCTGGCATGGGGGTCCGGCGCCATCAATCAACCGGCGGCGGCCCGCCGCGCGCGATCGTCACTCGGCATCTGCCGCGGCCGCGGGATGCGGCGCGGACAGCAGATTCCGCGCCTGTTCCGCCGTCAGATGGTAACGCAAGCCGAGATCGGCACGCGCCAGCACCAGCTCCGGCTCGGTTTCGAGCAGCAGAAACTCGAGCGGCGCGGCATCTTCGAAGGACACGGTGATCGTCCCCCGCGAAGCTTCCCCCGCGTAACGGTCGACCTCCACGGCCTGCGCCTGGCGCCAGGCCTCGACGAACTCATTGAACGCATCCGCCGACGGCTGTTCCTGCGCGGGCGTGAGTGTCCAGTCCGCCCCGGAGCGGGACACGCCGAACTCCGGCAGACGGATCTGCACCGGCGTGCCGGAGGGCGGCAGCAGCCGGTTCGAAACGAAGGCCGTGAACTTCATCTGCAGGCGGTAAAAGTACTCGTCGTCGATCAGATGCACGGTGGCGCCGTTGCGCACATAGCGGCGGTTGTCCAGCGGCTCGCTGCCCCCGAACGCGAGTTCGACGTCGTTGAGGCGCAGCACCGACGCGGGGGGATCGAGCTGGAACTTGGCCGGATCGAGCGCGCCGGCGTCGAACTGCGCATGACTGTCGGCCCGGGTGATGCCGAGCAGGGCCTCGATGCGGAATTCGTTGGCATACGTGGCAACCGGCGCACGCATCATCCAGACGCCCTGTTCCTTGTCGAGACGGATCTCCTCGCCGCGCTGCGGGTGGATCACCACGTGCTCGACGTCGGCGGGGGACAGCGCGGTGAGTTTGGGCGGTTCCGCCGGCGCATCGACCCCGGGCTCCCAGTAGACCAGCGCCGCGAGCGCCGCTGCCAGCCCCAGCAGGCCCAGATTCAGCAGGCTGCGCGCGCTGATGCGCATGGCCTCAGCGCCGCCGCCGGCGCAGCCAGATGAAGAGGCCGCTGCCGAACAGCAGGGCCGGCAGGAGCAGCAGGAACCCGAAGCCGATCACCGCCGTCCCGGTGCGGGACAACTGCAGCGAGAGATCGGGCGCGGTCCGCGCCGGGATATCGAGCAACACATCGTCGCTGCTCAGCCAGTTGGCGATGTTCAGCGCCAGTTGCTGGTTGCCGCCCAGGCCAAGGAAGCCATTGGACAGGAAATCGCCGTCCGCCACGACCACCGCGCGCTGGACCTTGCCGTCCTCCGGCACGGCGTCCTTCGTCTCCGCGCCCGCCGCCGCCTGCGTGGAAGGCGACGGACGGGTGAACGCCAGACCGATCGTGACCGGGCCGGGCTGATCGGTGCCTTCGTCGTAGGCGATCTTGCCGGTCACCGCGCCGCTCTCGAGCCAGGTGTTGGACAGCGTCTGCAGCAGCGGCGCCGCGCGCCACGCGCCGCCGCCTTCGCTGCGCACGCCGCCCGCGAGCGGAAACAGGGTGTTCATCTCGAAATTGCGCGTGATCTCATGCGCGGGGTAGCTCGCCACCAGGGCAACGCGCGGGTCGTCGGTCCCGAACAGCAGCTGCCCCACCTGCGAGACGTTGGGATCGACCACCACCCCCCGCTCGAACTCGACGCCCAGTTCACGCGCCAGCGGTTCGAGCCCGCGCACCCCGTGATCCGGATCGGTCAGCCACAGCAGATTACCGCCGCCCCGGATGAAATCCAGGATCGGCGCGGCCTCGCCCGGCAACAGATCCACCTGCGGCGAAGCGATCACGAGCGCGGTGGCGTCTGCCGGGATCCCGGCGCCCGCGGCCGGATTGACCTCGACCGTGCTGAATCCCTTGGTCTCGAGCTGGCGCGCCCAGGCGGAGATGTCGAAGCTTTGCGCGGCCACGGAACTGCGCTCGCCGTGCCCGGTCAGGAACGCCAGACGTCGCGCGCCCCCACGCGCCAGCCGCTGCAAGGCATTGGTGAGCCCGTTTTCGGTCACGTCCCGCAACTGCTCGCTGCGCCCCTGGTACTGGATGACCAGCTCGCCGTCGGTGGTGATATTGAGCTCGCGCACCTGCTGCGGCTCGAGGTCGGGATTGATGAACGCGAGCGTGATGTCGGGCTTGTGGCGCCGGTAGCGCTCGACCAGTTCGGTCACGTGCTTGCGCACCAGCGGCGGGGTCTCGCGCGCGTAGGCGGTGATGGCCACTTTGCCCGACAGCCTGCCGAGCAGCTCGATGCTGGCGGACGACAGGCTGTTGCGGCCGCTCGCCGTCCAGTCGGCCTGGTAGACGTAGCGCGTGCTGAGCCAGCCGAGCAGCCCGGTCACCACCAGCAGCAACAGGACGAAGGCCAGGTTCTGCCAGCGCAGCATTCGACGGGAGTGCGGGGTTACTTGCATGCGGGTGTCCCTGCGTTCAATGTTGCAGGCGATAGGAATCCAGCCGCCGGATGCTCAGGATGACGAACAGGGCGATCAGCAGCAGGTAATAGGCGACGTCGGCGCTGTTGAACACCCCCTTCAGCAGGGATTCGTAATGACGCAGCATCGACAGATAGCCGAACACGCTGGCGCCCTTGCCGCCGGCGGCGCCGCTCCAGTCGATGATCCACAACAGCAGCAGCACGCCGAAGGTGCTGATCGCGGCGATCACCGGCTGCGCGGTCAGGGTGGACATGAACAGGCCGACGGCTGCGAAACCGGCGAGCAGCAGGAACAGACCGAGCAGCCCGGAGGCGAAGATGCCGAAATCGAGTGAACCGCCGAGCAGCAGCGCGCACGGCAGCAGCGCGATCAGCAGCAACTGGATCAGCAGGTAACCGAGCACGCCGCAATACTTGCCGAGGATGATCTCGCTCATCGAGACCGGGGCGGAAAACAGCAGACTGAGCGTCTGGTTGCGCAATTCATCGCTGACCAGCCGCATGGTCAGCATCGGCACCACCAGCAGCAGGATGAGCGCGGCGTTGCCGAAGGTCGGCGCAACCACGATCTCGGTCAGCCCGGGCGCGCCCGGCAGCTGCGGCAGGCGCGGCTGGATCTGCAGGAAGAAGTCCACCTGCGCCAGGAACAGATAGGCGACGATGACCTGCACCACCGCGAGCATGGTCCATGCCAGCGGGGAAAAGAACAGGCTGCGCAGCTCGCGCGCCGCGATCGTCCGGATCATGCCGCCTCTCCCTGCGCCTGCGGCTCCGTCGGGTGTGGCGCGCCGGCATCGCGGCTGGTGATATCGACGAAGATCTGCTCCAGCGTCTTGCGCTCCGGGGTCAGCTCGTACGGCCGCCAGCCCGCCTCCAGCGCGCGCGCAAGCAGCGCGTCGGTGATGTCGTGCCCGGGGTCGAAACGCAGGCGCGCCTGTCCCGCCCCCAGTTCCTCCACTGCCAGTACCCCGGGCAGGCGCGCCAGTTCCGCCGCCGGGGGCGGATTGCGGAAGCCCGCGCGCAGGCTCGACACCGGCTGTTGCCGCGCGAGACTGTCGATGCTGTCGCTGAAGACGAGACGACCGCGGTGGATGATCTGCACCCGGTCGCACACCGCCTGTACCTCGGGGAGGATGTGGGTGGACAGAATGACGCTGTGTTCGCCGCCCAGCTCGCGGATCAGGGCGCGGATTTCGCGGATCTGAATCGGGTCCAGTCCCACGGTCGGCTCGTCCAGGATCACCACCGCCGGCGCGTGGATGATGGCCTGGGCGATCCCGGTGCGCTGCTGATACCCCTTGGAGAGATTGCCGATCAGGCGTCGGCCGACCTCGGTCAGGCCGCAGCGCTCCTTCGCGCGCTCCACCGCGCCCCGCCGCTGCTCGCGCGGGATGCGGTTCAGGCGCGCGCAATACCCCAGGTATTCATCGACCGTCAGCTCGCGATAGAGCGGAGGCTGCTCGGGCAGGTATCCCAGCGCCGCCTTGGCGGCCTCGGGCTCGTCGAGGATATCCTTGCCGGTGATCAGCACGCGCCCCGCGCTCGGCGCCAGGTTGCCGCTGATGATCTGCATGGTGGTCGATTTTCCGGCGCCGTTCGGCCCGAGGAAACCGAGCACCTCGCCGCGCCTGACCTCGAAACTGATATCGTCGACCGCGCGCAAGGGACCGTACCGGCGCGAGAGGTGCTCGACCCTGATCAGATTGTCCGCATCCATGGGGGGCGATTATACGTGTATTTATTACCCGGGATCATGGGAGCCGCCGACAAAAATTCAAGCTCCCGTCTACAATACCTGCATATGACCGGACGCCGCCGAAACAGTTCGCCCCCGCCATGAATTTCCTTGGCATCGATACCGGGGGGACCTTCACCGACTTCGTCTGCCTGACGGACGGGATCCTGCGCATCCACAAGGTACTGTCGACGCCGCAGGCGCCGGAACGGGCCATCCTGCAGGGGATCGCCGAGCTCGGACTGGACGGCCCGGCGCTCTTCATCGTGCACGGCAGCACCGTAGCGACCAATGCCGTGCTCGAGGGCAAGGGCGTGCGCACGGTGTTCATCACCAATCACGGGCTGCGTGACCTGCTCACCATCGGCCGCCAGGCCCGGCGCGCGCTCTACGATCTGCAGCCCGCGCCGGAGCCGCCGCCGGTGGCGCGCGAACTGTGCCTGGAAACGGGCGGACGGCTGGGCGCGCGCGGCGAGGTCGTCACCCCGCTCACGGCGGCGGACCTGGCCGAACTGCGCGCGGCGGTGGATCGCCTGGCGCCGCGCGCGGTCGCCATCAATCTGCTGTTCTCCTTTCTCGATGATCGCTTCGAACGTGAGGTCGCCGCCGCCATGCCCGCGGGCGTGTTCGTCGCGCGCTCTTCTGCCGTCCTGCCGGAATATAAAGAATACGAACGCGGCGTGACGACCTGGCTCAACGCCAGTGTGGGACCGCTGGTGGAAGACTATCTGACCGGTCTCACGCGCGCCCTGCCGGCCGCGCGCGTCTCCGTCATGCAGAGCTCCGGCGACACCATCGCCGCGGCGCAGGCGGGCTCCCAGGCCGTGCGTATGCTCTTGTCCGGCCCGGCCGGCGGTCTTGCCGCCGTGCGCCGCCTCGGCGCCGGTGCCGGCCGGCACCGGCTGCTGAGCTTCGACATGGGCGGAACCTCCACCGATGTCGCGCTGATCGATGGCGAGCCGCGCCTGAGCGGCGAGGGGCGTGTCGGCGGCTACCCGGTCGCCGTGCCGATGGTGGACATGCACACCATCGGCGCCGGTGGCGGTTCCATCGCCTTTCTCGATGATGGCGGCCTGTTGCGCGTCGGCCCCGCCTCGGCCGGGGCCGACCCGGGACCGGCCTGTTACGGGCGCGGCGGCCGGGCGCCAACCGTCACCGACGCCAACCTGGTGCTCGGCCGCCTGCCCGTCGACGGTTTTCTCGGCGGCCGCATGCGGCTCGACCGCGCCGCGGCGGCGCAGGCGCTGGCAGGGGTTGCGGGACCGCTCGGGCTCGGCATCGAGGACGCCGCGGTCGGCATCGTGCGCATCGCCAATGAACACATGGCGCAGGCGCTGCGCGTGATCTCGGTACAGCGCGGCATCGACCCGCGCGGCTACACACTGGCCTCGTTCGGGGGCGCCGGCGGTCTGCATGTGTGCGCGCTGGCGGAGGCGCTCGACATCGCGCACGCCCTGGTGCCGGTGCATGCCGGCGTGTTGTCCGCGCTCGGCATGCTGGTGGCGCCCCGCGGGCGGCAATTGTCGCGCTCGATGGCGCGCCCGCTGCGGGAATGCTCCGTCACCGACATCGAGCATGGTCTCGGCGAACTGATCGCGCGCGGTCGCGCCGAACTGAGGGAGGAGCGGGTGGCGGAGCGGGACATCACCGTCACGCGCACGCTCGATCTGCGCTATCAGGGCCAGAGCCAGAGTCTGAACGTGGCCTGGGAGGATCCCGCGCGCTGCGCGGACGCCTTCCATGAGCTGCACCGGCAGCGTTACGGACACGCCCTCGAGCAGCCGCTCGAACTGGTCAATCTGCGCGTCGGCCTGCGCGCGCCGGCCCCGGATCCGGATCTCGCGCCGCCACCGGCCCCGGATCGGCCTGCCGCGCCCCATGCCCGCACGGACCTCTACGGCGGCGCAGCCGGCGTCGCGGTCTATGCGCGCGCGGCGCTCGCCCGCGGGCAGCGCGTGGAAGGACCGGCGCTGATCACCGAAACGGTCGCCACCACCTATCTCGCCCCCGGCTGGAGCTGCCAGCGCGACGACACCGGCAATCTGCTGCTGACGCGCGGTACCTCCGTCCCGCTCACCGCCGGCGATTGAGATCGTCGATCAGGGCCGGGATCCGGGCGGATGACCGGCTGCGCATCATCCGGCGCACATCGCGCTCGAGCGTATCGAGCCGACTCTCATTGATCACCCGCTTGACCTCGAGCAGGGTGGCGGGAACCATGCTGAATTCGCGCAGTCCGAGACCGAGCAGCAGGCGCGTATAATCGGGGTCCCCCGCCATCTCGCCGCACATCGCCACCGGGATCCCGGCGCGCCGGCCGGCGCGGATGGTCAGCTGTATCAGTCTGAGTATGGCCGGGTGCAGCGGGTCGTACAGATAATTCACCTCCTCGTCGAGGCGGTCCACCGCGAGGGTGTACTGAATCAGGTCGTTCGTCCCGATGGAAAAGAAATCGAGGTGTCGCGCCAGGGTATCCGCCGCCAGCGCGGCGGCCGGCACCTCGATCATGCCGCCGACCGGCAGGCTCGGATCGAAGCGGACGCCTTCCCGCTCCAGCGCCTTCTTCTCCTCCGCGATCAGCCGCAGCACCTGCAGCATCTCGCCCGCGCCCGAGAGCATCGGCACCAGCATGCGCACCGGACCATGGGCGGAAACCCGCAGGATGGCGCGCACCTGCGGCGAGAACATGCCCGGATCCTTCAGGCACCAGCGGATCGCGCGCAGACCCAGCGCCGGATTGCTCGCCGCCGGCGTCCGCGGTTCCTTGCCGAGACACTTGTCCGCGCCGAGGTCCAGGGTGCGTATCGTGACCGGCGCGCCCTTCATCGCCCGCACCACGCGCAGATAGGCCTCGTATTGCTCGTCCTCTTCCGGCAGCGTCTCCCGGTTGAGAAACAGCATCTCGGTGCGCAGCAGGCCTACCCCGGCGGCGCCGAGCCTATGGGCGGCGCTGGCCTCCTCGGGCAGTTCCACGTTGGCCATCAACGCGACGACGTGGCCGTCGCGGGTCACCGCCGGGCGTTCGCGCAGCTTGTTCAGCTCGGCGACATGCCGCCGCTCCTCGCGCTGGCGCAGGCGATAATAGGCCAGCTCGCCCGCGTCCGCGCCGGCGAGCACCATGCCGTTCTCGGCGTCAACCACCAGCGCCTCGCCGCTGCGCAGATAGCGGCGCAGGTGATGCACCCCGACCACCGCGGGCAATCCCAGGCTGCGCGCCAGGATGGCGGTATGGGAATTGGGACCGCCGTACTCCGTCACCACGGCGGCGATACCCTGCTGATGCATCAGCAGGGTCTCCGCCGGCGAGACATCGCCGGCGATCAGGACGGCGCCGCGCAGCTGGCCGGCGCGGCCGTCGTGGCCCGGGTCATACCGCCCCTGGAGATTGCGCAGGATGCGGTTGACCACGTGATCGACATCGTCCCTGCGGGTGCGCAGATAAGGATCGTCCATCTCCTCGAACACGCGCACCAGGGTGTCCCGCTGCAGCTTCAGCGCCCACTCGGCGTTGCATTGCCGGGCGCGCATGATCTTGACCGGGGCCTCGCTCAGTACGCCGTCATCGAGCATGAGCAGGTGGGCGTCCATGAAGGCGGTGATGTCGCCGGGGGTATCGGCGGGGATGCGCTTGCGGATGTCGCGCAGTTGCTGCCTGGCCTTCCTGTGCGCCGCGCGGTAACGCGTGATCTCTTCCTGCAGCAGCGGCCTGGGTATCGTGTGCTCGCCGATCTCGGGCTGTTCGTGATGGAGGATCACGGCCTTGCCGATGGCGACGCCCCGGGTGACGCTGATGCCGCTCAATACCAGACTCATGGGATCGCATCCCTCCGGTGCCGATGCGCCCGCGACCGGATGCCGCCCGGCCGCGCGCCGATCCGTTACACTTCCTCGCCGAAACGCTGCCTGATGAGATCCTCCAGCTTCTGCAGGGCGGCCGCCTCGTCGCGGCCGTCCGCGACGAGTTCGATCTCGGTGCCCTGGGCGGCCGCCAGCATCATCACGCCCATGATGCTCTTGCCGTTCACCTGGCGCGCGCCGCGCACCAGGTGGATGTCGGACTCGAACTCGGAGGCCAGCGTGACCAGCTTGGCCGCGGCGCGCGCGTGCAGGCCGAGACGGTTGACGATGGTGACCGTTCTGCGCGCCGCCATTACACCTCCCCCTCCGGACCGCAGCTGAATATGCCCTCGCGTCCGCCGCTCAGGGCCTTGTCCTTCAGCTGCACCATGCCGAGGCGGGGATAGTTCATCAGGCGGACCAGCATCGGTAGGTTGACGCCGGCGATGACGGTCACATGCTCGTTGTCGCGCTTGAGCGCGGTGGCGATATTGCTGGGAGTCGAGCCGAACATGTCCGTCAGCACGATGACGCCGTCGCCCTGATCCAGCTCACGCACCGCCGCGCGCGCGCGCTCGAGCACCTGCGCCGGATCGCTCGCCGGCGTCACGGCGATCACCGCCGCCGGCAGTGGCTGTCCGCCCAGCATCGACACCGCGGTTTCGAGCAGCGCCTCGCCGATGCGATTGTGCGAGATCAGGCACAGGCCGACGCTCATCGCAGCTCCCGGTGCCGCGTCATCACGCCGGCGCGCGACTGCCTGAAATGCGCCGCCAGGCTCTCCGCCAGATACACCGAGCGGTGCTGGCCGCCGGTGCAGCCGATCGCGACCGACATGTAGTTGCGGTTCTCCGCCTCGAAGCTCGGGATCCAGCGCTCGAGAAAGGCACGGATGTCATCGTACATGCGCACTACCGCGGGCTGCTGGCCCAGGAAGCGGATCACCTCCGGATCGTTGCCCTTGCGCATGCGCAGCGTCGGGTCCCAGTGCGGATTGGGCAGGCAGCGCACGTCGAAAACAAAATCCGCGTCGGTGGGGATGCCGTACTTGTAGCCGAACGACATGAACAGGATCGAGAGCGAGGCGGACTTGTGCTGGGCGACGCGTTCGCGGATCACGCCGCGCAGCTGGTGTACGTTGAAGTTGCTGGTATCGATATGGAGGTCGGCGCTGGCGGCGATCGGCGCCAGCAGCTCGCGTTCGACCGCGATCGCCTCCAGCAGGGAGACGTCGACACGGGTGAGCGGGTGCTTGCGGCGGGTCTCGCTGAAGCGCTTGATCAGCACGTTGTCGGCGGCGCCGAGAAAGATCACGCTGCAATCGAGGCCGGGCTTGCGGATCTCGTCGAGAATGTCGCCGAAGCGGCCGAGGTCGCGCGACAGGTTGCGCGCGTCGATGCCGACCGCCACGTTCTCGATGTTGCGCTTCTCCGCCGTGGCCACGATCTGGTCGACGAACTGCGGCAGCAGGCTGAGCGGCAGGTTGTCCACGCAATAGTAGTCAAGATCTTCCAGCGCCTGCAGCGCGATGCTCTTGCCGGAGCCGGACAGGCCACTGATGACCAACAACCTCATGCACCCTCCCCCAGGATCATGCGCTGTTGACGTTCGCTGAATGTCTGCGCCGCATTGTACCCTTTCAGCAGCAGGATGTGGTTGCGCACCGCCCCCTCCACCAGCACGGCGAGGTTATGCCCCGGCGCCACCGGCAGCGTGATCTGCGGCACCTCGACGTCGAGAATGGTGCGGCGCTGGCGGCTGCCCTGCAGGCGGTCGATGGCCGCCAGTTCGTCCCCGCTCATCTGCTGCAGGTGAATGATCAGGCGCAGGTTCTTGTCGGGCTTGATCACGCTGTCGCCGAACATGGCGCGGATATCGAGCACGCCCAGCCCGCGCACCTCGAGAAAGCCGCTCAACCCGGCCGGACAGGAGCCGTTGAGTATGTCCGGCGCGGTGCGCCTGAACTCGGGGGCATCGTCCGCGATCAGGCGGTGGTTGCGGCTGATCAGTTCGAGCGCGAGTTCGCTCTTGCCGACACCGCTCTTGCCGGTGAGCAGCACCCCGATGCCGAGCACTTCCATGAATACCCCGTGCAGGATCAGGCGATCGGCCAGGGCGTTCGACAGATAGTACTGCAGGTGGCTGATGATCTTGTAATCCGGCAGCGGCGCGGAAAACAGCGCCACGGCGCCCGCGTCCGCCTGCGCGCGGAGATCGTCCGCGATCGGCAGGCCGTCCGAAACGATCACGCAGGCTGGCGCCGCGGCGAATATCCGCCGCAGGTGCTCGGCGCGGGTATCGCCTTGCAATTGTTCCAGATAACCCGCCTCGGCGGGGCCCAGCACCTGGATGCGGTTGGGGTGGATCAGGTTGAGATGGCCGGCGCCGGAATCGAAGGGACGGTCGAGCGCGGCGGCGTCCTGCATTCCGCGCAGCTCACGGGCGGCTCCGCCGTGCCCCGCGGCCCAGGTCAATCCCAGCCTCGCCCGATATTCGTCGTACAGGGTGGAGACTGTGAGCGCTTTTCCCATACGGGCAGGCTATGTCGCCGGGCCGGCCGCCCGTTCATTCTCCGCCGGCTGCCACGACACCAGCAGCCGATACACCTCCTCATCGCTCTTCGCGGCATGGACCTGCGCGCAAAACGCGGGATCGCTGAACATCTCGGCCAGGGTCGCCAGGATATCGAGGTGCTCCTGCGTGGACTGCTCCGGGACCAGCAGGGCGCAGATCATGTCCACCGCCTTCTCGTCCGCGGCATCGTAATCGACCCCGCGATTCAGCTTCATGAAGGCGCACACGGCGTGATTGAGCCCCTTCAGGCGCCCGTGCGGGATGGCGACGCCATGCCCGAGCCCGGTGCAGCCCAGCCGTTCGCGCTCGATCAGGCTGGCGAACACCTCGGACTGGTTCAGCCGGGGCTCGCCCTTCGACACCAGTTCACTGAGCATCTCGAAGGCGCGCTTCTTGCTGCCCACGATGTTGCGGCACGCGACCCTGGAGGGGGTTAACAGCTCTCCGACTCGATTCATGACGACTCCGGCAACCGGGATTGTACGCGGGAAAGGGGATCGGGTTTCATATCAGGCGCTTCCGCTCGCTCGACGAAGGGATCGCGAGAGCCTCACGATACTTGGCGATGGTACGGCGCGCGACATTGATGCCCTGCTGTTTGAGCAACTGGGCGATCTTGCTGTCGCTGAGCGGTTTGCCGCCGTCTTCGGCGGCGACCAGCTTCTTGATCAGGGCGCGGATCGCGGTGGCGGAGCATTCCCCGCCGCTGGCGGTGCTGACGTGGCTCGAGAAGAAATATTTCAACTCGAAGATGCCGCGCGGGGTGTACATGTATTTCTGGGTGGTGACGCGCGAGATGGTGGACTCGTGCATCTCGACCGCCTCCGCGATGTCGTGCAGCACCAGCGCCTTCATCGCCTCCTCGCCGTGCTCGAGGAATCCGCGCTGGCGTTCGACGATGCAGCTCGCCACCTTGAGCAGCGTCTCGTTCCGGCTCTGCAGGCTCTTGACGAACCAGCGCGCCTCCTGCAGCTGGTTGCGCATGTACGTATTGTCGTTGCTGTTGTCCGCCCGCTTGACCAGGCTCGCATAGCTGGCATTGATGCGCACCCGGGGCATCGCTTCCGGATTGAGCTCGACCTTCCAGCTGTTCTTGTCCCTGGTGACGATCACGTCAGGGATGATGTACTCCACCTTCCGGTCCGTGATCAGGTTGCCCGGACGGGGGTTGAGCGACTGCACCAGGGCGACGATCTGCTGCAACTCCTGCTGCGTGCACTTGAGGCGGCGCGCGAGCTGGGCGTACTCGCGGTTCGCGAGCAGGTCGAGCTGATCGGCGACCAGTTCCCGCGCCTTGTCCAGCAGCGGCACGCCGCCGTCCAGATGCTGCAGCTGGATCAGCATGCATTCGCGCAGGTCGCGCGCGGCAACCCCGACGGGGTCGAAATTCTGCACCTGATGCAGCACCGCCTGCACCTCGTCCAGATCCACGTCGCCCAGTTCCGCGTTGAGTCCCTCGTGGATCTCATCCAGTGGCACGGCCAGATAACCACGGTCGTTCACCGCGTCGATAATGGCGATGGCGATGGCCTGGTCACGCTGGCTGAACGGCGTCATGCTCATCTGCCACAGCAGGTGTTCGCGCAGTGTTTCCGACGCTCCGGACTGAAATTCGAAGTCGCCGCCTTCCAGCTCGGCGCCCTGGCCACGCGGAACGACGGCGCTGTCGTAGACATCCTCCCATACGCTGTCCACCGGCAGGTCATCGCCGGCGGCCATGTCGAGTCCGGCCACCGCGTCGCGCAGATCCATGGCGGAGTCGTGCACCTCCTCGGGCTCGGCCGCCGATGCAGGGCTGGAAACGGTCGGCGCGGACGCGAACTCCGTCCCTTCCGCCGCCATCGGCTCGCCGTCGTCGGAAGCGCCGTCCTCCACCGCCTCCAGCATCGGATTCGAATCCAGCGCCTGCTGAATCTCCTCACGCAGATCGAGGGTCGAAAGCTGCAGCAGGCGGATCGCCTGCTGCAGCTGCGGGGTCATGGTCAGCGACTGGCCGAGACGGATTTGGAGGGTCTGCTTCATTAACCGCGGATACTTCCTGCTGCCGTGAGAACGCGAATTTTAACGTAGATCCCAAAAGGGAATACAGTGTACCCCACTTACGTCCATGATCAACCTGTAGATTATCGCCTAAAGACGGAAATCGTGACCGAGGTAGACCTCGCGCACGCGCTCGCTCAGCAGGATCTCGTCCGGCCGGCCCGCGATCAGGATCTCGCCCTCATTCATGATATAGGCGCGCTGGCAGATTCCCAGGGTCTCCCTGACATTGTGATCGGTAATCAGGATCCCGATCCCCTTGTTGCTCAGGTATTTGATTATGCGCTGAATATCCAGTACGGATATGGGATCGACCCCGGCGAAGGGCTCATCCAGCAGCACGAAACGCGGCTCCATGGCCAGCGTGCGCGCAATTTCCACGCGCCGGCGCTCCCCCCCCGACAGGCTCATGCCGATGGCGTCGCGCAGATGGCCGATATGCAGTTCGTCGAGCAGTTCATCCACCCGCCGTTCCTGCCCGGCGCGGTCGAGATCGCGCCGCGTCTGCAGGATCGCACGCACATTGTCCGCCACGCTGAGCTTGCGAAACACCGACGGCTCCTGTGGCAGGTAGCCGATACCCAGGCGCGCGCGCGCGTGCATCGGAAAGGCGGTGATATCTCGGTCGTTGAGGCGGATCGCCCCCCGGTCGCACGGGATTAGCCCGACGATCATGTAGAAACAGGTGGTCTTGCCCGCGCCGTTGGGGCCCAGCAGGCCGACCACTTCGCCGCTGCTGATGTCCATCGACACGCCGTTGACGACCGCGCGCGCGCGATAACGCTTGGAGATATCGCTGATGCCGAGCACATCCATGAGCGATGCTTCAGCGCCCATCCGTCCCCGCCTGCGGGCGGGACTCCGCCTCGGCAGGCGCGGTCTGACGCGGCTGGATCACCACCTGCACGCGCCCCTCTTCCGCCTCGCCCCGCCGCGCGACGATGCGGTCCACGGCGATATCGTAGGTGATGAGCTCGCCCGCGAACTCGTCGCCCCCGTTCCACACATGGGCCTGCTGCCGCAGCACCAGGCGCTCCGGCTCGACGGTGTACTCGATGCGCAGCGCCTCACCGCGCATGTCTTCGGACTTGCCGTCGAGCCGCTGGCTGAACCGCGCCGGCTGTCCTTCCGCCTGCAGGCGGGTGAAGTTCCGTTCCGCGTCGTAATGGATCACGACCGTGTCCGCCTCGAGCCGCGTGGTGCCCTGGCTGTAACGCACGTTGCCACGGTAGGTGCCGACATGCTTGACGTCGTCGGCCTCGAAGCGGTCGGCCTCGATATGGATGGGCTGTTCGCGATCGCTCGACAGTGCGAGACAAGGCCCCGGTCCCAGCAACGCGGCGCCGGCCAGCAGGAGCGCGGGCAGGCTAGGGCGCATAATCACCCCGTACATCGGCATGCAGCACGGTGCGCCGCCGCTCGAGATCGGCGCTCAGGCCCACCCCGCGCGTGACCCCCGAACGCTCCTCGATGCGCACCGCCGCACGCGTCTCCGCCAGCTTGCTGTCCGGCCACACGTCCAGCTCATTCGTATACATCCGCACGTCCTCCCCCGGACCGACCCCGCTGTAGTTCACGCGGACGTCGCCCTGCAGATTGATCAGGCGCTCCCGTTCCGAGGCGGTGCCGCGCAGCGCGGCGATGTCCCAGGCCGCCCGGCCGTCTTCATACACGATCAGGCGCGGACGCGTCAGCGTCGATGTTGCGCTGTCCGGATAATGATACAGATCATCGGCGTCGAGCCGGTGCACCACCGCGCCCGCCGCATCCATCTCGGCAAGCTCGAACCCGATGAGATAATAATCCGCCCGATCGGCCTGTGCCGCCTCCGGCACGCGCTCCGGCCCCTCCTGCTGCCGCGACCACCACCAGCTCGCGGCCGCCGCCGCGGCCAGCAGCGCGACCGTCAGCAGACGTATATCGACGGACAGGCGCATGCTTCCGTACCGGGCTCAGTCGAGCGCCAGATAGTCTTCCATGCGCGGCGCCAGGGTACCTTGGGCATCCATGATCAGCTCGCACACGTCGCGTGCCGCACCGCGGCCGCCGCCGCACGCCGTCACCCAGTGCGCGTGGCGCCGCACCAGCTCGTGGGCATCCTGCACCGCGACGGCCAGGCCGACGCGGCGCAGCAGCGGGAGGTCGACCACGTCGTCGCCGACGTAGGCCACCTGCGCCGGCACCAGCCCGAGGCGCCCGATCAGCTCGCGGAAGGCGGGCAGCTTGTCCTGCTGCCCCTGATAGACATGGCGGATGCCGAGTCCGGCCATGCGGTGCGTGACCGCGGGGGTATCACGCCCGGAGATGATGCCGATCTCGACGCCGGACTGCTGCAGCATCTTCATGCCGTGGCCGTCGCGCGAATGGAACACCTTGTGTTCGCGCCCTTCGGTATCGATGACCAGGCCGCCGTCGGTCAGCACGCCGTCGACGTCGAAGATGACGAGGCGGATACTTCTGGCCTTGTCTTTCACATCCTGTCTGAGCTGCTGCAGTTCACCCATGCGAAATCCCTAGACCACGCCCGCGCGCAGCAGGTCGTGCATATTGAGCGCGCCGAGCAGGCGCCGTTCGCCGTCCACCACCAGCAGGGCGCTGATGCGGTGTTTCTCCATCATTTCCAGCGCCTCGGCCGCCAGCATGCCGGCGGCGGCGGTCTTGCAGTTGCGCGTCATCACGGCGGCGATCGGCGTGACATGCACGTCCAGCCGCCGGTCGAGCACGCGGCGCAGGTCGCCGTCGGTGAAGATGCCCGCCAGCCGGCCGTCCGCGCCGGCCACGGCCGTCATGCCGAGCCCCTTGCGCGTCATCTCGACCAGCGCCTGGCTCAGCAGCACGCCCTCGTCCACGACGGGTATGGCCTCCCCCGTGTGCATGATGTCGCGGATCAGCAGCAGCAGGCGCCGGCCCAGCCGGCCGCCGGGGTGCGAGCGCGCGAAGTCTTCCGCGGTGAACCCGCGCACCTCGAGCAGGGAGACCGCGAGCGCGTCGCCCATGACCAGCGTCGCCGTGGTGCTCGAGGTCGGCGCGAGCCCGAGCGGACAGGCCTCCTGCGCGACGCTGACGTCGAGATTGACGTCGGCGGCGCGCGCCAGCGTCGATTCGGCGCGCCCGGTCAGCGCGATCAGGGGCACGCCGAGCCGCTTGATCAGCGGCAGGATGGTCAGCAGTTCCTCGGTCTCGCCCGAGTTGGAGATGGCGAGCACCACGTCGCGCGGCGTGATCATGCCGAGGTCGCCGTGGCTGGCCTCGCCGGGATGGACGAAGAACGCGGGACTGCCGGTGCTGGCCAGCGTCGCCGCGATCTTGCCGCCGATGTGGCCGGACTTGCCCATGCCGAGCACGACGATGCGGCCCGTGCACGCCAGCAGGTAGCGGCAGGCCGTGACGAAACCGTCGCCGATGCGCTCCACCAGCGCCTGCACCGCGGCCGCCTCGGTCGTGATCACCGCGGCGCCCAGCTGCCGGATCTGGCGCACCTCGGTCTCGTTCAGTTCATACAGGCGCGCCGGCGCCTCGCCGCTGCCCAGGCCGCCGGTCACCCGGTCGTGCTGCATCATCGTGTCTCCCTGTCCCTCATCGCGCGCCGCCCGGGCCGGCGCGCGGAGCTGGAAAATGCCCATATTTGACCCGATTGTCCCGGCGATGGCAATCGCGCCGCCGCCCGCGAGGCTCAGCCGAGGTAGTGCGCGGCCAGTCCGGCGAATACCGCCGCGCCGAACCAGTTGTTGTTGAGGAAGGCACGGAAGCAGTGCGCGGGTTCGCGCGCGCGGATCAGATACTGCTGATACACGGCGAGTGCCGCCGCCGCGAGGAGGCCGGCGTAATACGCCGGTCCCAGCCGCAGGTATGCGCCGATCACGGCCAGCACCAGCAGCGCGGCCGCGTGCAGCGCGCCGACCGCGAAGCGGTCGGCGGAACCGAACAGGATGGCCGTCGAGCGCACCCCGATGCGCAGATCGTCCGCCCGGTCGACCATGGCGTATTCGGTATCGTAGGCCACGGTCCACAACAGGGTGGCGAGATACAGCAGCCAGCCGATGCCCGGCACGGCGCCGGTCTGCGCCGCGAAGGCCATCGGCACCGCCCAGCCGAAGGCGAGGCCGAGATAGACCTGCGGCAGGTCGGTGTAGCGTTTCATGAACGGATAGCTCGCCGCGAGTGCCGCGCCGACCAGGGATAGCAGTACGGTGAGCCGGTTCATGGTCAGCACCAGCGCGAAGGCGGCGAGGGAGAGTACGACGAACAGCGCCACCGCCTCGCTCGGCGCCACCTGCCCGCGCGCCAGCGGACGCTCGCGGGTGCGCGCCACGTGCGGATCGAAGTCGCGGTCGGCGAAGTCGTTGATCGTGCACCCGGCCGAGCGCATCAACACAACGCCGAGGACGAACACGAGCACTACCCCGACATCCGGCCGCCCTGCGCCCGCGATCCACAGCGCCCACAGCGTCGGCCACAGCAGCAGCAGGCTGCCGATCGGCCGGTCCAGCCGCATCAGGCGGACGTAGGCGGACAGGCGCGCGCCCGGCGTGAGCGGCGCGCTCATCCGCGCGCGCCCGTGAGCGCCGGCAGGAAGATCTCGCCCACCAGCAGCGGACGACCGCCCAGCGTAAAGACGGAACGCCGGCCCCAGATCACGGCCGCGTCGCGACCGCCGGCCAGTTCGCGGTACAGCGGCTGCCCCGGGCGGATCTCGGCGACCTCGATCGCCCCGCGGCGCATGCCGCGGGTGGAAAACAGCAGTTCGCCCAGCGGGCGATCGCCCAGCCGGGCGAAGCGCCGCAGATCGCCGCGCAGCGTGCCGGCGGGTATGACCGTGCGCGCGAACACCCAGGGGGTGTCGCCGCAGGCCAGGAGCACCTCGCGCACCAGGGCGAATTCATGATCCGGCAGGCCGAGCGCGCGCCGCTCGTTGCGCAAGGGCCGCTGCCAGCGCTGCGCGAGCAGATGCACCCTGAAACCGCGCGGACAGAGCTGGCGCAGGCGCCGGGTCAGCGATGTGGCGTCGACCAGCCAGTGCAGCTGTTCCACCGGCACCCGGCGGCGCAGACGGACGTCGAGCGGGCGCCAGCACGGCCCGCCGCGGCAGTTGAATCCCTTGTATGCCACCGTCTGCTCTATCCCTCAAGGTCACCTGTCCCTGCGGCCGGGATCATACCGCGCCGTAGCGCGGCCGGTCGCCCAGCCAGCGCCGGATCAGCGGACTTACCCGCTCCGGGTAATGCTCCAGCAGCAGCGCGGCGCACTGCCCCGCGGCGGGGATCAGTTCCTGGTCGCGCACCACATCGGCCGTGCGCAGCTGCGCGATCCCCGCCTGGCGCACACCGAGGATCTCGCCCGGTCCGCGCAGCTCCAGATCGCGCCGCGCGATCTCGAAGCCGTCGCCGGTATCGCGCAGCGCGGCGAGGCGCAGGCGGCCGCGCTCCGACAAGGGGCTATGATACATCAGCACACAGGCGCTTTTTTCGCTGCCGCGGCCGACGCGCCCGCGCAACTGGTGCAACTGGGCCAGGCCGAGCCGCTCGGCGTTCTCGATGATCATCAGGCCCGCGTTGGGCACGTCCACGCCGACCTCGATGACGGTGGTCGCGACCAGCAGCTGGATGGCGCCGTCCTTGAACGCCGCCATCACCGCCTCCTTCTCCGCCGGCTTCATGCGCCCGTGCAGCAGTCCGACGGCGAGGTCCGGCAGCGCCTCGCGCAGCAGCTCCGACGCCTCTTGCGCGGCCTGGCACTGCAGCGCCTCCGATTCCTCAATCAGCGTGCAGACCCAGTAGGCCTGCTGGCCGCGCCGGCACACCTCGCGCACGCGCTCGATCACCTCGGCGCGGCGCGCATCCGGCACGATCACCGTCGTCACCGGCTGCCGGCCCGGCGGCAGCTCGTCGATGATAGAACAGTCGAGATCGGCGTAGGCGGTCATCATCAGGGTGCGCGGGATCGGCGTCGCCGTCATGATCAGCTGGTGGGGGTAGCGTCCGCCATCGCGCCCCTTCTCGCGCAGCGCCAGCCGTTGATGCACCCCGAAGCGGTGCTGCTCGTCCACCACCACCAGCCCGAGCGCGGCGAAGACCACGTCCTGCTGAAACAGGGCATGGGTCCCGACCGCCACCGCCGCCCGCCCGGAACGGATCGCCTCCAGCGCCTGGGCGCGCGCACCGGCGCGAGACTTGCCGGCGAGGTGGATCACCTCGATGCCGAGCGGCCGCAGCCAGGCGGCGATATTGCGGTAATGCTGTTCGGCCAGCAGCTCGGTCGGCGCCATGACGGCCGCCTGGCAGCCCGCTTCGACGGCCTGCAGCACGGCGGCGGCGGCGACCACCGTCTTGCCGGAGCCGACATCGCCCTGCACCAGGCGTTGCATCGGCTGCGACCGCCGCAGATCCGCCTCGATCTCTGCGATCACGCGGCGCTGGGCCGCGGTCGGCACGAAGGGCAGGGCCGCGAGAAAGCGCGCGCGCAATTCGCCCGGGACAGCGCAGACAGGCGCCCGATGATGCTGCATGCCGGCGCGCAGCATGCGCAGGCTGAGCTGGTGCGCCAGCAGTTCCTCGAAGGCGAGCCGCCTGCGCAGCGGATGCGAACCGTCGAGCAGGGCCTGCAGATCGGCCGCGGGCGGCGGCCGGTGCAGATAGAACAGGGCCGCGCGCAACTCACCGAATCCATGCCGCGCAATCACCTCGGCGGGCAGCAATTCCCTCAGGGGGTCATGCTCTCCGGCCGCGGCGGCGGAACACTCCAGCGCCTGGGCAACGAGCCCGCGCAGCGAGGACTGGCGCAGACCCGCCGTGACGGGATAGACCGGCGTCAGGCCCGGCTCCTCCGCGCGCTCGGACGCGGCATCGGCGCGCCGGTATTCCGGATGCGCCATCTCCAGACTGCCGGGGCCGCCCCGGACCTCGCCGTAGCAGCGCAGGCGCACCCCGCGCGCGAGCCCCTCCTGCTGGCGGGCGCTGAAATGGAAAAAGCGCAGCGTGATGGTGCCGGTGCCATCGCCGAGCCGGGACAACAGCATGCGGCGGCGGCCGTAACGGATCTCGGTCAACAGCACCTCGCCCTCGATCACCGCCTCATCGCCCGCCTGCAGGGTTCCGATCGGCGCCACCCGGGTGCGATCCTGGTAACGGATCGGGAGATGAAACAGCAGGTCCTGCACGGTGCGGATCTCCAGCCGTGCGAGCAGATCCTCCAGATGGGGGCTGACCCGCTTCAGGCGGCCGACGGGTGAGGACAGGGATAGCCCTTCCTGCTGTGCGTTCGCGCGGGAGACCACGGCGCGCATCCGTCACCGGCGACGGAGTGGACAGGACGGGCGCATGAATCCTACAGGTGCATCACGGCGTCGATCTCGATCGCCGCCCCGCGCGGGAGCGCCGCCACCTGCACCGCGGCGCGCGCGGGATAGGGCGGCGTGAAATAGCGTCCCATCACCGCATTGACCTGGGGAAAATTGGCGAGATCCGCGAGGTAGACGTTCAGCTTGACGATGTCGGCGAAGCTGCCGCCGGACGCCACCGCCACCGCCTGCAGGTTCTCGAACACCCTGACCGCCTGCGCCTCGAAACCGCCGGAGACCATTTCCATGGTGGCCGGATCGAGCGGGATCTGGCCCGACAGATAGACCGTGTCGCCCACCCTGACCGCCTGTGAATAAGTGCCGATTGCGCCCGGCGCGTCGTCGGTATGGATCGCCTCTCGTACTGCCATTACCCCTCCTCGTTAATCTGAACTGCCGGGTGCGCCGGTCTCAGGCCTTTTTGCGATAGATCTTGACCACGCCATCCAGCGTGCGGATGCGGCGCATCACGCGCGCCAGATGCACGCGGTTCTGCACCCCGATGTTGAAGGCGATGCTGCTGTGACTGCCGTCGTGCTCGTCGATCGAGACATTGTTGATGTTGACGTCCATCCCCGCGATCGCGGCCGCGACGGTGGCGAGCACGCCGCGGCGGTTGAGCGCCTCGACGCGGATCTCGACCGGGAACTCGCCCTGGATGCCCGGCTCCCACTGGACGTCGATCCACTTCTCGGGCTGGTTGCGGAATTCCTTGATGTTCTTGCACGACTCGGTATGGATCACCACGCCGCGACCGGCCGAGGCGAAACCCTGGATGGCATCGCCCGGGATCGGATAACAGCATTTCGCGAAGGTCACCACCATGCCTTCGGTGCCCTTGATGGACAGCGGCCGCGTCGGCGTGCGCGACCCGCCCAGCCAGGCCGGCATGTAGCGCGTGATCACGTTCTTGATGCCGCCGGGCCGCACGCGGCTGCGCGCCTTCTCCGCGGTCAACACCTCCATCAGGCGCTTGACCACCAGCGGCGCCAGGCGGTTGCCGAGACCGATCTCCTCGAACAGGTGATCCAGCCCGGGCGACTTGAACTCCGCCAGCAGGATGCGCACCTTGTCGGGATCGAGATCGGCGATGGAACTGGAATAGGCCTTCAGCAGGGCCTGATCCAGCAGGCGACGGCCGACCTCGATCGACTCCTCGCGCTTGAGGTTCTTGAGATAATTGCGGATCGTGGCGCGCGCCTTGCCCGTCACCACGAAATTGAGCCAGGCCGGATTGGGCCGCGCCCCGCCGGGCGAGGTGATGATCTCGACGGTCTGTCCGCTCGACAGGGTGGTGGACAGCGGCGCCAGGCGGCGGTCGATCTTGGCGGCCACGCAGGTGTTGCCGATGTCGGTATGCACGGCGTAGGCAAAATCCACCGGGGTCGCGCCGCGCGGCAACGCCATGATCTTACCGCGCGGCGTGAACACGTAGACCTCGTCCGGGAACAGGTCGATCTTGACGTTCTCGAGGAATTCGAGCGAGTTGCCGGCGTTCTTCTGGATCTCGAGCAGTCCGCTCATCCACTCGCGCGCGCGCTTCTGCGCCCCGCTGCTGGCCGGACCGCCGTCGCCCAGCTTGTACAGCCAGTGCGCGGCGACGCCGGCCTCGGACACCATCTCCATGTCCTCGGAACGGATCTGCACCTCGATGTGCACGCCGTAGGGACCGAACAGCACGGTGTGCAGGGACTGATAGCCGTTCGCCTTCGGGATCGCGATGTAGTCCTTGAAGCGGCCCGGCACCGGCTTGTACAGATTGTGCACCATGCCGAGCGCGCGGTAACAACTGTCGACGCTGTCGACGATGACGCGGAAGGCGTAGACGTCGAACACCTCGGAGAAGCTCAGGCGCTTGACGCGCATCTTCTCGTAGATGCTGTAGAGGTGTTTCTCGCGTCCGACCACCCGGCCCGCCAGCCCTTCCTGGGCCAGGCGCTGCTCGATCGCGTCCTTGATCTTGCCGACGATCTCGCGCCGGTTGCCGCGCGCCTTGCGCACCGACTCGGCCAGCACGCGATGACGCGCCGGGTAGTATTCGGCGAAGCCGAGTTCCTGCAGTTCGGTGCGGATGGTGTTCATGCCCAGACGGTTGGCGATCGGCGCGTAGATCTCCAGCGTCTCGTGCGCGATGCGGCGGCGGGTCTCGGGCGAGCACGCGGTCAGCGTGCGCATGTTGTGCAGGCGGTCGGCGAGCTTGATGATGATGACGCGGATGTCCTGCACCATGGCGAGGAGCATCTTGCGGAAGTTCTCCGCCTGCGCCTCGCGGCGGGTCTCGAATTCGATCTGGGTCAGCTTGCTGACGCCGTCGACCAGCTCCGCCACCTCGGCGCCGAACTCCACGGCGATCTGCTCCTTGGTGACGGGCGTGTCCTCGAGCACGTCGTGCAGGATCGCGGCGACGATGCACTCGGTGTTGAGGCGCATCTCGGCGAGGATGCGCGCCACCGCGAGCGGATGGCTGATGTAGGGCTCGCCCGAGAGGCGCTGCTGGCCGAGATGGGCGCGGGCGCTGAACTGGTGCGCCCGCCTCACCTCATCGATCTGGTCCGCGCTGAGATACGCCGCCAGGACGGCGCACAGATCGTCGAGCAAAAAATCGGGGTCCACATGCTGCGGCAGGCTGGAATCGATACGCGTTGCCTGTTCGGTCCGCTTCAAGGGCTATCCCGTCATGCCGTTCAGTCTTCCAGGTCCTGATCGTCCCGCTGGGCCGGCACCTCCTGGCGGAACTCCTGCTGCAGTTCCTGCTGGAGCTCCTGCTCCAGGCGCTGGCGGAAATCGTCCTGCTCCGTCACGGCCTCATCCAGCTCCGCGCGCGCGCTGGCCTCGTGCAGGATCGAGAAATCCACGTTGCCCTCGGCGATCTCGCGCAGCGCGAGCACGGTCGGCTTGTCGTTGTCCCAGGGCAGCGTCGGCTCCCTGCCCTTGCTGAGCTGGCGCGCGCGCTTGCTGGCGACCAGCACGAGATCGAAGCGGTTGGGGATGTGATCGAGACAGTCTTCTACGGTGATGCGTGCCATGCGGTGTCATTCTCCATTTCGTCAAGTCATTGTTCGCGCGCGCTATTCAGCCGCGCCATGGGGCCCATTATACCGGTTTTCAGATCCGGCACACGCCGGCGGGATGCGGGGAGGGTTATTTCAGCAGCCCCTGCAGCAGGGCCTGGTGACGCTCCGCCTGCAGCGAGAGGCGCAGGCGCTCGGCGCGCAGGATGGCGCGCAGATCGGCCAGCGCCGCCTCGAAATGATCGTTGATGACGATGAAATCGTACTCGGAATAATGGGATATCTCCTCGACCGCGGCCTGCAGGCGGCGCTCTATGACGGCCGGGGCATCCTTCCCGCGGCCATTCAGGCGTTCGCGCAGCACCTCGCCCGAGGGCGGCAGGATGAAGATCCCGACCGCCTCCGGAAAGGCCTGGCGCACCTGCTGGGCGCCCTGCCAGTCGATCTCCAGGATGACATCGGAGCCCTGCGCGAGCCGGGACGCCACCTCCATCCGTCCGGTACCGTAGTAATTGCCGAACACCTCGGCGTGTTCCAGAAACTCGCCCGCCTCGATCATGGCGAGGAAGCGCTCGCGCTCCACGAAATGATAGTCGATGCCCTCGCGCTCACCGGCCCGCGGCGGACGCGTGGTGAACGAGACCGACACCGAGACTCCGGTGTCATCGGCCAGCAGCGCCCGCACCAGGCTGGTCTTGCCCGCGCCCGAGGGCGCCGACACGATGAACAGCGTGCCGGGGACGAAACCTTCGCGCGGAGGGATTGACGTACCGTTCAATGGCATTTCCTCACTGCTTGTACTCGGAATTGACGTGATCGAATCATTAAACTCAGAATCAGCCCACTCAATAGCAGAAAATCCACCGCCCCTCCGCCACCTTCATCATTATCAGCATTGGTGGCTGCGAGCAGGCATGTGACAGTTACATCAACAATGTCAGCAGTTCCCATGGCACCAACACCATCTGATACCGCGCAGACATACCCATCAGGCTGTTGCGAGATAGCGATACTGTAGCCTGCCCCGGCAGACAGAGGCGTGGAGAAGATAAAATCGCCGTTCGCCGAAAGAGGCAGGTCGTCTGCGCCGTTATTTTGCAGCACAAGCGTACCACTCAACCCGGAAATCACGCCTCCGATCGTATGGGTATCATTGGCGCAGACCACGTGCACGTTGACAACGTTGGCTCCATTGACTGATCCAGACCCCCCATCGACCACGCAAGTCTGGCCGGCCGGTTGCGCCTGCACCGTGACAGCGTACGTACTGCCATTGGTAAGGGCTGCGTCAAAAACAACCCCCCCGTTTGCGGAAACCGAAAGGTCATCGCCACCGTTGTTCTGCAACACCAAAGTACCGACCAAGCCGGAAACGTCACCACCTATGGTGTAACTCGGAATAACCACATTGCCGACGGAGAGCCCAATACTACCGCTTATATTCCCCACCGTTGCTGTAATGGTCGTAACGCCATTGTTCAACCCATGAACCGTTCCATCCAGATCCACAGTCGCAACCGCTTCATCACTGCTACTCCAGACAACCCCTATCCCCTTCACAATCCCGTTGTTATTTACGTTATTGGTGTCGTACCAGTAGTGCACAGTGCCATCAGCAAGCAGCGCAAGATTGTGATCCATCGTATCGATTGCCAACACAGGTGAAGTGAAGCTCCCCACAACTGGGACCGGGGTATCTCCCCAGAATTTCAATGTACCGTCCTGAAGAAGTGCCAGGTTCTGAAAACTTCCGGCAGCGATTGCTGACAGCGAGTCGACCCCAACCACCGTTACCGGCACAACAGATTTGACCGCGCTTTCAAATGGGTACGCCCCCCAGCATTTCATCGTACCGTCGCTCAGTGAAGTGCAACTATGATGCGTCCCCGTCACTATTGCAGTAGCTGTATTTATGCCGCTCACGGACACAGGAATATCCGAGTTTGTGTCCGTACCATCCCCGAGTTGACCAGGCTTAATTCCCACCGGAGTTTGATCGGAGGCGGCTGTGATTTCTTCCGGATGCGATTGCCGTGGCGGCAGCGACACCTGCTGACACCGGCGTGCTGGTACTTGGGATAGGGCCGGGGCCAGGAAAGGCTACACCGGCATAATGCGATCCCCAGCATTGTACGGTCTGATCAGCAAGTAATGCGCAACTGTGACCATATCCCAAGGCAATATCAGTGGCGGTTGAAATTCCGCTCACCGTCACAGGCACCAAGGAATCAACGTTTGTACCATCACCCAACTGACCGCTGCTATTATCTCCCCAACATTGAATTTGGCCGCTGGCCAACAATGCACAACTGTGTCCGCCTCCTAGCGATATTCCGTCGGCGCCAACCGCAATCGCCGTGGCAGTGCTCACCCCATCTACCGCCACCGGGATACCGGTAGTTATCCCTGTACCGTCGCCTAGCTGACCATCGAAATTATATCCCAGCGCACCCGCCCATTGGCTAGCAAGGCACAGCTATGCCCGCCGCCCCCTGCAATCGCAGTCGCGTATACATCAAGCACAGTTGAGCTAGCGTCGCTATAAGCGCCTAAAGCACTAAACGTCTGAGTACTGCCAACATTTATTACGGGATTGGAAGCAGTTACGGAAATATAACTAAGGGTAAGCTCCGGAGTTAACGGTGGCTGTGGCGGGGCGCCGTAAGATAACTGGTTAAACATCAGCAAGCAGAGAAAAAAGCCCTGCAAACCAACTCCGGCCAGCTTCACATCCCCTCCTGTTTTTGCGCTTTTGTAAAATTCTAGCACGCACAGAATGCCGGACCCGGTATGATTTGCCTGCATTTATTCCATCAAGCGATTACAGCCATACGATCTTTTCAGCAACAGAACAGATAGGTCTCTGAATAACAATAGCAAATATTATTCGATGTTCTGGATCTGCTCGCGCATCTGCTCGATGACGACCTTCATCTCGACCGACGCGCGCGTGGTCGCGGCATCGACGGATTTCGAGCCCAGCGTGTTCGCCTCGCGGTTGAACTCCTGCATCAGGAAATCCAGGCGCCGGCCGATCGCCTCGTCCTGATCCAGCACCCGCTCCACCTCCTCGAGGTGAACGAGCAGCCGGTCGAGCTCCTCCTGCACATCCATCTTCTGCGCGAGATAGACCAGTTCCTGCTCCAGCCGGGCCGTGTCGAACTTGATCTCCAGCTCTTCCAGCCGTCCCCTGAGCTTCTTGCGCTGCGCGTCGAGGATCACCGGCAATTGTCCGCGCACCAGCTCAACCTGCTGCCGGATCTCCTGGCAGCGCTGGAGGATCAGTCCCTTGATCATGCCGCCCTCGCGCTGGCGCGTCTCGACCATCTCGCCCAGTGTCGTGTCGAGCAGGCTCACCGCCTCGGCCTGCAGCTGGCCGATATCATGCTCCTCCACCTGCAGCACATTGGGCCACTTGAGCAGATCGATGGAGCGTGTGCGCGCCGGGTTTTCCATCATGCCCTCGATGCGGCTGTTGACCTCGAGCAGGCGCCGCAGCAGCTCCTCGTTGAGCGAGAACTCGGTGTGCGTCGCCGCCACCGGCTGGTAGCGCAGCGTGCCCTCGATCTTGCCGCGGCGGAGCCGGGCGCCGATCGCCTCGCGCACGCGGGTCTCCAGCGCGCGGAATTCCTCCGGAAAACGCAGGCTGACCTCGAGGTAGCGGTGATTGAGCGAACGCAGCTCCCAGCACAGCACACCCCACGGGGTCTTGCGTTCCTGGCGGGCAAAAGCGGTCATACTGCGGATCATGGGCGCGTGCTTCCCCTGCGTGACGATGTCGTTCACGGCGGGTCGCGGCCCGCCGGCTTCCGGGTATAATAGGGTTTTTCCCGCCCACACCCAAGAGAAAGGATCCGTCATGCGCCCGAGCGGCAGAGCCCCCGACCAACTGCGCCCCATCAAGCTGACCCGCGCCTACACCAAGCATGCCGAGGGTTCCGTCCTGGTGGAGTTCGGCGACACCCGCGTGCTGTGCACCGCCAGCATCGACACCAAGGTCCCGCCCTTCCTCAAGGGCACCGGGCAGGGCTGGATCACGGCGGAATACGGCATGCTGCCCCGCTCCACCGGACAACGCATGCAGCGCGAGGCCGCGCGCGGGCGCCAGGGTGGGCGCACCCAGGAGATCCAGCGCCTGATCGGCCGCTCGCTGCGCGCCGCGGTCGATCTCAAGGCGCTGGGCGAGCGCACCATCACGCTGGACTGCGACGTCATCCAGGCCGACGGCGGCACCCGCACCGCGTCCATCACCGGCGGCTACGTCGCCATGGCCGATGCCATCACCCATCTGAAAAAGCAGGGGCTCATCAAGAACAATCCGCTGCACGGCTTCATCGCCTCGGTATCGGTCGGGATCTATCGCGGCATCCCGGTGCTCGATCTCGATTACGCCGAGGACTCCGAGGCCGAGACCGACATGAACGTGGTCATGAACGAGGCGGAGGCCTTCGTCGAGGTCCAGGGCACCGCCGAGGGCCATGCCTTCCGCATGGACGAGATGCTGGCGATGATCGAACTGGCGCGCAAGGGCATCGGCCGCCTGATCGACAGGCAGCAGGAGGCGCTCGCGCACTGAGCCCTCTCCGGGCGCGCGTCCGCAGCGGAGCGAACCCATGTCGCGTGTCGTACTGGCCAGCAGCAACCGCGGCAAGCTGGGCGAATTCTCCGCCCTGCTCGCCGGCACCGGCCTCAGCGTGGTCGCGCAGGGCGAACTCGGCATCCCCGAGGCCGAGGAGACCGGCCTGAGCTTCGTCGAGAACGCGATCCTGAAGGCGCGCAACGCGGCGCAGCTCTCCGGCCTGCCCGCGCTCGCCGACGATTCGGGCCTGGAGGTCGACGCCCTGAACGGCGCCCCCGGCATCTATTCCTCGCGCTACGCCGGACCGGGCGCGAGCGACGGCGACAACGTGGCCAGGCTGCTGCGCGCGCTCGCCGAGGTGCCCGTGGAGCGCCGCGGTGCGCGCTTCCAGTGTCTGATCGTCTACTTGCGCCATGCGCTCGATCCAACGCCGCTGATCTGCCAGGGTACCTGGGAGGGCCGTGTCCTGTTCGAGCCGCGCGGCACGAACGGTTTCGGCTACGACCCGGTGTTCTACGTGCCGAGCCACGACTGCGCCTCGGCCGAGCTGCCGCCGGAGATCAAGAACCGTCTGAGCCATCGCGGCCAGGCGATGGCACGCCTGCTCGCGGCCCTGCACGCGGCACCGGCGCGATGAACGTCACCCGCGTGCCGCTGACCCGCATCGCGGCGCCGGCGTCGTTCCGCTTCGAGGCCACGCCGCCGCTCACCCTGTACGTGCACATCCCCTGGTGCGCGCGCAAATGCCCCTATTGCGATTTCAATTCGCACGAGAGCGCGGCGGCACTGCCGGAACAGGCCTATCTCACAGCGCTGATGGCCGACCTCGAGCAGGAGCTGCCCGACATCTGGGGCCGCCGCGTCGAGAGCATCTTCATCGGCGGCGGCACGCCCAGCCTGTTCGCGCCGGCGTCCATCGACCGTCTGCTGTCCGATGTCCGCGCGCGGCTGTCGCTGCTGTCCGACGCCGAGATCACGCTGGAGGCCAATCCCGGCACCGTCGATCCCGGCCGCCTGCGCGAGTTCCGCGCCGCCGGCGTCAACCGCCTCTCGCTCGGCGCGCAGAGCTTCGATAACGCCCTGCTCGCGCGCATCGGCCGCATCCACGGCCGAACGGAGATCCTCAGCGCCGCCGAGGGCATCGCCGCGGCCGGCTTCGACAACTGGAACCTCGACCTGATGTACGGCCTGCCCGGCCAGTCCCCGGCGCAGGCGCTGGCCGACGTGCGCCAGGCGATGGCGCTCGGCCCGACACATCTCTCGCACTATCAGCTGACGCTGGAACCGAATACCGCCTTCTACCACTCGCCGCCGACCCTGCCCGACGACGACACCGCGTGGGAAATGCAGCGGCAATGCCAGGCCGAGCTCGCCGCGCAGGGCTACGTGCAGTACGAAACCTCCGCTTACGCACGCGAGGGCCGGCGCTGCCGGCACAATCTGAACTATTGGCGCTTCGGCGACTACCTCGGCATCGGCGCCGGGGCCCACGGCAAGCTGACCCATGCGCCGACGCAGACGATCCGGCGCAGCGCCAAGGTGAAACACCCGCGCGCCTATCTCGACGCCGCGATGGGTGCGGCGCGTGTGGGTACCCGGCAGGAGCTCGACCCCGCCCAGACCGGACTCGAATTCATGATGAACGCATTGCGCCTCAACGAGGGCTTTCCGGTCGAATTGTTCCAGGCCCATGCCGGCCTGCCGCTCGCGATCGTCGAAGGTCCGCTCGCGCGCGCGGAACAACTCGGCCTGATCGAGCGCGACGCGTACACGATCCGCCCCAGCGAACGCGGCCGCCGTTACCTGAACGAGCTGCTGACGCTGTTCGTGCCGGACGAGGGATGAAAAGATGAGCGAATACCTGGAACCGCGCGACGTCGCCTGCCCCTACTGCGGCGAGACCTTCACTATCGTCGTCGACCGCAGCGCCGGCAGCCAGCGCTACATCGAGGACTGCGCGGTCTGCTGCCGCCCGGTGCTGTTCGACATCGGAATCGACGCCGAAGGCGACATCATGGACGTGACGGCGCGGCGCGAGGACGAATAGCCCCGATGGCGCGCGGCAGGGTATCATGCGCCTTTTGGCCGGGGGCGCACCCTTCGCCCGCCTAACCATGAGTAACCCCTCGATATGACGACGACACTGATCCTGCAGGGCCGGGGCCTCGACACTGACGGCGCCGGGGCGATCGCCGCCGAGCTGCGCGGCACTGTCGAGCCGCGCCCCGGCCACTGGCGCGTCATCACGAACAGCGCGCCCTCCCCTGAGGCCCTCGCGGAGCTGCGCCGACGCCACCCGATCGACATCAATGCCTTGCCGCCGGGCTTCGACCCCGCCGCGGTGCGCCTGCTGCTGAGCGACATGGACTCCACGCTCATAAATATAGAGTGCGTGGACGAGATCGCCGACTTCATCGGGGTCAAGCCTCAGGTCGCCGCCATCACCGCCGCCGCCATGCGCGGCGAGCTCGACTTCGAAACCTCGCTGCGCCGCCGCGTCGCCCTGCTGAAGGGGCTCGACGCCGCCGCGCTGGAGCACGTCTACCACGAACGCCTGCGACTGAACCCCGGCGCCGAGGCACTGGTCGAAGGCCTGCACGCGCGCGGCGCGAAGTTCGCGCTGGTATCCGGCGGCTTCACCTTCTTCACCGAGCGCCTGCGCGCGCGCCTCGACCTCGACTACACGCTGGCGAACACGCTGGAGATCGACGGCGGGCATATCACCGGCGCGGTGCACGGCGCCATCGTCGGCGCCGAGGCCAAGGCGGAATTCCTGCAGCGCCTGTGCGAAGAACTGAAGATAAGACCGGCGCAGGCCATCGCCGTCGGCGACGGCGCCAACGACCTCAAGATGCTGCGCCTCGCGGGCTTAGGTGTCGCCTACTGCGCCAAACCGGCGGTACAGGCGGAGGCGGATGTGGTGCTGAATCACAGCGGGCTGGATGGGATACTGGCGTTCTTGGAGCAGGACTGAGGACTGAGTAACCAGAATCCCTGTAGGTTGGGCTGAATGAAATGAAGCCCAACGTTTTTAGATGCAAGATTGCTACCCAGCCCTATGGCACAGGAAATTGACTAATAGGATCGCGATTCGAAATATCTACATCGCCCATCGTCAATGCGGATTCGAATCCGTCGTCATGACTATTTTTCTCCTTTAAATAGTGTTTCGCACGGGCAGTCTTCTTTACGCACCCCTTTCCTTTCACAGAATTTCATACAGGCTTCATAGGTTGGCTGATCCTTAAACCAATCCAGGCCAAGCCACCCGCCTTTCCCGTAGGGAATCATCTGCTCACACTTCGTTATCCCCGCTCCTTTCACCGGCTCCCGCACAATGGATCGGTATTCGGGTTGTTTGAACTCACTGTTCAGTTCCTCGATTTTTTCCGCTGATACGAACCCGAGCGTTACAAGCTTGGATTCATCCCCCAAGGTATCAGCCGCCACATTGATCGTTTTGAATTCAATGGGGAATTCCGATAGCGAAATACGTTTCCAATCTTTGCCGTCGTACTTGAAAAGAATATAAGGTGGATTTGGACGCCCCCATTTGTTGTATGACAAGCATAAATTTGGGGACGCGACTATATAGGGTGCCCCATTCAAAATATGTACGGCAAGTAAATCAAAATTTGATCGCCCAATATCCTTGCTATACTCACTGATCCATGTGATGGGCTTGCTTGTTCCTGGCAACACAAATGAGATGGTATGTTCCTTCACAGGCGGTGGCTGTCCAATTTCATGAGATCCACCACGGGTCTGTGATCGAGTCACAATAATCTTGCTTCCATCATGCAGCAGCACTTCCTCCTTCCAACTCACGCTGTCGCTGCCGAACAGCCCTGCCTCTGCATTCATGCTCACCACTACGATTAGAGCCAGTCCGAGTCGTACGGTTCGCATAAAACGAAGATGATGTGTTTTCATGCCGCGCTCCTTATTAGGCGTGTATACGGCAAGGGGCCATCTGTTTTACTTCACTCAGTCCTTAGCACTTAGTTCTTAGTCCTGATAAACACCAGATCCCACACCCCGTGTCCCAGCCGCTCGCCGCGGCGTTCGAACTTGGTCAGCACGCGCTCTTCCGGCCGCGGCGCGTAGTTGCCCGCGCCGGCGCTGTTGCTGAACGACGGCGACTGCTCCAGCACCGCCAGCATGTGCTGCGCGTACTCCTCCCAGTCGGTGGCGAGGTGGAAAACTCCGCCCGGCTTCAGCCGGCACGCGACCAGTTCGACGAACGCCGGCTGTACGATGCGGCGCTTGTGGTGGCGCTTCTTCGGCCACGGGTCAGGAAAGAACAGGAACACGGCATCCAGCGCGGCATCGGGGATCATGTGCGTCAGCACCTGCACCGCATCGGCGCAGACGATGCGCACGTTGCGGATGTCCTCCTCCGCCAGCGCGCGCAGCAGGCGGCCGACGCCGGGGCGGTGGACCTCGACGCCGAGGTGATCGCGTTCCGGATGGCGGCGCGCCCTGTCGAGGACCGAATCGCCCATCCCGAAGCCGATCTCCAGCGTGCGCGGCGCGGCGCGGCCGAACACAGCGTCAAGCTCGCACGGCGCCTCCCGGAACTCGAGCAGATAGCGCGGGCCGAATGCCTCGATGGCGCGCCGCTGCGATTCGGTCATGCGGCCTTCGCGGCGGACGAAGCTGCGGATGGGGCGGCGGACGCGGCCCGCGGCCGGTTCGTCGGTGTGACGGTTTTTAGATGGTGATGGCGGCATAAATAAATGGGGACAGATTTAATTTTTTAAAACCAGGGACAGATTTTATTTTTCTGAGATGGAAGAGTTCTTTTCCATACCCACGGGGAAAAATTAAATCTGTCCCTGGTTTTAAAAAAACGTCCCGTCGATCGGGGAGGAGGCGCTGGCGAAGCGCTTGCGCGGGATGCGGCCGGCGCGGAAGGCTTCGCGGCCGGCCTCGATGGCCTTCTTCATCGCCGAGGCCATCAGCACCGGGTCGCGCGCGCCGGCGATGGCGGTATTCATCAGCACACCGTCACAGCCAAGCTCCATCGCGATCGACGCATCGGACGCGGTGCCGACGCCGGCGTCGACCAGGATCGGCACCTTCGCGTTCTCGACGATGGTCAGGATGTTGTAGGGATTGCGGATGCCGAGGCCGGACCCGATCGGCGCGGCGAGCGGCATCACCGCGACGCAGCCCATCTCCTCCAGGCGCTTGGCCGCGATCGGGTCGTCGTTGGTGTAGACCATGACCTTGAAGCCCTCGCGCACCAGGACCTCGGCCGCCTTGTAGGTCTCGACCAGATCGGGATAGAGCGTCTTCTGGTCGGCCAGCACCTCGAGCTTGACCAGGTCGTGGCCGTCGAGCAGCTCGCGCGCGAGGCGGCAGGTGCGCACGGCGTCGTCCGCCGTGTAGCACATCGCGGTGTTGGGCAGGATGGTGTAGCGGCCCGGCGGCACCACGTCGAGCAGGTTCGGCTCGCCCGGCGTCTGGCCGATGTTGGTGCGGCGAATCGCCACGGTGACGATCTCGGCGCCGCTCGCCTCCGTCGCGCGCCGCGTCTCCTCGAGGTCGCGGTACTTGCCGCTGCCGACCAGCAGGCGCGAGCGGTAGGCCTTGCCGGCGAGCAGGAAGACGTCATCCGCCGCGGCGGTTTCCGGAGCCATGGGTCCGTTCATGATTCAGCCACCCCCGATGGCATGGACGATCTCGACCCGGTCGCCCGGCTCCAGGCGCCGGCTCGCATGACTGCTGCGCGGCACGATGTGCTGATTGACCTCCACCGCGATGCGGTGGCCGGCCACGCCCAGCTCTTCCACCAGCTGGGCGACGGTCAGCGCGCGGTCGAGCGCGCGCGGCTTGCCGTTGACATAGATCTCCATGGGGTAGGCCTGTAGTTCGCTGACTGCCGAAGGACCGATGACCGGCCCTTAAGATAGCACAGATGGCCGCGCACTTGACCCGGATCGGACCCAGCCTTCAGAATGGGCGGCTCGCGACGCGCGGGTGTAGTTCAATGGTAGAACGAAAGCTTCCCAAGCTTTAGACGTGGGTTCGATTCCCATCACCCGCTCCACCGCAGGTATCGCGGCGGCCTTAGGTCGCCATGACCCGGCCTCGCGCGGGCAGCAGGCCGGCGCCGGTGAGATGGCGGTGGATCTCCAGCGGCGGCATATGGGTCAGATCCTTGCCCGTCTCGCGCAGCTCTACGTTCGATCCCGCCGGCAGTGTGAGCGCACCGCGCAACAGTCCGAGCATGTGGCTGGACGCCGCCAGCACCAGGCAGCGCGGCCGGTATTGCCGCAGCAGGTCGTGCGCGCCCTCGGCGATGCGCCCGGCGAAACGGCGGCTGAATTCCTCTTCATGGCTGTCGCGATGGTCGTCGTAGCCATGGGCCGAACCGCCGCCGCGCGCCATGTTGCGCCCGCTCTTGGTCTCGCTCCAGGTCTCGCGGCCGGACAGACTGGCCTCCGGATTGACCAGGTCCCTGATCTCGACAAGGTTGGGACCGCTTTCGAGCTCCGGCACCGCGGCCGGGTCGAGACAGAAGAATCGCGCCCGCGAACGGTCCGCGACGATCACACAGTAATGGTTCATACGGCCCCCTCATGTCCGCCGCCACGCTCCGGTCCGTGGCCACGAATTCAGGCTAACCGATCACACCCAACAAATACAGCATCAGCACCAGCGTCGCCGCGCCGGCAATGATCATAATCAGGAGCATCAGGACGGCAAACATGCCTCGCACGGGCGAATTACCTCACGAATGAAAATTCATACCCTGGGGGATCAGGGGTAACGCAGCCGGATCGGGTCGTTGGTGGGGGCGCAGTAGGTCCACAGCGGCAGGCGGGCCGCCGGATCCAGCGGAACCGTCATGGCCTTGCCGCAGGTCGGGCATTCACCGCTCGCCGACTCCATACTCTCGCCGGCCCGGAAGCGCATCACCGCCATCACCGGCCCGGCGAGCAGAAACCCGGGCACCAGCACGAAATGCGCGATCGGGATGAACAGCGTGACCGCGGCCAGTAGCCACATCAGTCCGAGCATCTTCAGCGCGCGGATCCAGCGCTCCCGGCGACTGAACTGAACCAGCCGCAGGGTTCCGGCGCGCGTCACGCCCGCGTCATTCTCGATCAGTATCGGGCGCTCTTCCGCCATCATGCCCCTTTGACTGACGCCCGCGGCCGGTCCGGCGGGCAAGGCCAGACTATAATACACAGCGGCGGAGCCCGCTGGCAAACCTCGCCGCGATATGGAGCGCGCGCCCGCTTAGTGATAGTCTGCCGTGCGTAGCGTTCAATCTTCCGACACCGCCGTGTATCCCAATATGATCAAACGCATCGCCATCGTCTTCGGTATCCTGATCGCCCTGCTGATTGCGGCACTGGTATTGATACCTCTGCTGTTCAACCCCAACGACTATAAGGACAAGATCGCGGATCTCGCACGCGACGCGACCGGCCGCGAGCTCAGAATCATCGACGATATGCGACTGTCGCTGTTCCCGTGGATCGGCGTCGAGTTCGGCCGCGTCGAGCTCGCAAACGCCGCGGGCTTCGATGCGCGTCCCTTCGCGCGCTTCACGGCGGCGAAGGTCAAGGTCAGGCTGCTGCCGCTGTTTCAGCGCCGCATCGAGATCGACACCGTGACGCTGCATGGATTCGAGCTGGCGCTGGAAACCGCCGCCGACGGCCGCACCAACTGGGACGACCTGGCAGCGCGGGGTGCGGCGCAGAACGGCGCGAACGAACCGCCTGCGCCGCCCGTGAGCGGCGACGAGGCCGCCCTGGCCCTGCCCGCCGCGCTCAGCATCGGCGGCCTGGACGTGCGTGACGGCGCACTGCACTGGCGCGATGAGGCCGCCGACACGCAAGCGGATATCACCGGCCTGCGCCTCACCAGCGATCGCATCGAGACCGGTAAGCCGGTCGATCTCGAACTCGCCTTCGACCTGCATGGCACGCGGCCAGCCGTCGACGGACGGCTGGAGCTCGCCCTCCGGCTCGACGCGGACCTCGCGCAGCAGCGCGTGCGCGCGCAGAACCTGCGTCTCGACGCCAGGCTCGCGGGCGCGGACCTGCCGCTCGGCAAACTTGATCTCAAACTGCAGGGAGACGCTGAGGCAGATCTTGTCACTCAGATATACCAACTGGACAAGCTGCGCCTCATCACCAACGTAAATGGCGCCCAACCCGCCATAGACACCCGTCTCGAACTCGCCGCCCGCGTCGTGGCCGACCTGAAACAACAACGCCTGCGCGCCGGGAATCTGCAACTTGAGGCCACGCTCACCGGCGCGGACCTGCCACTCGATAAACTGGAATTCAAGTTGCAGGGGGATGCGGCGGCTGATCTCGCCGGCCAGATTTACCAGATGGACAAGCTGCGCCTGACTGCCGCCCTGAGTGGCGCCAATCTGCCGGGGAAACGCATTGCTTTGGACTATCAGGGTCGTGTCGCCGCCGACATCGGCAAACAGACCGCCGAGCTGCCGGACTTCGTCCTCGCCGCCCAGGGCGTGACCCTGCGCGGGACGCTGCGCGCCACCCGACTGCAGGAAGTGCCGGCCATCGCGGGACACCTCGAGGCCGAGGCCTTCAACCCGCGCGAACTACTGAAGTCCCTCGCCATCGACGCGCCGGAGACCGCCGACGCGTCCGTGCTGACGCGCGCGGCCCTGGGCCTCGATCTCGAGGCCGATGGCGAACGCGCCGCGGTGACGGCGCTGAAGCTCCAGCTCGACGACAGCACGCTGACCGGCACGGCCTCGGTGCGCGACTTCGCCGCACCGGCGCTGGCCTTCGATCTCGCCCTCGACGGCATCGACCTCGACCGTTACCTGCCGCCGCCGCGTGACGAACCGGTCGCCGCGACGCCGGCCGCCGCGGCACCCGCGGCCGCGCAACTCCCGCTCGATACCCTGCGCGCCCTCAACATCGACGGCCGCCTGCGTGCCGGTCAGTTGCGCGTGAGCGGACTCTCGCTGGCGGACCTGCGCGCGACGGTGCGCGCCAGGGACGGACTGATCGCGCTCGCGCCGCTGGGCGCGAGCCTGTACGGCGGCCACTATGCCGGCAACATCCGGCTCGACGCGCGCGGCGCAACGCCGGCCTTCTCCTTCAACGAGTCGCTGACCGGGATCCAGGCCCAGCCCCTGCTGAAGGACCTGCTCGACAACGAGACCTTCAGCGGAACCGCCGATTTCGCCCTCGAGGCCACGGCCAGCGGCGACACCGAGGCCGCGCTCCTGGGCAGCCTGAACGGCACGGCCCGCTTCAAGCTGCGCGACGGCGCCGTCAAGGGTTTCAATGCCGCGCAGCTGATCCGCGAGGCCAAGGCCAAATTCGAAGGCCGCCCCGCGCCGCCCCCGTCCTCCGACCAGACCGACTTCAGCGATCTCGGGGCTACGCTGCGCTTCGCCGGTGGGATCGCGCGCAACGACGACCTGCAGGCCAACTCACCCTATCTGCGCGTCGGCGGCAAGGGAGAGGCCAATCTCCTCGAACGGAAACTCGACTACCGCCTGCGCGTCAAGCTGGTTGGCAGCGAGATCGGACAGGGCGGGGAGTCGGCCGGCGATCTCAAGGGGATCGAGATCCCGATTCGGATCAGCGGCGCCTTCGCCGCCCCATCCGTCGCGCTCGACGGCGCGGTCATCAGCGAGGCGCTGAAACAGAAGGCGAAGGCCGCCGTCCAGCAGGCGGTCGATGCCAACAAGGACAAGGTAGAGCAGAAGCTGGAACAGAAGAAACAGGAGATCAAGAAGGACACCGAGCAGAAGCTCAAGAACAAGCTGAAGGAACTGCTTCAGTGAGCCGCGTAGCGGCCGGGACGCAACACCGGCCGGACGCGGACCATTTCGGCGCCGCGTTGCTGGCCTGGTTCGACGCGCACGGACGCAAGAACCTGCCCTGGCAGCAGAACCCCACGCCCTATCGGATCTGGGTTTCGGAGATCATGCTGCAGCAGACCCAGGTCGCAACGGTGATTCCCTATTATGAGCGCTTCATGCAGCGCTTCGCCGACACCCGCGCGCTCTCCGCCGCGCCGCTCGATGAGGTGCTGCACCTGTGGTCAGGGCTCGGCTATTACGCACGCGCGCGCAACCTGCACCGCGCCGCCGGCATCGTCTGCGCCGAGTACGGCGGCGAATTTCCCGCCGACCTGGAACGGATGCAGTCCCTGCCCGGTATCGGACGCTCCACCGCCGGCGCGATCCTCGCGCTCGCACACGGCCAACGCCACCCGATCCTCGACGGCAACGTCAAGCGCGTGCTCGCGCGCTATCACGCCGTCGAAGGCTGGCCCGGACAGCCCGCGGTGGAGAAACGCCTGTGGATGTTGGCCGAGGGCCACACGCCACGGGACCGCGTCGGCGCCTACACCCAAGCGATCATGGATCTCGGCGCCACACTCTGCACACGCGGCGCGCCGGACTGCGCGCGCTGCCCGCTCGCGGCGGAATGCCGGGCGCTCTCCACGGGATGCGTGAAGGACTATCCCGCATCAAGGCCGCGGCAGGAAAAACCCGAACGCGAGAGCCTGATGCTCGTGCTGATGAACGACGCCGGCGAGGTCCTGCTCGAGCGACGCCCGCCTGCCGGGATCTGGGGCGGATTGTGGAGCCTGCCCGAGGCGCCGCCTGCGGCGCGCGACGACACAGCCATCCGCCGCTGGTGCGCGGACACCCTGCGCTGCCGCATCGACGCACTGACCGAGCTGCCCGGTCTGCGGCACGCCTTCAGCCACTTCACGCTCACGATCCGCCCGCTGCGCGCGCGCGTGCTGCGTCACGACGCGGGCGTCATGGAGGGACAGGGATACGTCTGGTACAATGGCCGCTCGCACGCGGGCGGACTCGCGGCGCCGATCCGGCGCCTGCTCGCGGCGCTGGCGGACAGCACAGGAGAACGGTGATGGCGCGCATGGTCAACTGCGTAAAACTGCACAAAGAAGCGGAGGGTCTGGCCTACCAGGTCTATCCGGGCGACCTCGGCAAGCGCATCTACGCCAATGTCTCGAAGGAGGCGTGGCAGATGTGGCTGAAGCACCAGACCATCCTGATCAACGAAAACCGCCTGTCCCCGATCGAGCCGCGCGCGCGCCAGTTCCTGGAAAAGGAGATGGAAAAGTTCTTCTTCGGCGAGGGTTCCGAGCTCCCCGCCGAGTTCGTGCCGCCGGAACAACGCGGCAAACACTGAGCCACCTCAGCCCGCTGCGTTCCCCGCCAGGTCTTTAGCGCAGCGAAAACCCACGTCGGTGCTGACCATGCCGGGCTCAGCATGCGCCCGGCGCGCGGATCGAAAGAACACACTCAGCGCGTAGTGCCCCAGCCCCGCCCCGCCGCCGCGGACCACGCGGTGTTTCTCGCCGAAGTCCGCGTCCTGCGCGTCCCCGCCCGGATAAGGCTGATACCAGTCCGCCGTCCACTCCGAGACGTTGCCGCCGAGGTCGCGCACGCCGTACACAGACACATCCTGTGGATAGGAGCCGACCGGCGCGAGGATCTCGTCGCCCTCGCCCTGGTCGCCCGAGTTGGCCGCGCCGTGACGCCATTCGTCACCCCAGGGGTATTCGCTCCCGTCCACTCCGCGCGCGGCCTTTTCCCATTCCGCCTCGCGCGGCAGACGTTTGCCGCTCCAACGGCAATAGGCATCGGCATCGAACCAGCTCACCGCCGTCACCGGCAGGCGGTTGCGGTCGCGCTGGATGCCCAGCAGCAGCGCGAGCAGTTCCTCCTTGCCCATCCCGGAAAGATCGCGCTCGATTCCGAAATAGTCGCGCGCGATCCAGCGCAGGTTGTCCACGTGCGCGGTCTCGAGCTTGCGGTCCGGGACGTTGTAGGCATTCTGCACCCACTCCGCGGGCTCCGCGCGGGCGGTCTGCAGCACGAAGGCCTTGTAGTCGGCGTTGCTGACCTCGGTCGCATCGAGATAAAAGCCGGGAAGCTCGACGCGATGCCGCGGATGTTCGTTCACGAACAGCGGCACGGTGAAGCCGTAACGCGCCTGCAGGCCCTCTTCATCGATCCTGTCGCTGCCCATGACGAACGGCCCGCCCGGAATGAACACCATGCCCGGCTCTCCGGCCGGGGCGGCGTCCTGCGGCGGCGGCCCGCCACAGGACGCGCACAGCATGGCCGCGAGCAGCAGCCCGCCCCGGCGGCCAGCGCCGCGGCAATGCGTCACGCGATATCCGGGTTTCATGAAAACGGGCGGCTCGACAAGGGTTTTCGCGCAGAATACCACGGCATTCCGTCAACGGGAGCGCCCACCGGCTTGACTCGATCCCCGTCGTCCGGGTCTAATACGCCTGCCCCGGACACCCATGACAAGCCCGTCCGGAGTCAGACAGATCATCCTCCGCGCATTTTCCCGATGGCCAGGTAGCTCAGTTGGTAGAGCAGGGGACTGAAAATCCCCGTGTCGGCGGTTCAATTCCGTCCCTGGCCACCACTTTCAGTGGGTGTTGCCCGCGCTGCGCCGCGATCCGGGACGGGGATTCCCGGCCCGCGCCATGCGCGGGCGTTCGCCGGCGCTGACGGCTGACGCCGTCACCCCGCGCCGACTCACCCCCGTGTCGGCGGTTCAATTCCGTCCCTGGCCACCACTTTCAGTGAGTGTTGCCCGCGCCGCGTAGCGATCCCGTGTCGGCGGTTCACACCGTCCCTGGCCACGGCTTTCACTGAAAAATATCCCACGTCCACGCCGCTTCACGGATGAAGACCCCGCGCCGCAGAACAATCCGGTTCAGTGACCGGGATCTGCTCCATTTACCCCGCTCCGCACGGGCCCACGTCACGCTGGGCTGATGAAACTTTGTGCTATACTCGCCTTTAAAATCAGAATCATGGCGCAGACATGCCCACCCGTCGCGCCATCCCAGCGGGCAGAATCGATGCGATCCTGGAAAAACATAGGGATACTGGCTCACACCTGCGCAGGCCTCCTGTTGTCGGCGCTCGCGCTGCCGGCGCACGCCTTCGTCTACATTGTCGACAGCAGCGCTGACCTCGCCGATGCGGACACCGGGGACGGTATCTGCCAGACCTCATCCAGCACCTGCACCCTGCGCGCCGCGATCCAGCAGGCCAACGCCTGGCCCGGGACCGATTCGATCGTGCTCCCGGCCGGCACCTACACCCTGAGCATCGCCGGCGCGGGTGAGAATGCCGCGGCCAGCGGCGACCTCGACATCACCGACACCCTGAACCTCGGCGGCGCGGGCGCGGCGGCGGCGATCATCGATGGCGGCGGCATCGACCGCGTGGTGGATATCGCCGGCGGCGTCGCCGTCCGGATCACCGGGGTGACGATCCGGAACGGCGCCACCACCGGCAGCGGCGGCGGCATCTACAACCTGGGTACCCTCACCCTCGCCGACAGCATCGTCACCGGCAACACCAGCGCCCTTCCTACCGGCATCGCCGGCGGCGGCATCTATCATTTCTCCAGCGGGGAGGCGGCGGTCAGCCTGAGCCTCGACCGCGTCACCGTCAGCAACAACAGCGCGGACAATTCCGCGCTGAGCGGCGCGGGCAGCATCAACGGCGGCGGCATCGCCATCGTCGGCGGCGCCGTCACCATCAACGAGAGCCTCATCGACGGCAACACGGCCACCACCGGCGCGGTAGGGAATACCGGTAACACGGTCGGCAGCGGCGGCGGCGTCTACGTCAACAACGGCAACGTCAGCATCACCGACAGCACCGTCAGCGGCAACACGGCCGACTGGAACGCCGGCGGCATCTACAACTTCGGCGCCCTGACCATCACTGGCAGTACCATCAGCGGCAATACGGCCTTCCAGGGCGGCGGGGTGTACACCGACGGCAATGCCGCGCGCCTGCTGACGCTGGTCAACAGCACGGTGAGCGGCAATGTCACCACGCATCCGAGTTTCTCCACGCTCGGCGGCGGTCTGTTCATCAGCAAGCCGACGGTGATCCAGAGCAGCACTATCACGGATAACGAGGCCGGCGACGGCGCCGGCATTTGGATAGACACCACAGGACTGTCCTCACTCAACCAGGGCAGCGCCACGCTCACGCAGACGGTCATCGCCAGCCAGGCCGTCGGCCCGAACTGTAATAGCGCCGTTACCAGTAACCTCACCTCGAACGGCTACAACCTCGCCAGCGACGCCACCTGCGCACTGACCGGCAGCGGCGATCTCAACTCGACTGCCGCGAACTTGGCGGCTCTGTCCGCGCTCAACGGCGGACCGACGCCGACCCATCTGCCGCAGGCCGGCAGCGCGGCCATCGACAGCGGCAACAACGCGAACTGCCCGACGGAGGACCAGCGCAGCTTCCCGCGTCCGGCCGACGGCAACGGCGACAGCAATGCGATCTGCGACATCGGTGCGACCGAGGTCACGCCGGGCACCAACGCCGATCTCGCGGTAAGGCTGAGTGACGCGCCGGACCCGATCGCGGTCGGAGCCACCCTGACCTATACGCTCAGCGCCACCAACCATGGCCCCGATCCTGCCACCGGCGCCAGCCTGACGCTGACCCTGCCCGCCTCGGCCGGCTTCCAGTCCGCCTCGGCCGGATGCGCCCTGGGCGGCGCGACCGTGACCTGCAACATCGGCGCGCTGGCCGCCGGCGCTGGCGTGGTCCGCACCGTCACGGTCACGCCGAACACCCTCGGGACGATCACCGCGAGCGCGGCGGCGAGCGCGGCGGAGACCGATCCCAACCCGGCCAACAACACGGGCATACAGGCGAGCACCTCGGTCTACCAGCCTACGGACATCACGATCGCCACCACGGCCGCGACGACCGGGACCATCATCCGGGCCAGCGGCGCTGAAGTCAGCGGCGGTAATCTAAATGAGTGCATTCCTAATAACTCATGCGACACCGTCCTAGCCGGCGAGCCCTTCACCTATACCCTGACCATCGGCAACACCACGGCGACCGCGCGCAATGTCCGCATCATCGATACCCTCCCGAGTGGCGTCGACCCGGTCTCCCTGACCGCCTCCACCGGCACCTGCTCCGCCGCCGGGCGAATCTTTACCTGCACCCTCGGCGATCTCCCCGTCGGCGGCGCCGTCGCCACGATCGACATCACCGTGAATCCGACCGACAAAGGCGTCATCGTCAACCGCGCCGTGGCCAATTTCGATGGCGGCTTCCTGACCGCCCCGGGACTGGACGAGTTCTCCCTCAACGTCGACACGCGCGCCGATCTCGCGGTGGACATCGTCGACTCGGCCGACCCGGTCGCGCAGAACGCCGACCTCGGCCTGATCATCACCGTCAATAATGGCGGCCCCTCGGATGCCACCGCCGTCACCCTGGTGGTCACGCTGCCGGCCAGCTACACCTATAACTCCACCGCCTCGCCCGACGGCTGGAGCTGCACGCCCTCGGGCGTTACCGTCAATTGCACTCTGGCGACACTGCCTTCGGATACCCTGTCGACGCTCACGTTGTTCGTCACGCCAACGGCCACCGGCACCCTGAATGCCAGCGTTGCCGTCTCCGGCAGCGATACCGACGTTGATACCAGCAATAACACAGCCGCGGAAAGCACCACGATCGGCCTCCCCGTCGGCGTGGTATCAACAGATCTGTCCGTCGTACTGAGCACCGATCCTGCGCCACCCAGAACAGCGGTAGCAGGTGACAATCTCACCTACATCTCGCGCGCGACCAACAACGGAACGGCCACGGCCGAGAATGTCACAATTACCCAGGTGCTGCCGGCCGGCGTAAGTTACGTTAGCGCGACGAACGGCTGCAGCGAATCGGGCGGCGTCGTACAGTGCAACCTCGGCACCATTGCCGGCGACACCAACGCCAGCGCCAGGGTGGTCGTGCGTCCGGCGGCGGCAGGCACCCTCAGCTCGACGGTCACCGTGCTCGGCGGGAACGTACAGGATCCCGATACGTCGAACAATACGGATACCGAGACCACCACGGTAAGCGCCGCAGACGACGGCAATAATGGCGGCCTGCACAAGGGTTCCGGCTGCTTCATCGCGACCGCCGCCTACGGCAGCTATCTCGATCCGCACGTCATGAGCCTGCGCCGGTTCCGGGACGACGTCCTGCTCGCCACCGCGCCGGGGCACGCCTTCGTCGAGTTCTACTACCGGGTCTCGCCGCCGATCGCCGATGTCATCGGGCGGCACGAGGCGCTGCGCGCGATCACGCGCTGGACGCTGACCCCGCTGGTCTACGGCGTGGAATATCCCGTCCCGACGGCCGCGCTCGGCGTTGCGCTGCTGGCCGGATTCCTGCGCTTCAGGCGAAACCGTGAAGCGTGAGGAGCGAGGCGAAAAAATGCAGGATATTCTTCCCGCCTGACGCCTCACTCCTCTCCCGTCCATGACGACCTGGGACGAACGCTACGCCGCTTCCCGCAACCTGTTCGGCGACGACCCTAGCCCGCTGCTGCGCGAATTCCGTCCCCGCCTCCCGGCCGGCATGAAGGCCCTCGCCATCGGCGACGGCGAAGGGCGTAACGGCGTGTGGCTGGCGCGGCAGGGATTCGACGTACTGTCCATCGACCTGTCAACGGTCGCCCTTGACCGGGCGCGCCGGCGTGCGCAGGACGCCGGGGTCACGCTGCGCACGTTGCGGACGGATATCCTGGCGTGGGAGTGGCCGGACGGCGCCTTCGATCTCGTCACCCTGATCTTCGTCCACCTTCCGTCCGGACAGAGGCAACGCTTGCATGAATCGATGCGGCGCGCACTGAAACCCGGCGGTCTGATCGTGCTCGAGGCCTTCCATCGGGACCAGGTCGAATGCGGGAGCGGCGGCCCGTCGGACCCGGACCTGCTGTACACCCTCGCGGAAGTGGAACACGATTTCTCCGGATTCGAGATCCTGCGATCCACTCAGATCGAAACCGAAGTGGTGCTCGACGGCGTACCCCAAGGCAAGGGGAGCGCTGTCCATTTCGTCGCGCGTCGGCCCTATGACACCCGGAATACCGCTCAGATCAGCCGCCTCAACCAGAATTAATTTTTATTCAAATTCAATCAACTTCTATTTGAATTCCCCGGAAACCGGGACCGGGGGCTTGCGCCGCGGAATATCGCACCTATAATATTCGAATATTCTAATATTCGAGTATCCTGATATGCCTGATACGGAAGACTTCTCGGCCCGACAACTGGAATCCGCGGTCGAGGGACTGCGCGTGATCGCCCATCCGGTGCGGCTCTCGGTGCTGTGCCAGCTGGCCGACGGCGACAAAAACGTGCGGGAACTCCAGGAAGGCACCGGCGCCACCCAGTCCAACCTTTCCCAGCATCTTGCCAAGCTGCGCCTGCTCGGGCTGGTCAATTACGAGCGGCGCAGCCAGCACATCTACTACAGGCTTGCCGATCCCGTCTTCATGCGCATCATTGAAGCCTTGAAGGATGTCTATTGCGGCACGCGAACTCGCCCGTCCAAGGAGGACTCGATACCGTGAGAGCGCTTCCCTTCCTGGCATTACTTTCCTTGCCCCCGCTCCTGCTGATGGCGTGCACGGCGGATCACGAAGCCGCGGTACCGCCGCCGGTCGCCGCGATCCCGGCCGAGACGCTCACCATCGCGCCGGAACAGATCAGCGAGACCTATACCACCACCGGCACCCTGGTCGCCGACGACCGCGTCGAGATCGCCTCGCGCCTGATGGGCTATATCCGTGACATCAAGGTGCGCGAGGGCAGCCCGGTCAAGCAGGGCCAGTTGCTGCTCACCATCGACCCGACCGAAATCGAGGCGCAACGCGCGGAGGCCGAGGCGCGCGTCTCCCAGGCGCGGGCGCGCAGCGCGGAGGCGCGCGCCGACTTCGAGCGCTACAAGACCCTGTTCGAACAGAAGCTGGTGGCGGCGAACACTTACACCAAGGCCGAGCTCGATAATCAGGTGGCCGAGGAAGAACTGCGCGCCGCGCTCGCCACGCTCGATCGCGTCAAGGTCCAGATGCAGTATGCCGAGGTGCGTTCGCCGGTCGACGGCGTCGTGGTCGAGCGGCTCCGCCGCACCGGCGACCTCGCGAACCCGGGCGCCGCGATCCTGACCGTGGAGAATCCCAGCAACATCGTGCTCGAGACCTATATCCGCGAAGACCAACTGCGCCATGTGCAGCCCGGCGATGAACTCACGGTATCGGTCGATGCGGTCGGGCTGCGCACCACCGGCGTGGTGACGCAGGTGGTGCCCTCGGGCGATCCGGCCACTCACAGCTATCTGGTGAAGGCCAGCCTGCACGAACTGAACGGGGCGCGCAGCGGCATGTTCGCGCGCAGCGAATTCGCCACCGGGACCAAATGGACCGTGCTGGTGCCGGACGCGGCGTTGGTGGATCGCGCCGATCTTCCCGGCGTGTATATCGTCGACCGTGACGGTATCGCGCGCTTCCGCATGGTGCGCACCGGGCGGCATATCGATGGCCGCACCGAGATCATCTCCGGTCTCGCCGGCGGGGAGCGTATCGTGATCGACGCCGATACGCCGGTGCGCACGGGTGACCGCGTGGAGGACAGGCCCGCCCCCGCCGCGCAAAGCCGGGATATCGCGCCGCAATGAGCACCCGCCTTAATATCGCGGGCCGGCTCGGTCGGGCGGCGATGGGCTCGACCCTCACGCCGATTGCCGGCGTACTGATCTTCCTCGTTGGGCTGGTCGCGCTGCTGATCACCCCGCGCGAGGAAAACCCGCAAATCGACGTGCCCACCGCCAACGTTTTCGTCACGATGGAGGGCGCCAGCCCCGAAGAGGTGCTCAACCTGGTGGTCAAACCGCTGGAAGCCGTGATGCGCGAGATGGCCGGCATTGACCACACCTACGGCATGGCGACGGATTCGCTCGGCATGGTGACGGTGCAGTTCGAGGTCGGCGCCGACAAGGAGGCGAGCCTGGTGCGGCTGTACGACCGCCTGATGCACAACCTCGACCGCATCCCGCCCGGCGCCGGCCAGCCCCTGGTCAAGCCGGTCGACGTCGACGACGTCCCGATCCTGGCCATCACCTTGTCCAGCGATCATCACGGCGATCTCGAGCTCAAGCAGATCGCGGACCGCGTCAAGGAGGTGCTGATACCGCTGCCCGGGATCTCGGTGGCGGAGGTGATCGGGGGACGCAACCGCGAGATCAGCGTGCACCTCGATCCGGAACGCCTGGCCGCGCACGGCATCGCCCTCGACGCGCTGCATGCCGCGCTGCGGTCCGCCAACTACGAGATCCCGATCGGACAGGCGGTGGATGACAACCGGGTCAAGCTGATCCGGCTTTCCGCCGCGCTGCGCAACGCACGGGACGTGGGCGCCATCGTCGTGGGCCTGCACGATGGCCGGCCGGTCTATCTGCGCGACGTCGCCGACATCGCGGACGGACCCGGCGCCATCGAACAGGTGCACCGCATCGGATTCGGGCCCGCCGCCGCCCGCTCGCCCGTCTCGGCGGGTGAACCCGAGCGCGTCGCGGTAACACTCGCGCTGGCGAAGAAGCGCGGCACCAACGCGGTCACGGTGGCCGCACGCGCGCTGGCCGAGCTCGAAACGCTGAAGGGCGACTTCATCCCCGACGACGTCGATGTGACGGTGACGCGCGATTCCGGCGAACGCGCCGACGCGGCGGTCAATCTGCTGGTCGAGCATCTCGGCATCGCGATCGCCTCCGTGGTACTGATCCTGCTGCTGTTCCTCGGCTGGCGCGAGGCGGCCATCGTCACCCTCAACATCCCGCTCATCCTGTTCGTGGTGCTGGCGGTCGGCTTGATCGCCGGACAGACCATCAACCGCATCACCCTGTTCGCGTTGATCCTCGCCCTGGGCCTGCTGGTCGACGACGCCATCGTGGTGGTCGAGAACATCCATCGCCATCTGCGGCGCGGCGCGCAATCGCTGGCTGAAAAGGCGGAGATCATCATCCGCGCCACCAACGAAACCGGCCGGCCGACCATCATCGCGACCTTCGCCGTCATCCTCGCCTTCATTCCGATGGCCTTCGTCACCGGCATGATGGGCCCGTACATGGGACCGATACCCTTCAACACGCCGGTCGCCATGTTGGCCTCGCTCATCATCGCCTATCTGTTCACGCCGTGGATCGCGCAACGCTGGCTCAAGGCCGGCGCCGCCGGCGAAGGCGCCGCGCGCGAGGATGAGGCGCACGGGAACGATCTTCTCCACCGCCTCTACACCCGCCTCGCCACGCCGCTGATCGAGCGCCGGACGACACGCATCGGATTCTGGGTCGTCATTGCGCTGTTGTTCGGTGCCGCCGCCTGGCAGCCGGCCTGGCAGTTCGTGCGACCGTCCGGGATCAGCGGCCCGCCCACGCCCGGCACGGTCGAACTCAAGATGCTGCCCAAGGGCAACAAGAACACCTTCAACATCACCGTGGACATGCCTGAAGGCACGCCGCTCGAGGTCACCGACGCCGTCGCCCGGGACATCGGCAACGTGCTGCGCGCCCACCCGCTGGTGACGGACTACGAAACCTTCGTCGGCCGCGCCGGCCCGGTCGATTTCAACGGCATGCTGCGCGGCGCGACCGTCAAGCAGGGCACGCACCTGGGCGAGATCCGCGTCAATCTGGTCGACTCGCTCGACCGTCCGGAGAAGTCCGAGCAGATCGTGCTCGATCTGCGCGAGCGGCTCGCCCCGGTGCATGCCGCCTGGCCGGCCGCCAACATCAAACTGGTCGAGGATCCGCCGGGACCGCCGGTGCGCGCCACGCTGCTCGGTGAGATCTACGGGCCGGACTACGACACCGCGCGCCGGATCGCCGCACGGGTGCGGGGGGCCTTCGCCGACACCTGGGATCTGACCGACATCGATGATTCGGTCGGCGCGGACCAGATCGAATACCGCGTCACCGTGGACAAGGAAAAGGCCGCGGCGGCGGGTGTCGACACCGAGGCAATCGCCGCGCTGATGCGCGATTTCGTCGCCGGCTTCGACATCGGCACCATCCACGCCGCGAGCGAGCGCAACCCGGTGCCGATCCACATCCGCATGCCGGAGCGCTTCCGCATCGCACCGCGCGACCTCGACCGCCTGTTCGTCGCGAGCAGCGCGGGCGGCCAGGTACCGGTGGCCGCCTTCACCGGGATAGAGGAGGTCGTGGCCGACAAGACCATCCAGACCAAGGACGGCTTTCCGGTCGTCTACGTCAGCGCGGAGCCCGCCACCGGCTCTCAGGTCTATCCACTGCTGAACATCGACGGTCGTCTCGACGGATCGGAACCCCTGCCGGGCATCCGGCTCACGACCGGCGGCCTCGGCTTCACGCGCCCGCTGCCCGAGGCAACCTTCGATTACCGCATGATGTGGGACGGCGAGATGCGCCTGACACTGGACGTATTCCGCGACCTCGGCGCCGCCTTCATCGTCGCGCTGGTGCTGATCTACCTGCTGCTCGCCGGCTATTACGGCAATTTCATCCTGCCGCTGATCGTGATGGGCGCGATCCCGCTCACCATGATCGGCATCTTCCCCGGACATCTGATCATGGGCCAGCCGTTCACCGCCACCTCGATGATCGGCATGATCGCGCTGGCCGGCATCGTGGTGCGCAATTCGCTGCTGCTGATCGATTTCATTCTCGACAAGCGCGCGCTCGGCCGGGGGCTGAAGGAGGCGGTCATCGAGGCGGGCGCGGTGCGCGCGCGGCCGATCCTGCTGACCGCGCTGGCCGTCATCGCCGGCACCGCGATCATGATGAGCGACCCGGTGTTCGGCGGACTCGGCGTCGCGATGGCCTTCGGCACGCTGGCCTCGACCCTGCTGACACTGTTCGTCATCCCGCTGGTGTATTTCCTGTGGCAGCGCAACAAATCCCGGGAAGACGGACAGATTCCGCAGGACGGGGGACAGATTTCAAACCTGTCACCCTGACCACCGACTGATCGGGGACGGATTTCAAATCCATCTCCGTCCCCCGTAGTAATGCAACATCGAAGGAGGCAACACCATGAATACCGAACGACTCATCCGCGTCATCGCCGGCAGCTTCATTTTGATCTCGCTGCTGCTTGCCCATCTCTACAACGGCGCCAGCCTCACCGCGGGACCGACCTGGCTGTGGTTCACCGCCTTCGTCGGCGCCAACCTGCTGCAGTCCGGAATCACGCGCTGGTGCCTGATGGAAAAGATCCTGCTCGCGCTCGGCGTCAAATCCGGCTGCGTGGCGGCCCAGACGGGTCACGGAAAGTAAGGCCGCGCGGCACCGGCCGCGCTACAATCCGGTCATGCATCATCCTGTGACTCAGTCGTGGAGACCGCGGCGCCTGATCCTCGCCATGGGCGCCGTGCTCGCCGCGGCGCCGGTCTCCGGCCAGGAACTCCTGACACTGAGCCAGATTTGCGACGCCGGCCGTCCCGTCCCGGCCGGCCGCTTCGAAATCGGCGCGCCCGGAACGATCGTCGACCGCAAGACCGGGCTCCACTGGATGCGCTGCGCCCTGGGACAGCAGTGGAACAATACCGACTGCACGGGCACACCGCTCAGTTCGCCCTGGGCGGGAACCTTCGATCTCGCGACCGGGCTCAACCGCCGCGGCGGCCATGCCGGCCATGCCGACTGGCGCGTCCCGACGCTGGACGAACTGGCCTCACTGGTGGAACCGCATTGTTACGATCCCGCGCTCGACCGCGGGCCGTTCCCTTCCAGCCCGATCACCGGTTTCTGGTCCGCCACGCCGCACGCGAGCCCGAACCACGCCATGCTGGTCCATTTCAAGTACGGCGGCAGCTACATGGGCAACAAGAACCAGACCTGGGCCCTGCGCCTGGTACGCGACGGCCGCTGACTCGCGGCGCGGTTGCGTTGGGCGCGGTTCCGCATGCGAACCGGGCGCCCGGTCGGCTATCATGAGCAGCGGCAACCCCGAGGCGCGTCCGACCCATGATCCCGCTCAAATCGCTGTTCCTGCTCGATCCCGACGTCGTCTTCCTGAATCACGGCTCCTACGGCGCCACGCCGCGGCCGGTGTTCGAGGCCTGCCAGGCCTGGCGCCTGCGCCTCGAACGCGAGCCGGTGCAATTCATCAATAACGAACTGCCCGGACTGCTGCATCACGCGCGCGGCATCCTGGGAGAATACCTCAACGCCGATCCCGATGATCTCGTCTACATCCCCAACGCCACCTTCGGCATGAACGTGGTCGCGCGCGCCCTGCGACTCGCGCCAGGCGACGAGGTGCTGACCACCGACCATGAGTATGGCGCGATCGACAATGCGTGGTTACATGCCTGCCGTAAAAGCGGGGCACGCTACGTGCGCCAGCCGGTTCCGTTTCCGGCGGGCTCCGATACGGAGATCGCCGATGCGATCTGGAGCGGCGTCACGCCGCGCACCCGGGTCCTCATGCTGAGCCAGATCACCTCCTCCACCGCGCTGCGCCTGCCGGTCGAGACCGTGTGCGCCCGCGCCCGCGCGGCCGGCATCCTGACCGCGATCGACGGGGCGCACGCGCCGGGCCAGATCCCGCTCGACCTGCGCGCGCTCGACGCCGACTTCTATGTCGGCAACTGCCACAAATGGCTGTGCAGCCCGAAAGGCGCGGCCTTTCTCTACACTCGGCGCGCGCTGCAGCCCATGATCGAACCGCCGGTGATCGGCTGGGGCTATGGCGACAACCGCAAGCTGGCGCAGAACCCGGACTTCGTCGACGCGCTGCAATGGCTGGGCACCAATGACCTCGCCGCCTATCTCGCGGTCCCGGCGGCGATCGCCTTCCAGCATGAGCACGACTGGCCGCGGGTGCGCGCCCGCTGCCATGCGCTGCTGAGCGAATCCCTGCAACGCGTCTCGGCGCTGACCGGTTTTCCCCCGCTCTATCATTCGGACGGCCAGTATGTCCAGATGGCGGTCAACGCCCTGCCGCGCATCGACGACCTCGCGGCGTTCAACCGCCGATTGTTCGATCGGCACCGGGTCGAGATCCCCTGCATCGAATGGAACGGCCGCCAGTTCCTGCGCATTGCGCTGCAGGGCTACAACTCGCGCGCCGACATCGACGCGCTGCTCGCGGCGCTGGCGGCCGAACTGCCTGCTGCGCACGGCTGACGTAATCGGGGACAGATTTCAAATCTGTCCCCATCCAGGCAGCTCCGTCTCCTTACAAATCAACAGGGACGGATTTGAAATCCGTCCCCGCAGAAAGCGGTTACAATCTCCCCATGACCACCGACACCGCCACGCCCTATGCCGGCCTCACGCCGGACGCAATGCTCGACGCGATCGAGGCGGCCGGCCTGCGCGGCGACGGCCGCCTGCTGGCGCTCAACAGCTATGAAAACCGCGTCTACCAGATCGGGCTCGAGGATGCCGCGCCGGTGGTCGTGAAGTTCTACCGCCCGGCACGCTGGTCCGATGCCGCCATCGTCGAGGAACACGCCTTCGTGCGGGAACTCGCCGGTCGCGAGATCCCGGTGATCGCCCCGCTCGAGCTGAACGGCCAGACCCTTCATGCCTTCGGCGGGTTCCGCTTCGCGGTGTACCCGCGCCAGGGCGGGCACGCGCCGGAATTCGACGGTCGCGACACGCTGCAGTGGATGGGCCGCTTCATCGCGCGCATTCACGCCGTCGGCGCACTGGCGCCGTACCGTGCGCGGCCGACGCTCGACCTCGCCAGCTTCGGCACCGAGTCGCGCGACTACCTGCTCGGCGCCGGCCTGATCCCGGACGACATCCGCGCGGCCTGGTGCAGCGTGGCCGAACACGCGCTGGCCGGCGCGGCGCGCTGCTATGAACGTGCCGGACGGGTGCGCCACCTGCGGCTGCACGGAGACTGTTACGCCGGCAACGTGCTGTGGACCGATGACGGCCCGCACTTCGTCGACTTCGACGACAGCCGCATGGGCCCGGCGGTGCAGGACCTGTGGATGCTGCTCTCCGGCGACCGTGCGGCGATGGAACGCCAGCTCGGCGACGTGCTGTCCGGTTACGAGGATTTCCACGCGTTCGACCCGCGCGAACTGCATCTGGTGGAGGCGCTGCGCACGCTGCGCCTGCTGCACTACTCCGCCTGGATCGCGCGGCGCTGGCACGACCCGGCCTTTCCCGCCGCGTTTCCGTGGTTCAATACCCAGCGTTACTGGCAGGACCGCATCCTCGAACTGCGCGAGCAGATCGCGCTGATGGACGAACCGCCGCTCGCGCCGGCCTGACCCGCGGGCGCGGCCACACCGGTTATAATTCCCGCACCATGTCGATGCGACTCAGGATCACCGCCGCGTTCCTCGCCCTGGGGCTCGCGGCCTGCGCCGGCGAGCCGATCCGCTTCCATCACGACTTCAAGACCCTGGGCTCGCCCGAGTTCCTGCAGGACCGCAGCGATTGCAAGCTGTACGCCAATGCCACAGCGCCCGTCACGGGGCTGACCGAACGCGGCCCGCAGCGGGATCAGGATGAATGGCTCCGCGCCTATTATCAGTGCATGGAGGGAAAGGGCTGGTATCCCATCGACGCCGAAGGCAATCGTGTCGATTATCGCTGCAACTATTTCGATTGTTTCTGAAGCGGACTCTTCCGGGCCTGCCTCCCGACCTCTAATCCGGATCGGGACCGGCATCCTCGAAACGCGGCAGTTCGTCGCCGGTCTCGAACCAGGGAATCCGGCTCCCGCGCCAGATGTGGTACTCCGGGGCGATCGCCGCCGGGTCGTCCAGGCTGGCGAGCGTCACGTCCACGGTACGCGCCAGGGGAACACGACGAAACACGAGTTGCGTACCACACCGCGCGCAGAACTCGCGCTGTGCGTTTTCTGATGAGCGGTATATCGCCGGCACGCCCCGCGTATAGTTGAAGGACTGTGCTGGCACGGTCGCCCAGGCCAGCACGGGTGCGCCCGCGGAACGCTGGCAGATCCGGCAGTGGCAATAGCCGGCGTCGATGCCAGGCCCGTCGATCCGGTAGCGCACGGCACCGCAGAGACAGCCGCCCTCCAGCATGCCGGTCATATTATCGAAGGACATTCGCAGCCCTGTTTCCATCGGGCTTCCAAGGCCCACCGCCGGACATCAACACACGCTAAACCCTCGGCGCGAATGATGCAACGGTCACGTCGTCACCGTCCCGTTCGGCTTCCGCTCCCGTTTAATTGGCGATACACTGCGCCTGTAATTCGGGTTCGTTAACAACCCACGGCCGAAAACATAACAGCAAAGGAGCCCTCACCATGCTCAAGGAGTTCAAGGAATTTGCCGTGCGCGGCAATGTCGTCGATATGGCGGTGGGTATCATCATCGGTGGCGCCTTCGGCACCATCGTCAAGAGCCTGGTCGATGACGTGATCATGCCACCTGTCGGCCTGCTGATCGGCGGCGTGGACTTCTCCAGCCTGTTCCTGACCCTCAAGGAAGGCGCTTCGGTCGCGGGGCCGTACGCCACTCCCGCCGCCGCCAAGGCCGCAGGTGCCGTGACCATGAACGTTGGCCTGTTCATCAACTCCGTGATCAGCTTCCTGATCGTGGCCTTCGCCGTGTTCCTGCTGATTCGGGGCATCAACCGCCTGCGTCGGGAAAAGGAGGCGCCTCCGGCCGCCGCGCCGACTACCAAGGACTGCCCGCGCTGCTTCAGCGCCATCCCGATCAAGGCGACGCGCTGCCCGTTCTGCACTTCTGATATAGGCTCCGGCTCCTGGAGCGGCAGCACCGGTTAAGGCCACGGGTCGATGCGGCCCGTGCGCTCCCGGGCGGGCATCCGGGAACCCCAACCAGGGATCACTCGGCTGATGGCAGGTAACGCGACCAGTCGTAGGCGGGATTGCCCGATACGAAAAAATCCGGATTCAGCAGCGACTCCTTGGTGTTATAGCGCAGCGGCCGCATGACGGTATCGGTAACGCTGCCGCCGGCCTCTTCGACGATGCAGTGCGCGGCCGCCGTATCCCATTCCGAGGTCGGCCCCAGACGCGGGTAGACATCGGCCCGCCCCTCCGCGACCAGGCACGACTTCAGCGAACTGCCCATGCTGATGAGTTCATGACTGCCGATGTTCTCCAGGAAAGCGGTCAGCGAGCCGCCGGCATGCGAGCGGCTGCCCGCGACGATGATATGGGATGTGTCGAGCGGTCGTACGCGGATCGCAATCGGGCTGCTGCCCGGCTCGACCCGGAAGGCGCCGCCGCCGCGGCTCGCGTAATAGCACAGCCCGGTCACCGGCACCAGGATCACGCCCAGCACCGGGACATGATCCTCGATGAGCGCGATATTGACGGTGAATTCGCCATTGCGCTTGACGAACTCGCGCGTCCCGTCGAGCGGGTCGACCAGCCAGTAACGGCGCCACGTCGCGCGCTCCGCGAAAGGCAGCGCGGCCGACTCCTCGGACAGGATGGGCAACGCCGGCGCAAGCGCGGACAGGCCCTCGATGATGGCATGATGCGCGGCCAGGTCCGCTTCGGTGAGCGGGGACTTGTCCTCCTTGTGCTCGACACTGAATTCGCGATTGTAGATCTCGACGATCTTCGCGCCCGCGGTCCGCGCGATCTCCATCACCGGACCGATCAGCTTGTGCAGTTCTGCCGCCGTCATCTTGTTCGTAGTCATCGTTCTCAACCTTTTGCTTCCTCAATTAATAGTTCCCGCGCCATGAACAGGGCCGCGATGCTGCGCGCCTCGGTGCAGTCCTCGCGGCCGAGCAGCTCATTGAGCCGGCTGAGTCGCCACGGCACCACCTCGATCTCCTCCGGTTCGTCGCCCTGGATGCGCTGCTCATAGAGATCCTGTGCCAGCACCAGGTGGGTGACGTGACCGATATACCCCGGTGCGATCGTCACCGAGGAGATATGCCGCAGGTGATACGCCCCACGCCCGACCTCCTCCATCAGCTCGCGGTTGGCCGCCGCGAGCAGGTCTTCGCCGGGCTCGATACGACCCTTGGGCAGCGCGAGTTCGTAACGGTGCATGCCGGCGGCGTATTCCCGGATCAGCAGCACGGTATCCTTATCGACCATCGGGATCACGAGTACAGCCCCGTCCGATCCGCTCTGCAGACGCTCGTAGCTGACGCATACCCCGTTGGAAAACCTCAGCTCGAGCTGCTCGATGCGGAATATCCGCGTGGCGGCGACGGTCGCGCTGCTTATGATACTGGGCTTCTCGCGCATGGTAGACTGCCGATTATACCGCCCGCGGCCCGAAACCCCACGCCAAAACATCCCTGCTCAGCCATGACCGGAAAACCGATGATCGACTGGGGAAATATCCGCACCGTGCTGCTCGACATGGACGGCACGCTGCTCGACCTCTATTTCGACAATCATTTCTGGCAGGAACACCTGCCGCGGCGTTACGCCGAGAAGCACGGACTCGGCCTGGATGAGGCGAGAACACAGCTCTATGCGCGCTTCGAGTCCGTGCAGGGCACCATCGACTGGTACTGCGTGGACTACTGGAGCCGTGAACTCGACATGGACATCACGCTGCTGAAGCTCGAGGTGGCGCACCTGATCGCGATCCATCCCCATGTGACGGATTTTCTCGACGCGGTCCGGGCGAGCGGCCGGCGCGCGGCGCTGGTCACCAATGCCCATCACAAGAGCCTCGAACTGAAGATGCGGCGCACCCGTCTCGGCACCCGTCTGGATGCGATAATCAGCGCGCATACCCTCGGCATACCCAAGGAAAACCCCGTGTTCTGGCGCCATCTGCAGCGCATCGAGCCCTTCGATCCGGCGCGCACCCTGCTGATTGACGACAATCTCGCGGTGCTGTCCTCGGCGCGCGCGCACGGCATCGCCCACCTGCTCGCCGTGCGCAGCCCGGATTCACGCGCCGGGCCGAAACCCACGGGAGATTTCCCCGCCCTGCGCGGCTTCCGCGACATCCTGCCGCCGCGGGACGGGGCGGCGCGGTGAAGCCGCGGCCCGAGACCGCGCCGTCGGGGCATCAGCTCCGCTTGGTGCTGTCCCAGTTCTTGAAGCGTTTGCGGCAATATTTCAGCAGCGCGGTATAACCGTCGAAGAACAGCTCGAAACCCTCCTCGGCGGAGGAATCGAACTCGCAGTAATCATTGGAATATTCGCGGCAGACCTGCGGGCGCGTCTCGTAAATGCCGCAGCGGCCGTCCGGCTGCAATTGCAGGCATTTGTTGTTGACCAGCAGATACCAGCCGTCCTCGTCCTTGTAGACCTGGACGTTCTGGTGCGAGATCTGCCACAGCAGGTGATCGAAATCATGCTTGGAACGCGGGGTGGGTATCTGCTGGGTGAGATAGGTGCAGCACTTGGAATTGGTGCAGAAGCCGCACTTGTTCTCGGGCGTGATCTTGTGTGCCGGAACGATCGGGATAATCTTGGTCATGAGGGCCAGTCCGGGCGGCGGCCCGCAAGACCGCATCGCGGCGCCGCGCATAGTGTATGCGTTTCAAAGGCCAATAGTGTAACAGTATTCCATGGAGAAGTAGGCATGCGGTAAACGCGCGGGCAGAAAACATCGTCATGAACCGGCCACCCCTGAACAGGCGGCACGGTACCGGCGGTACGAGACAAGGTATGGAAAGGAATAGGGACGGATTTGAAATCCGTCCCTATGCGTTTAGAAACCCAGGTTAAGCCGCAGGGTGTAGCTGTTGACCGCCGCGGTGAAATCCGCCTGCGCGGTCAGATTCATGAAGGGCAGGAAACCGATGCGCATGCCGAGGTAACCGCGCGTCTCCGAGCTGTCGCGCGTAGCGAGCGAAAGCCCCGCATGCTCGGTACCCTCATACCACACTTGCCCGATGCCGCCATAGGGGGTGAACATGGCGAAGCCCTTGCTGATGCCGAGGTCGACGCCGTAGGTGGAAAGGTCCAGGTCGTCCACCCCGCTGAGGTTGCTGAAATGGCCCAGCACGGACACGGCCGGCACCGCCGTGGTGCCATCGACCAGGGACTTGCGCAGTTCGCCGCCGACGATGCTGACATTGCTGTCCGGGATGCTGGTATAACTCGCGCCGATGTCGATACCCAGCGGCAGGCCCTTGCGCAGCATCAGGCGCGGCACCGGCAACATCGACGGGGCGTCGGCATCGCTCAGCGCCTCGTTCCACACCGAGTCGTCGATCTTGGCCATCGTGAGCGAGGCGCCCAGCTCGAAACCGGTCACGCCGAGGGTCTCGGCGGGTGAAAACGGCGCGTAGGCCGTCACCATGCCGAGTTCGTCCACCAGCGTGTTGAAGCTGCTTTGCGACATGGAAGGACTGAGTGAGATGTCGTTACCGGCGGCAACGGCCGCGCCGGCGCCGGACAGCATCGCCGCGGCAAGCAGCGGCGCGGTACGGGATAGCGAATTGGGCATGGCTCCATCTCCTCCTGCGGATGCGCTCCCCAGCATAGCCGGATCCGCGCCGCGCATTGCGTGAGGCCGGTCGCGCTTTCCGCTTTTACCTTTATAATTGGCTTCGATTCGTGCCTACCTTAGCCTGAGCACGCGGGCGAAGCAAGCGACAGCGATTTTGCGCCGTACGGCACGGCATTACGATCTGACACGAACGAGAGGCCGCGCGGGTTCCGCCCGACGCCGTGCCCGGCCACGAACCGCCAACGAATATGACCGCCAGCGACTGGATCCAGATCGAACTGACCGCGACGGCCGCAAACGCGGAATCCCTCGCCGATCATCTGAGCGACGCCGGGGCGCTGGCGGTATCGTTTGAAGACGAGGCCGACGACCCGGTCTTCGAACCCGCCCCCGGCGCCACGACCTTGTGGCCCCGGACCGTGGTCGTCGGCCTGTTCGCCCCGGACACCGATGTCCCTGCCCTACTGACCGGACTGCAGCGAACGCTCGACCTGCCGGAACCGCCTCCCTGCCGCGTAAAGCGCCTGCAGGAACGCGACTGGGTGCGGGTATGGATGGAACGCTTCCGCCCGATGCGCTTCGGCGAACGCCTGTGGATCTGCCCGAGCGGACAGACGACGGCGGAAGCCGGACCGGGAGCGGTGATCGTCACCCTGGATCCTGGCCTCGCCTTTGGGACCGGCACCCATGAAACCACCGCGCTCTGCCTGGAATGGCTGGACCGGCACGTCAGGCCGGGCTGGGAGATGATCGATTACGGTTGCGGCTCCGGCATCCTCGCGGTGGCGGCGGCGAAACTCGGGGCTGGCCATGTCCAGGCCGTCGACCTCGATCCGCAGGCGCTGTACGCGACGACGGAGAACGCGCGCAAAAACCAGGTTGCCGGGATCATCGATGCGGGAGATCCCGCCGCCCTGTCCGACACCCCGGTCGACTGCCTCGTGGCGAATATCCTGGCCGGACCACTGATCACGCTGGCCCCGCGCTTCGCCGGCCTGCTGCGCACGGGGGGCCATCTCGTGCTGTCCGGCATCCTGCACGAACAGGCCGCCGAGGTCGCCGCCGCCTGCGCGGAGGACTTCCTCGTCGAAAGCCCGGCGCGACGCGGCGACTGGGTGCGCCTGGCGGCGCGCCGGCGCTGATTCCCCGATGGCTCAGCGGCGCGGACCCGACTTCGGCTTTCGCCACGCCTTACCTTATAATCCCGGTTCAGTTCGAAACCAAGCGAAAGCCTGCCGATGCTCGCAACCTGTCCCCATTGCCACAACGCGGTCGATGTCGGCGACGGCAGCGCCGTCATGCTGTGCGAATACTGTGGCCGCGAATTTCATCCCGCGGCGACGCCGGTGATCGCCGCCGCGCCCGAGCCGGCACCCGCCGAGCCCGCGCCACCCGCACCCGCTGCGCCCGCACCCTCTCCATCCACGCGCGCGCCATCCGAGCCCACGCCCCGGCCCGGGTACCGCCTGCAGATCAGCCCGGAAGAGCGGGCCGCGCTCGGCCCCCGGCACCCCGCAGGGATGATCGCGACACCTGTCGGTCATCATCCGCTGGCGACCCTGTCATGGACGCTGGGCATCCTCGTGCTGCTCGCCGCGCTCCTCGTCCAGTACGCCTACTTCATGCGCGAGGATCTCGCCCGTCATGACACCCTCCGGCCCTGGCTGGAAACGCTGTGCGGTTACGCGCGCTGCCAGATCCCGCTGCTGCGCGACCCGGCGCGGGTGCGCATCGTGGCGCGCGACATTCGCCGCCATCCGGAGGCCGCAGGCGCGCTGCGGGTGATGCTGACGCTGGAAAACCAGGCGCAAGAGTTGCAGGCATACCCTGTCATACAGCTCAGTTTCTATGATTTCCGCGACCGTCTCCTCGCCCGGCGCCGCTTCACCCCGCGGGAGTACCTGTCCCTGACCGTGGATCCCGCCCTGGGCATGCCGGCGCAACAGCCGGTACAAACGATGCTCGACATCGTGGATCCCGGCCCGGACGCGGTGAATTTCGAATTCCAGCTGCGCTAAACAATTTTTTCACGCGCGTCTTTATCCCCGCCCGGCGAGCAAGTATCATAGTCGGTCTTGTTTTCACCGGCTGCCGGGCGCGTACCGCGGTTCCGCGGTTTTCCAATAAGTATTAATTAGTTATGCAAATCGGTCCCTACAGGCTGAGCAATAAGCTGATCCTCGCGCCCATGGCCGGGGTAACCGACCGGCCCTTCCGCCAGTTGTGCAAGCGTCTGGGCGCGGGCATGGCAGTCTCCGAGATGGTGTCGTGCAACTCGCTCCTGTGGGGCAGCGCCAAGACACTCCGCCGCGCCAATCACGCCGGCGAGGCCGAGCCGCGCTCGGTGCAGATCGCCGGCGCCGATCCGCGCATGATGGCGGAGGCCGCGCGCCACAACGTCGACAACGGCGCCCAGATCATCGATATCAACATGGGTTGTCCGGCCAAGAAGGTGTGCAACGTCATGGCCGGCTCGGCGCTGCTGCGCGATGAAGAACTGGTGGGCCGCATCCTGGACGCCGTGATCGGCGCGGTGGACGTTCCGGTCACCCTCAAGATCCGTACCGGCTGGGACCGCCAGCACCGCAACGGCATCGCCGTCGCGCGCATCGCCGAGGCCGCCGGCATCCGTGCGCTGGCCGTGCACGGCCGCACCCGCGCCTGCGGCTACAGCGGCGAGGCCGAGTACGACACCATCGCCGCGATCAAGGCCGCGATCAATATACCGGTCATCGCCAACGGCGACATCCGCACCCCGGAGCAGGCGCGTCATGTGCTGGAGTACACGCGCGCCGACGCCGTCATGATCGGGCGCGCGGCACAGGGCCGGCCCTGGATCTTCCGCGCCATCGACCACTACCTGCGCACCGGCGAACACCTGCCGGAACCGCCGGTCGCGTGGATCCGCGACGTAATGCTCGATCACCTGGAACAGCTCTACGCCTTCTACGGCGAACACGTGGGCACGCGCATCGCGCGCAAACACATCGGCTGGTACAGCAAGGGCCAGGTCGGCGGCGCGGTGTTCCGCCAGAGCGTCAACCGGGAAGAGTCCGCCGCCGAGCAGCTCGCGCTCGCGCGTGAATTCTTCGACGGCCTCGCGGCCACCGCCGGACTCGCCGCATGAGCGCGGCACCCCAGCGGGTGGGCCTCGGCGGCAGCGACGAGCGGCGCAAACAGCCGCTCGCCAGCGCGGTGGATACCGCCTTGACGCGTTACCTGAAGGATCTCGACGGGCATCTGCCGACGGACCTGTACGAGATGGTGCTGTGCGAGGTGGAGCAGCCGCTGTTGCGCACCGTCATGCAGTTCACGCGCGGCAACCAGAGCCTCGCCGCGCAGATCCTCGGCATCAATCGCAGCACGCTGCGCAAGAAACTCGCAAAATACGGGCTCGGCCGATGAACGCAGGATTGCACACCGTCAGGCGCGCCCTGATCAGCGTCTCGGACAAGGATGGCCTGGTGGAATTCGCGCGCGGCCTGTGCGAATTCGGCGTCGAGATCCTCTCCACCGGCGGCACCGCCCGCCTGCTGGCGGACAACGGCATCCCGGTGACCGAGGTCTCGCAGTACACCGGCTTCCCGGAGATGATGGACGGGAGGATCAAGACCCTGCACCCGAAGGTCCATGGCGGCCTGCTCGGCCGGCGCGGCGTGGACGACGCTGTGATGGCACGGCACGGCATCGCACCGATCGACCTGCTGGTGCTGAACCTGTACCCGTTCGAGCGCGTGGCGAGCCGGCCCGACGCGAAGTTCGACGACATCATCGAGAACATCGATATCGGCGGCCCGGCGATGCTGCGCGCGGCGGCCAAGAACTTCGCCTATGTCGCGGTCGCCACCGACCCGGCGCAATACGCCGGCGTGCTCGCCGAACTCGCCGCCAACGACGGCCGGCTGTCGGCGCGGACCCGCTATTCCCTGGCCGTCGCCGCGTTCAACCGCGTCGCCCAGTACGACGCGCGCATCAGCGACGTGCTGTCGTCGATCGACGCGCCGGGCGATGCAGGCGCACAGCGCCGCGCGCGGTTCCCGGCCCAGGCCAACGGCAACTTCGTCAAGGTCATGGATCTGCGTTACGGCGAGAACCCGCACCAGCAGGCCGCGTTCTACCGCGACCTGTACCCGGCGCCGGGCTCGCTGGCGACATTCGCCCAGTTGCAGGGCAAGGAGCTGAGCTACAACAACATCGCCGACGCGGACGCGGCGTGGGAGTGCGTGCGCCAGTTCGACGCGCCGGCCTGCGTTATCGTCAAACATGCCAACCCCTGTGGCGTCGCCGTCGGCACGGCGCCGGGCGACGCCTACGAACTGGCCTACGCCACCGACCCGACCAGCGCCTTCGGCGGCATCATCGCGTTCAACACGAAGCTGGACGCGGCGACCGCGCAGACTATCCTCGACCGCCAGTTCGTCGAGGTGCTGATCGCGCCGGAGTATGAGGATGGCGCGCTAGCCTACGCGAAGAAGAAGGCCAACGTGCGCGTACTGCGCATCCCGGCGGCACCAATATCGAAAGGTTTCATCGACACCAAGCGCGTCGGCTCCGGCCTGCTGATGCAGACCGCCGACGACCGCGTGGTGACCCGCGACGAGTTGAAGGTGGTGACGAAGCTGGCGCCGACCGAGGCGCAGCTCGCCGACCTGCTGTTCGCGTGGAAGGTGGCGAAGTTCGTCAAGTCGAACGCGATCGTCTACGCGAAGGACCGGCGTACGATCGGCGTCGGCGCCGGCCAGATGAGCCGCGTCTACTCAGCGCGCATCGCCGGGATCAAGGCGCACGACGCCGGGCTGGCGGTGGCAGGCTCGGTGATGGCGTCGGACGCCTTCTTCCCGTTCCGCGACGGCATCGACGCCGCAGCGGAGGCCGGGATCAAGGCGGTGATCCAGCCCGGCGGTTCCATGCGCGACGCGGAAGTCATTGCCGCCGCCGACGAGCACGACATCGCCATGGTGTTCACCGGCGTGCGGCACTTCCGGCACTAAATACTGCCCGATGAAGGGGACAGATTTAAAATCTGTCCCCTTGCTTCAACAATCCGTCCCCGCTGATCCGCCTCCACCAAGCCAGCGCCAGCAACAACAGCATGGCCGCGTCCATACCGCCCACGCTGTTGCGGTCCGTGCCCGTATCCGAAGTGAAGGAATAGATGCCGACGATCCCGCTGGTCTGGTTGCCGGCAACGTCGAGCGCGAGTACCCGCAGGACCGAGCCGGTGGAGATCGGGATAGGGTCTGTGTAACGTGTGGTCCGCGGGATGACATTGCCGTCCTCGTCCGTGATGTTGCCGTCGGATGGCGTGCTGTTGTCGAGGGTGTAATACATGTCCACGCAGCCCGAACCGGTGCCGTCGTTGCAGCTCAGCGTCACGGCGATGGGCCCGGCGTAATTACCCGCCGCATGCGAGACGCCGACGGCCGGACCCGAGAGGTCGACCTGATACAGCACGGTCTGCGTCGCCTCTTGGTTGCCGGCGTCGTCCCGCGAGAAATATTTCAGCGTGACCGTGCCGGCGAGATGCAGCAGCGGGTCCACCTCGTCCGGATCGATGTCCGCCGGCGGAAACAGTCCGGCGAGAGAGATCGCTTCGGTGTAGGCCGTGGATGCCGTGGTCGGCTCGGTACCGTCGAGGGTGTAATAGGTAGTGCACCCGAGCGCGATATTGTCGTCGGCGCAGCTCAGCTCGACCTCCCCGATGTCGGCGCTGCCGTAGAGCGCGCCGGGCAGGGAATTGACGGTGACCGGGGAGCTGGTGTCGATCGCATAGACCGTGGTGTTCTCCACCTCGCGGTTTCCGTCCGCGTCAACGGAGAAATATCTGAGCGTGGTGTCACCGGTGATCGCGACATCCACCGGCGCGGTATAGCTGACCGGCGTCACCGGGTCGCTGCCGTCGGTGGTGTAGTAGATCTCGGCGCAGCCCGCGCCCGCGCGGTCGACGCAGGTGAGCGTGACCTGGGACAGGGAGGTATAGCCACCGCCCTCCGTGTCGACCGTCGTGAGCGGCGCTGCGATGCCGAAGGCGGCGAGTCCGACAAGATCCGTCGCGCCGATGCGGGTGAAGTCGCCGCCCGCGTACAAGGCGGATCCGTCCACGGAGGCGATCAGAAAATCCACCGAGGTGATCGCGCTGTCGAACCCCGGATCCCAGGCAATGGTGTCCGCGCTATCGATATCGGCACGGAAGCCGGCGATGCGGTTGCGGGGAGTCACGCCATTGACGGCGGCGAACGCGCCGCCGGCATAGAGGCGCGCACCGTCACTGGACAGCGAGAGCGCGTGCACCGGGCCGTCGACATCCGGATTCCAGGCCAGGGCCATATCGCTGTCGATGCCGGTATCGAGCGCGGCGAGATTGTTGCGCGCCGCGCCGCCGATCTGGCCGAAATCCCCGCCCGCGTACAGCGTGGCCCCCGCGAGGGCGAGGGCGTGAACCGTTCCGTCCACCGGAGCGGGATTCCAGCCCGCCGCCTTGGCATTCACGGTCTGCAGGGCGGCAAGTCCCGGGCGCGGCTGCGCGCCGATAACGGTGAAATCGCCGCCGGCATAGAGTGTGGCGCCATCGCTCGACAGGGCCAGCGCGCGCACGCTGCCGTCGGCGCCGGGATCCCACGGCAGCACCGCGCCGGTGGTGGTGTTCACGCTCGCGATGTGATTGCGCGCAACGCCGCCGACCGTGGTGAAATCCCCGCCGATGTACAGCGTACGGCCGTCGGGCGCGAGCGCCAGCGCGCGGATGCTGCCGTTCACGTCGCCTTCGCCGTTCGCATTCCAGGTCGGGATCACGGCGCCGCTCGCGATGCTCAGGGCCGCGAGACGTCCGCGCGCCACCGCGCCGATCAGGGTGAAGTCGCCGCCGATATACAGGCTGGCGCCGTTGGTGGAAACCGCCAGCGCGCGCACCGTCGCATCCATCTGCGGCGCCCAGGTCGCGACCGGCTGGTTCTGCGCGAGGGTGATCTTCGCGAGACGCGGGAACGAAGAACCGTTGACGGTGGTGAATGCACCGCCGAGATAGAAGAAGCCGTTGCTGATCGCCCCGGCCAGGACCGTATCGTTCACCTGCACGAAGTCGGTGTCGGGGATGTCCGAGGCACGACCGGCCTGCGACGCGCACAAGACCGCCGCCAGCAGCGCGGCCGCACGGCGCCACCCCCCGGGCTCAGCGCGCGGCGCCATGCGTTCTCCCGCGCGCGGCTTGCAGCAGCAGCCCGGTCATCAGCGCCAGCAGCGCGTACGCGTCGAACGCGCCAACCTTGCCGCGGTTGATGGCATACTCCTCGCGCTTGATGCCCTCGGCGTTGCCGGCAACGTCGACGGAAAAAAACTTCAGCACCACCGTGTCGCTGATCGTGATGGGGCTTGTGTAAAGCGTGGACGTGACGGTTGGCTGGCTGCCATCGAGCGTGTAATACGTCGCGGCGCAGCCGGTGCCGGCGCCGTCGTCGCAGCTCAGGGTGACCTCGAGAGTGCTGGAATCGAACACCCCCGTGGTCGGGCTGGCCCGCGTCAGCGGAGGTGCGAGTTCCACGCTATAGGTCTCGGTCTGCACCACGCCGGCATTTCCGGCGTTGTCGACTGCGAAGAATTTGAGTACCAGATCGGCGTTCAGGGGAATCCGGTCGGCATAGACCGTCGACGCGGTGGTCGGTTCCGAGCCGTCCAGCGTGTAATAGATCGTCGCGCAGCCGGAGCCATCGCCGTCGTCGCAGACCAGTGTGATGGGCACCGCCGTCACGCTGTTGTACAAGCCGCTGGCGGGCGTCGCCGTGGTCACCGGCACGGCCTGCTCCGGCGGCAGGGCCGCGAGCGCAGCCAGCCCCCGGCGCGCGCCGCCGTCGATGGTGGCGAAGGTCCCGCCCGCGTACAGGGTAAATTCGTCCCCGGCCGTATCATTGACCATGCTGAGCGTACTCACCGCCGCATCGGCGGTGACGATCCAACCGGCGTCCGCCGCCGCATCCGCGATGGCGAGCGCGGCGAGCCGGCCGCGCGCCACGCCGGCGGCCGTGGTGAAATCGCCGCCCACGTAGAGCAAGGTGCGATCGAACGAGAGCGCCATGGCGCTCACGGCGCCGTCGAGTTGCGGGTTCCACACCCGCGGCGCATCGGTCGCCGGATCCAGTGCCACCACCCCGACCTGGGAGGCGCCCCCGACCGAGGTAAAATCCCCCCCCGCGTACAACACACCGCTGTCCGCGATATAGGTCAGGGCGCGCACCGCGCCGTCGTCGATCTGCGGTGACCAGTCGAGGATCTCCGGCACGCTCATGTCGAATGCGGCGACGCGCTCGCGTGCCTCGCCGTCGATCTCCGTGAAGTCGCCCGCGACATACAAGGTGAAACCCTCGGCCGTCAGCGCGTAGACACCCGCGCCGTCGGCGGGCGACGGGTTCCAGGAGGTCGCGATGCCGTTGCCGAGGGATACCTCACCCAGCCAATTGCGCGCGAGGCCGCCCACGGTGGCAAACGTCCCGCCGACGTATAGGGTGCCGCCACCGCCCGAAGGCGCGAGTGCGTACACCGTGCCGTCGGCGCCCGGATTCCATGCCGTGGCGGCGCCGGTGGCGCTGCTCAATGCCGCCAGACGATTGCGCGACTGACCCGCGATCGCGCTGAACTCGCCGCCCGCGTAGAGCGCGCCGCCGGCGCCCAGCAACAGCGCGCGCACCGCGTCATTCGCGTCCGGATCCCAGTCGGTGGCCGCGCCGGTGGCGAGATCGAGCGCGGCGAGATTGCGTCGCGTCACGCCATTGACCGAAGAGAATGCGCCGCCCGCGTACAGCGTGCCGCCGTTGAGGGCGAGCGCCTCGACCATCCCGCCCGCGCCCGGGTCCCAGACGGGATCCGTGATCGCGCCGGTAACGGCAGTATCGAGCGCGGCCAGGCGGTTGCGCCCGAGCCCGCCCATCGCGGTGAACTCGCCGCCCGCGTACAGCCTTGTGCCGTTCAGCTGCAGGACACGCACCGCGCCGTTCGCGGACGGGTTCCACGCCGTCGCCGTCCCGCCCGCCGCGTCGAGCGCCGCGATGCGGTCGCGCGCCGCGCCGCCGATCTGCGTGAACTCGCCGCCCGCGTACACCGTCGCGCCGGCGAGCGCCAGCGCGCGCACCGCGCCATCGGCGGACGGGTTCCATGCCGTCGCCGTCCCGCCCGCCGCGTCGAGCGCCGCGATGCGGTCGCGCGCCGCGCCGCCGATCTGCGTGAACTCGCCGCCCGCGTACACCGTCGCGCCGGCGAGCGCCAGCGCGCGCACCGCGCCATCGGCGGACGGGTTCCATGCCGTCGCCGTCCCGCCCGCCGCGTCGAGCGCCGCGATGCGGTCACGCGCCGCGCCGCCGATCTGCGTGAACTCGCCGCCCGCGTACACGACGGCGCCATCGACCAGCAGCGTTGACACCGCAGCATCGGCGGCCGGATTCCAGGCGCTTACCGTCCCGCCCGCCGCGTCGAGCGCGGCGATGCGGTTGCGTCCGGCGGCGCCGACCTGCGTGAACTCGCCACCGACATACAACACACCACCGGCCAGTGCGAGCGCGCGCACCGCGCCGTCTGTCTCCGGCGCCCATGCGGTCACCGCCCCGGACGCGTCGATCCGCGCGAGGTTGGCCCGCGCCTGATCACCGACCCGGCTGAACTCGCCGCCGATGAACCAGCCGCCGCCATCGGCCACCACCGCGTGCACGGGTCCGTTGACGCGCGGGAAATCCGTGTCTGCGACTCCGGCGCCGCCGGCATCCAGCGCGATCCCGGCGCCGGTCGCCGGCCCCACGTAATCGAAGGCCCCGCCCAGATACAGGATTACATTGCGCCGGATCTCGCCGTTCAGGACATCGAATTCGCCGCCCGCGTACAATCGTTCACCGCTCAGCGCCAGGGCACGCACGCCTGCAGCGCCCGCGTCACCGGCTCCCGAGTCCCAGGCGGGATCGACGATGCCGCTGGTCACGGCGGTATCAAGTTTGGCGATGCGGTTGCGGGCAAGGCCACCGATAGTGCCGAAGTCGCCACCGGCATAGAGGCTGGTCCCGCTCAGCGCCAGGGCCCGCACGGCGGAATCCGCGCCAGGATTCCAGGCCGTCACCGCGCCGGTGGTGGCGTTGACCCCCGCGATGCGTTGGCGCGCTGCGCCGCCAACCTGGGTGAAATCGCCGCCGACGTACAGCAGGCCGGCGCCGGCCGCCAGGGCGCGTACCGGAGCGTCGGCATCCGGATTCCAGTCACTGACCAGGGTACCGGGGAGGTTGAACGAGGCCAGCCGGTGGCGGACGGCGCCGCCGATCTGTGTGAAATCTCCGCCGACGTAGAGCGCGCCGGCGCCCAGTAACAGCGCGCGCACGGGGGCGTCGGCGGCCGGATTCCACGCGTTCGCGACGGCAGTGGACACATCAAGCGCCGCCAGGCGACCGCGACCGGCAGCGGCGATGACAGTGAATTCGCCGCCGACATACAGGGTGCTGCCATCGATCAGCAAGGCCTGCACCGGGGCATCCGGATCCGGCGCCCACGTCGAGTCCACCGCCCCGGTGGCGGCATTGACCGCGGCGAGGCGCGAACGCGGCGTGCCGGCGATGGCCGTGAACTCCCCCCCCACGAACAGGGCGTCCCCTCTCAGGGCGAGCGCGCGCACCGCGCCGTTGGTGGCCGGCGCCCATCCCGTCACATTCCCGAGCGCGTCGATGTGCGCGAGATTGTCCCGCGGCAACCCACCCACCGCACTGAACTCCCCGCCAAGGTAACAACCGCCCGCGCCATCCGAGATCACGACGTGCACCGGACCGTTCACGCGCGGCAGACCGTCGGTGGCGACACCCGCCCCGGCCGTGGCACCGAAAAACCACGTGTTCAGATTGCCGCTCGCCACGCTGGTGTACACCGGTCCATTGGCGACCCAAACCTCGTCGCGCAGATCGACGGCGGCGCCCGTGGTGGCCAGCAGCACACCGATCAGTGCAGCGAAGACCTGCACCGCCTTACCGGTGAAGGGACGCGGGGTGACGGGTTTCCTGAACGATTTCGGCATGCGACATCATTGCCGTGAGGTGGATGCGGGAATGGAAAATACAGTCCCATCATACGCCGATTTCATAGCTGGCTCAACGAATTAAGGGGCGACCAGGACGCGCTTGATGTGCGGCGGGGGCAGATTGGACATCTGTCCCTGCCCGATGGGGACGGATCGCTAAATCCGTCCCCGGGATGACCCGTCCGCGCCGGATACGGTATCCTGTACGCCCTGAAATCATTACAAACGACCAGCAGGCCGAGACACCCGATGAACATCCTGATCGTAGGCGGCGGCGGCCGGGAACACGCCCTGGCCTGGAAGGCCGCCCAGTCGCCGCTCGCGGACACCGTCTACGTCGCGCCCGGCAACGCGGGCACCGCGCTCGAACCCGACATCGAAAACGTCGCCATCGAGGCCACCGACATCCCGCGCCTGGTGGAATTCGCGCGCGCGAACGAAGTCGGCCTGACCATCGTCGGCCCGGAACAGCCGCTGGTCGCCGGCATCGTCGATGCCTTCCGCGCCGCCGGCCTGCGCTGTTTCGGGCCGAGCAAGGCGGCGGCGCAGCTGGAGGGCTCCAAGGCCTTCAGCAAGGATTTTCTCGCCCGCCACCATATCCCGACCGCGGCCTACGGCGTGTTCACCGACATCAACGCGGCGACGGACTACGTCCGCCGCGTCGGCGCGCCGATCGTGATCAAGGCGGACGGGCTGGCCGCCGGCAAGGGCGTGATCATCGCCGCCACCGTGCCGGAGGCGATCGCGGCGGTCACCGACATGCTGCAGGGCAATGCCTTCGGCGATGCGGGTCACCGCGTGGTCATCGAGGAATTCCTGCGCGGCGAGGAGGCGAGTTTCATCGTCATGTGCGACGGCAAACATGTGCTGCCGATGGCCACTTCACAGGACCACAAGGCGCGCGACAACGGCGACACCGGGCCCAACACCGGCGGCATGGGCGCCTACTCGCCGGCGCCGGTGGTGACCCCCGCGATCCATGACCGCGTCATGAACGAAGTGATCCTGCCCACCGTGCGCGGCATGGCGCAGGACGGCATCGTGTACACCGGATTTCTCTACGCGGGCCTGATGATCGATCCCGCGGGCACGCCAAAGGTGCTCGAATTCAACTGCCGCTTCGGCGATCCCGAGACACAGCCGATCATGCTGCGACTGAGATCCGACCTGGTCGCGCTGTGCCTGGCCGCGGTGGAGGGCCGGCTCGATTCCGAACCCGCCGAGTGGGACGACCGTCCGGCGCTCGGCGTGGTGCTCGCGGCCGGCGGTTATCCCGACGCATATGCGAAGGGCGACGCGATCCGCGGGCTGCCGACGCGGGATTCCGCCGACGCCAAGGTATTCCACGCCGGCACGCGCCGGCAGGGCGACGACATCGTCACCAACGGCGGCCGCGTGCTGTGCGCCTGCGCGCTGGGCGAGACCGTCGCGGCGGCACAGGCCCGCGCCTACGAGCTCGCGCGCGGGATCGACTGGCGCGGCGTCTATTACCGCACCGACATCGGCCACCGCGCCATCGCGCGGGAGGCTGGCGGGCGCTGAGACTCGAACAGACGCGTCCCGCACGGGCGGTGACCGGGGATTTCAGGAGATGCGCCGCCTGCGCGCAAACAGGCCTTGATTGCGCGCGAGTTTCGGCGCGAAAAGGATCCGGCCCCGATACCAGTTCCGAAAACCATTCAACGAGGACCATTCCATGAGCAAGACCTTCGTCGCCATTCTGATGGGTTCCGACAGCGACCTGCCCGTCATGCAGAATACGCTGGACACCCTCAGGAAGCTGCAGATCCCGTTCGAGGTGCGCGTCACCTCGGCCCACCGCACGCCGAAGGAGACGCATGACTACGTCAGCGAGGCCGACCAACGCGGCTGCGCGGTGTTTATCTGTGCCGCCGGCCTGGCCGCGCACCTCGCCGGCGCCGTATCGGCGATCACGGTCAAGCCGGTGGTCGGCGTGCCGCTGGACGCCGGCCCGCTGAAGGGCATGGACTCCCTGCTCTCCACCGTGCAGATGCCGGGCGGCATCCCGGTCGCCTGCGTGGCCATCGGCTCGGCCGGCGCGCGGAACGCCGCCTATCTCGCCGCGCAGATGATCGCCCTGTCCGATACCGCGCTCGCCGCGCGCCTGCGGCAGGAGCGCGCCGACAACGCCAGGTCGATACTCGCGAAGAACGCGGCCCTGCAGGAACAGCTGCAGGCGAAATAATCCCGCGGAACCGGACACGCCGATGAGCGGAGACTGGCAACTGCGCGCGGCCGTGCGCTGCATTCGCGGCGGCGGCATCGTCGCCTATCCCACCGAGGCGGTGTATGGCCTCGGCTGCGATCCGCTCGCCGGCGAGACGGTATTCCGCCTGCTCGACATCAAGCAGCGGCCGCTCGCGCAGGGCCTGATCCTGATCGGGGCGGACTTCTCCCAGCTCGCGCCCTACGTCGGCCCCGTGCCCGCGTCCGTCATGCAACGCGTCCGCGCCACCTGGCCCGGCCCCGTCACCTGGCTGCTGCCGGTGTCACCGGGCGTGCCGTACTGGCTGCGCGGCGCGCATCCGACCATCGCCGTGCGCGTGACCGCGCACCCGATCGCCGCCGCGTTGTGCCGTGCCGTCGGCCATGCCCTGGTCTCCACCAGCGCCAATCGCCATCGCCGGCCGGCGGCGCGTACGGCCCTGCAGGTCGAACGCCGCCTCGGCGCCGAACTCGACTATGTCCTGAACGGAAAGGTCGGCGCGCGGAAACGGCCGAGCGAGATCCGGGATGCGCTCACTGGACACGTCGTCCGGCCAGGTTAAGATCTAGCCGGGGGACAGATTTCAAATCTGTCCCCTCAGTGATCTGCGCTAGAATCCGGACATAATATTCACGAACCTGACGGTATCTTATGAACCAGCCCGACATCGCCGCCGTAAAAAACTACTTGCTCGGCCTGCAGGCACGCATCTGCTCCGAGCTCGAGACCGAGGACGGATCCGTGCGCTTCGCCGAAGAGGCGTGGGAACGCCCGGAGGGCGGCGGCGGGCGCAGCCGGGTGCTGGCGAACGGTGCGGTATTCGAGCAGGCGGGGGTGAACTTCTCGCACGTCATGGGGCCTGGCATGCCGGCCTCCGCCACGGCACACCGGCCCGAACTCGCCGGGCGCCGTTTCGAGGCGCTCGGTGTGTCGCTGGTCATCCATCCGCGCAATCCCTATGTCCCGACCTCGCACGCTAACGTGCGCTTCTTCATCGCCGAGAAGGCGGGCGCGGCACCGATCTGGTGGTTCGGCGGCGGCTTCGACCTGACTCCTTATTATGGTTTCGAAGAGGATGCCGTGCACTGGCACCACATCGCGCGCGCCGCCTGCGTTCCCTTCGGCGCGGACGTCTATCCGCGCTACAAGCAATGGTGCGACGAATATTTCTTCCTGAAGCACCGCGGCGAGCCGCGCGGCATCGGTGGACTGTTCTTCGACGACCTGAACGAATGGGGTTTCGCGCGCTGCTTCGGCTATATGCAGAGCGTCGGCGACCACTACCTCGCGGCCTACCGCCCGATCGTCACGCGCCGCAAGGCGACGCCCTTCGGCGAGCGCGAACGCGACTTCCAGCTCTACCGGCGCGGGCGCTATGTGGAGTTCAACCTGATCTACGACCGCGGCACGCTGTTCGGCCTGCAGTCGGGCGGGCGCACCGAATCGATCCTGATGTCATTGCCGCCGCTGGTGAAGTGGCGCTACAACTGGCGCCCGGAGCCCGGCACCGAGGAGGCGCGGCTGTACAGCGATTTCCTGCGCCCGCGCGACTGGCTGGGCGAGTAATCAATCGTAACGCAACATGCGGGCCAATCCTGCAGGGTGGGCACGGAAAACGTGCCCACCCGATACATCGATTGTAGCCCGGATGGAGCGTAGCGGAATCCGGGGATCGAGGTAAGGTACCGTGTCTCCCGGATCGCGGCACTGCGAGCCTCCATCCGCGCTACAAAGATGTCGAACTCCCCCGAACTATTCCTCCCCCGGCCGGCAGTACCCGTCACAGGGCAGACTGTACCAGCGCGGCTCGCCGTCGAGGCGCAGCGCGGTCAGCGCGCCGCCCCAGACGCAGCCGGAATCGAGGGCGAAGACATTACGGGCATGATACCGCCCGAGCGCCGACCAGTGACCGAACACCAGCCGGAGCCCTGCGCTGGCCCGATCGGGTATATCGAACCATGGCTTCAGATCGTCGGTGCGTCCGAACGGCGAACCCTTTTCCTTCAGATGGATCCGCCCCTCCGCATCGCAGAGGCGCAGACGCGTCAGGCAGTTCAGGATGAAACGCAGGCGATCGATGCCGCGCAGTTCCTCGGACCAGTGATCCGGTTTGCTGCCGTACATGGCGCGCAGAAACGCGCTGTGATCCGGCGCGCGCAGCACGGCCTCGACCTCGGCCGCGCACGCCGCGGCCTGCGCGAGGTCCCACTGCGGCGGCAGCCCTGCATGGATCATCGTGTAACCGAGCGCGGCGTCGTGATGCAGCAGCGGACGCTGCCGCAGCCAGTCGAGCAGCGCGTCGCGATCGGGCGCGGCCAGTATTTCCTCGAAGGTATCACCCGGACCGGCATCGCGTACACCGGCCGCGATCGCGAGCAGGTGCAGATCGTGATTGCCGAGCACCGTGACGGCGCTCGTACCCAGGCTCATCACGAAACGCAGCGCCTCGAGTGAGGCGGGGCCGCGATTGACCAGATCACCCACGAACCACAGACGGTCCGCATCCGGATTGAAATCGAGCAGCGAGAGCAGCGTCGTCAATTCGCGCTGGCAGCCCTGCACATCGCCAATGGCATAGACAGCCATGGAGCCTCCCTGGGGACAGATTGAGTTTTAGTGTTGCCTGTTTATGGATTCGCTGTTTATTGGGGACAGATTTATTTTTTGAAACAGGGAAAATAAATCTGTCCCCACCGTCAGTTATCTGGCGCGACGCGCAGGGAGAAGGTGACCGGACCGTCGTTGACCAGGGCGACCTGCATGTCGGCGCCGAACTCGCCCGCCGCGATGCGCAGAGGATAGGTCCGCGCCCGCGCGAGGGCGTGGTCGAACAGGCGCCGCGCCTCCGCGGGCTCCGCCGCCGGGGTGAAGCTGGGCCGCGGACCGGAACGGGTGTCCGCCGCGAGCGTGAACTGAGACACCAGCAGTGCTTCGCCGCCGGACTCGAGCACGCTGCGGTTCATGCGCCCGGTAGCGTCGGGGAAAATGCGGTAGTTCAGCACGCGCTCGAGCAGGCGCTCCGCCTGCGCCTCGGTGTCACCGCGCTCGACGGCGAGAAACACCAGCACGCCGCGGCCGATCTCACCCGCGGTGCGCCCATCGACCTGAACGCGCGCCGAGGTGACGCGCTGCAGCAGCGCGATCACGTCAGCCGCTTGGACAAATCGACGGTCGCACGCACCAGCGCGTCGACGATGCCGGGCTCGAGCGCGGAATGGCCGGCATCGGGGATGACCCGCAACTCCGCGCGCGGCCAGGCCTGGTGCAGGTCCCAGGCGTTCTTCAGGGGACATACCGCGTCGTAGCGGCCATGCACGATGACGCCGGGGATATCCGCGAGTCGCGGCGCGTCGCGCAGGATCTGGTCCGGTTCGAGAAAGGTGTCATTCATGAAGTAATGGCACTCGATGCGGGCGAGGCTGAGCGCGGTATAGGGCTCGGAGAAGTGGTCCACCACCTCCTTGCGCGGCAGCAGATTGGAGGTCTTGCCCTCCCAGCGCGACCACGCCTTGGCGGCGGCCATGCGCGCGATCTCATCCTCGCCGGTCAGCCGGCGGTAATAGGCTCCGACCAGATCACCATGTTCGTCCTCCGGGATCGGACGCAGATACTCCTCCCAGTAATCCGGGAACAGCCAGCTCGCGCCCTCCTGGTAGAACCAGCGGATCTCTTCGGGCCGGCACAGGAAGATGCCGCGCAGGATCAGGCCGAGCACGCGCCCGGGGTGGGTCTCGGCGTAGACCAGTCCGAGGGTGGAACCCCATGAACCGCCGAACACGGCCCAGCGCTCGATGCCGAGGTGCACGCGGATGCGTTCCATGTCCGCCACCAGATTCGGTGTGGTGTTGTCGCGCAGTTCGGCGTGCGGTGTCGAACGTCCGCAGCCGCGCTGGTCGAACAGCACGATGCGATAGACCTCGGGATCGAAGAAGCGGCGGTGCCACGGCTCGCAGCCGGCGCCAGGACCTCCATGCACGAATACCACCGGCAGGCCGTCGGGGTTGCCGCACTCCTCGACATGGAGTGTATGCAGCGCATCGACCTGCAGGCTGTGCGTGACATATGGCTTGATTGCGGGATACTGCCCGATCATCTCCCCCCCCTCTGCTGACAGCGCCTAGACCAGCGCGGCGCCGATCCAGTGACCGATCAGATAGGTCGCCAGCCCGGCGCCCCCGCCGATGAGCATCATGCGCAATCCACTCCACAACGCGCCCTTGCCGGTGAACAGGCTGAGCAGCGCGCCCACGCTGAACAGGGCGGTGAGACTCAAGGCGATCATGACCGCGACAGGCCGGCCACCGGCCCCGAACAGGAACGGAATCAACGGGATCAGCGCCCCGGCGGCGAAGGAAACAAAGGAGGAGGCCGCCGCGCCGAGCGGCGAGCCGAGCGTTCCGGGATCGAGGCCGAGCTCCTCACGCGCGAGCGCGTCGAGCGCCTTCTCGTGATCCTTGAGCAGATCAGTGGCAAACTCGCGCGCCTGCGCCAGATCGAGTCCACGCGCGTTGTAGATCAGCGCGAGTTCCTCCGCCTCCTCCTCTGGATATTCCGCCAGTTCGTCGCGCTCGAGGCCGATCTGGTACTCATACAGCTCGCGCTGCGAGCGCACCGAGATGTATTCGCCGGCCGCCATCGAGGCGGCGCCGGCCAGCAGGCCCGCCGCACCCGTAAGCAGCACCACGCCGCCGTCCTGGGCCGCGCCGACCACCCCCAGCAGAAGGCAAGTATTGGACACGAGGCCGTCATTGACGCCGAATACGGCGGCACGCAGATTGCCGCCGCGACCGAGGCTGGAATGACGATAGCCGATCTCCTCGACCGAGGCGGGCATTGCGTGCCCTGGGCTGGGAGACGGGTGGGTGTAGACGGACAGACCGCGGATCTTCATCGCGGCCAGCGCCGGCCGTATCGCGCGCGGGCCGATGCGGCGGATCAACCAGGCGATGACGCGGGTCCGCCAGGTCGGGCGCGGGCGCGGCGGCACCGCCGCGCCCGCGGAGCGCAGCTTGTCCTCCCACAGTCCCGCCTGCGCCTCGGCGGCATGGGCCAGGGAATTGAACAGCGCGGACTTGGCAGGATCGCCCTCGACTTCCGCCATGATGCGATACAGCCCGGCGGAACGCTTCTCCTCGGCCCAGCTTTCACGGTCGCCCATCGGCGGGGACTCCTCGATTCAATCCTGAACCGGCGCGTGCCGCTCAGCGTGCGCCGTTCTTGGCTTCCATGATGCCGTTCATCAGCTTGAGGCCGCCGAAGGCGTCCTTGGCGTAATGCACATTGTCAGGCACCGTGTAGGCGGCGCGGCAGTCTGACTCGACATAGCGGCGCGTCAGCGCGGCGCCGCCGAGCAGTACCGGAATATTCACGCCCTGCCGTTTCATCTCCTCGAGATTCTCCTTCATGATCACCGTCGACTTCACCAGCAGGCCGGACATGCCGACCGCGTCGGCGCGGTGCTCCTGCGCGGCCTCCAGGATACTGGTCAGCGGCTGCTTGATGCCGAGATTGATCACCCGGTAGCCGTTGTTGGTCAGGATGATATCGACCAGGTTCTTGCCGATATCGTGCACGTCTCCCTTGACCGTGGCGAGCACCAGCGTGCCCTTCTGCTGGCCGTCGACCCGCTCCATCAGCGGTTCGAGAAATGCCACCGCGGCCTTCATGGTCTCGGCCGATTGCAGCACAAAGGGCAACTGCATCTGGCCAGTTCCGAACAGCTCGCCGACCACCTTCATTCCATCGAGCAACAGCTCGTTGATGATGTCGAGCGGGCTGTACATCTTAAGCGCCTCGCGCAGGTCGTCCTCCAGGCCCTTCTTGTCGCCATCGATGATGCGCTGCTTGAGCGCCTCCTCGATCGTCTCCGGCCTGGTCTTGACGGCGGCCGATTCCCTGACGTCCTTGAACAGATCGACGAAATGGATGAGCGGATCGCGGCCGTCGCGGCTCCGGTTGAAGATGAGATCTTCCGCTGCCTCGCGGTGCGCCTCGTCGATCTTGTGCAGCGGCATGATCTTGGAGACATGGATGATCGCCGCCGTCATGCCGCGCTGCTGCGCATGGTGCAGGAACACCGAGTTCAGCACATGGCGCGCCGCGGCGTTCAGGCCGAACGAGATATTGGACAGCCCGAGCAGGATCTGGCACTCGGGGAATTCGCGCGCGATGAGTTCGATCGCATCGAGTGTGTTCCTGCCGTGGTTGCGGTCCTCTTCCACGCCGGTGCAGATGGTGAAGGTGAGCGGGTCGAACATCAGGTCGGACGGCGGCAGGCCATGGCGGCCGACGGCGAACTCGTACAGGCGGCGCGCAATGACGAGCTTGCGGTCGACCTCCTTGGCCATGCCTTCCTCGTCGATGGTGAGGGCGACCACGCCGGTGCCGAATTTCTTCGCGTAGCCGAGGACCTTCTCGGCCTTCTCCTCGCCGTCCTCGAAATTGATCGAGTTGATGATGCTCTTGCCGCCGAGCAGTTTCAGCGCGGTCTCCAGCACCGGCGTCTCGGTCGAATCGATCACCAGCGGCACGGTGATCTGGCCGCGGTAGCGCGTGATCACCTCGGTCATGTCGGAGGCCTCGGGCCGGCCGACGTAGGCGACGCAGACGTCGAGGGCGTGCGAACCTTCCTTCACCTGCTCGCGGCCGATGCCGACCAGGGCATCCCAGTCCTCGGCGCCGAGCAGGTCGCGGAACTTCTTCGAGCCGTTGGCGTTGGAACGCTCGCCGACGGCGAATACCGCATTCTCCTGCCGCAGCGGGACGCTGGTGTAGAGCGAGCTGACCGCGGGCGTGAGGGTGATCCCGCGCGCGCGCGGCGCGGCGTCGGTGCGCGCGTCAAGCATCGCGCGCAGACGCGAGATATGCGCCGGCGTGGTGCCGCAGCAGCCGCCGATCAGATTGACGCCGTCCTCGTCGACGAAGCGCTGCTGCCAGCCGGCCAGTTCCTCCGGCGACAGCGGATACTCGGTCTTCCCCTCCACCAGCATCGGCAAACCGGCGTTCGGCATGATCGAGATCATGCCGGGCCAGTTCTCGCCGAGATACTGCACATGCTCGGCCATCTCGGCGGGGCCGGTGGCGCAGTTGAGGCCGATGGCGTCGACATCCATGGCCGCCAGCGCGGTGACCGCGCAGCCGATGTCGGAGCCGACCAGCATGGTGCCGGTGGTCTCGATGGTGACCTGCGCGAAGATCGGCACGTCGGCGCGGCCCTTCTCCGCGCGCGCGCGCTTGCAGGCGTTGATGCCGGCTTTCATGGTCAGCAGATCCTGATGGGTCTCCAGCAGGAAGACATCGATGCCGCCATCGAGCAGGCCGCGGGCCTGCTCATAATAGGAATCCTCCAGGGTGTCGTAATCAATGTGACCGAGGCTGGGCAGCTTGGTGCCCGGACCCATCGAACCGATCACGTAGCGCGGCCACTCCGGGGTGCTGAAGCCGTCGGCCACTTCGCGCGCCAGCGCCGCCGCCAGCCGGTTCAGCTCATAGGTCTGCTCGACGAGGTCGAACTCGGCGAACACGATCTTGTTGGCGCCGAAGGTGTTGGTCTCGACGCAGTCGGCGCCGGCCTCGAAATAGGTTCGATGGAGCTTGCGCACGAAATCCGGCCGCGTCTTGCACAGGATCTCGGAACAGTTCTCCAGGCCGAGGAAATCGCGTTCGACGTCCCATTGCTCCGCCTGGATCAGGGTCCCGGTGCCGCCGTCGCAGAGCAGCACGCGCCTGCGTATCCGATCTATGAATTTTTCTCTCATGACAAAGTCGATGTCCTGATTTAGACTCGCTGGTTGACGTGGGTATTCCTTACATGTGATGCGTGATTCGTACCGGTGCGGCGGCGCCCGGGGGAATGCCCGCTCCGATGCAGTCCATGGCAAGAAGCAAGATCCTGACCCGCCCGGCGCGGACCATGCGCTATTCTAGCATTCTCATGAACGAAAGCAGTCGATGCGGACGCGCCTGATAAAACTTTCCCTGCGCCTGTGCGCATATCTGCCCCTGCGTGTCGTCCACGCGCTGGGCGCCGGCGCAGGCCGGTTGCTGGCGCGCGTCCCCAACGATACCCGCCATGTCGCGCGCATCAACCTCGCGCGCTGCTATCCGCAGCTCGACGCCCCCGCCCGGCGCCGTCTGACGGAACAATGCCTGATGGAGACGGTCAGGACCGCAATGGAAACCGGTCCGCTGTGGCACTGGGATCGCGAACGCATCCGGCAGCTGGTCCTGGGCGCGGAAGGCGAGAACCTGCTGGAACAGGCGCTGGCCGCCGGCCGCGGGGCGATACTCGCCATCCCTCACCTGGGGGCCTGGGAGATGGTCGGGCTCTACTGCTCGATGCGCCACCCCATGACCAGCCTGTATCGTCCTCCCCGCCTGGGCAGCCTCGACGCACTGATGACGGCGGCGCGCGAGCGCTTCGGCGCCCGTCTCGTCCCGTCCGATACGGCGGGCGTGCGCGCGCTGCTCAAGGCCTCGCGCCGCGGCGAACTGCTGGCCATCCTGCCGGATCAGGAACCGCGCTACGGCAACGGTATTTTCAGCCCGTTCTTCGGCATCCCCGCCTACACCATGACGCTGCTGGCCCGGCTGACGCAGCAGACCGGCGCCCCCGTCTTCATCTCCTACGCGGAGCGCCTCGCACACGGCTCGGGCTATCGCCTGCATTTCCAGCCCCTGGCGCTGCCGTCGGGCGACGCCTCGGTCGAAGGGATCACCGGGGCCGTCAACGCCGCCATCGAGGACTGCGTGCGGCGTATCCCGCAGCAATACCAGTGGGGCTACAAACGCTTCAAGACGCGTCCCCCCGGAGCGGCGCGCTTCTATCCACGCCGCACCTCATGATTTCTGCGCGACGATCATGGCCTCGTCGCGCAGGCCCTGATCCAGCGCACCGACACGTCCCTCCTCGCGATACACGAGCAGCCTGAGCGGCGCGAACAGCGCCAGCAGCTCGTTGTCCGCGAGACGGAACTCCGGATTGCCGGGGCCGGCATCCGTCACCCGCGTGCGCGTGAACGTCTGATAGAACAGCAGGCCGCCGCTGCGCAGGGCGGCGACGAGATGCGGCACCAGGGCACGCTCCAGGAAATGGGCGATGACGATGAGATCACAGCTGCCCGGTTCCGGCGGCCGCTCCATGATATCGCGCGCCTCGCCGCCGAGCGGCAATCCGCGCTCGCGGGCGTAGCGGTTCACCTGCTCGATCGCCACCGGCGAGATATCCCATGCGCGGGTGCTGAAACCGCGTTCCGCGAGCAGCACGGCGTTGCCGGCCAGACCGCAGGCGATCTCGAGCGCGTCCCCTCCGTGCGGCAGCAGGTGAACGTTTTCGGCCAGCACCCGGGTCGGTGCGCCGGGAAAACCCGTCTTCTGGCTGTAGACTGCGTCCCACTTCTTACGGCTGTCGTTCATCACGTCTCTCCCAAGGAATTCGCGCCGCGGCCGCGACCGGATCATTTACGCCAGAAGCCGGGCATGAACAGCACCAGCAGGGTGAACATTTCAAGGCGGCCGAGCAGCATCGCCGCGCACAGCACCCACTTCGAGGCCGCATTCAGGCCGGAGAAATCGTTGCCGACGTTCCCCAGTCCGGCGCCCATATTGTTGATGCAGGCCGCGACGGCGGAGAACGCGGTGACAAGCTCCACGCCGGTGGCCGCCAGCAACAGCGTCATAATGCAGAAACATACGACATACAGTGAAAAATATCCCCAGATCGAGTCTATGACCTCGCTCGACAGGGCCTTGTTCCCGATCTTGACCAGATAATAGGCATTGGGATGCACCAGGCGCTTGATCTCGCGCGTGCCCTGGCGCATCAGCAGCAGGACGCGGATCACCTTCAGGCCACCACCGGCGGATCCCGCGCAGCCGCCGATGAAACTGCTCATCAGCAGCAGAAAGGGCAGGAACGAGGGCCATTGGTGATATTCGGAGGTGGTGAAGCCGGCCGTGGTCGCGATGGAAACCGCCTGAAAGAGGCCGCGCTGGAGGGATTCGCCGAATCCGGACATAGTCCCGCTGACGTACAGCAGCACGGTCGCGACCGCTGTCATGATGGCGAGCACGTACAGATACGTGCGGAACTCGGGGTCATGCACATAGGGCTGCACGCCGGCGCCGCGCCAGGCGATGAAGTGGAGCGCGAAATTCGCCCCCGAAATGATCATGAACACGATCGCCACGTTCTCGATCAGGGGATTGTCGAAATAACCGATGCTGGCATCGTGGGTGGAGAACCCACCGAGCGAGACGGTGGAAAAGCTGTGCCCCACCGCATCGAACAGGCTCATCCCGGCAATCCAGTAGGCGCCCGCGCAGAGCAGGGTCAGGGTGAGGTAGATGTATCCCAGGGCCTTCACCGTCTCGGTGACGCGCGGAGTAAGCCGGTTATCCTTCATCGGCCCGGGAGTCTCGGCGCGGAACAACTGCATGCCGCCGATGCCGAGCATCGGCAATATCGCCACTGCCAGCACGATGATGCCCATGCCGCCCAGCCATTGCAGCTGCTGGCGGTAATACAGGACCGAATCCGGCAACCCGTCCAGCCCGCTGAGCACCGTCGCGCCCGTGGTCGTCAATCCGGAGAGCGATTCAAATACGGCGTCTCCGAAGGACAACCCGGGACTGAACAGAAAAGGCAACGCACCAAACAGCGCGAGCAGCATCCAGGACGATACCACTACCAGGAAGCCGTCACGCAGGCGCAGATCAAGACGCACGCCGCGTACCGGCAGCCACAGAATCAGGCCGCAAACCACTGTCACGGCGCAGGAAAGCGCGAAACCGGCCAGGGTGCCATCGGCGTCGCGCCACGCCAGCAATAGCGGCGGCAGCATGCTCGCGCCGAACAGCGTCAGCAACAACCCGACTATGCGCTGGATGATGCGCAGCTGCATCGGCGGGGCATCCGCGCACGCGGTGGTCGCGTACGCAACGAAACGGTTGAATGGGTCATACTGAGAGACCTAGAAGAAGGTGACGCCGACCTGGAACAGGCGCTCCACCTCGGCGACCCGCTTCTTGTCCACGAGGAACAGAATGACGTGGTCGTCCGCCTCGATCACCGTATCGTGGTGCGCCATCAGCACCTCGTCACCACGCACGATGGCCCCGATGGTCGTGCCGGGTGGCAGTTTGATGTCCTCCACGGCCCGGCCCACTACGCTGGACGACTTGGTGTCGCCGTGCGCCACCGCCTCGATCGCCTCGGCCGCCCCGCGGCGCAGCGAATGCACGACCACGACGTCGCCGCGGCGCACATGGGCGAGCAGACCGCCGATGGTCGCGAGATGGGGTGAGATGGCGATGTCGATATTGCCGCTCTCCACCAGGTCGACGTATGCCGAGCGGTTGATCAGGGATATCACCTTGCGCGCACCGAGTCGCTTGGCGAGCATGGAGGACAGGATATTCGCCTCGTCGTCATTGGTGACGGAGCAGAACACATCGGTATTCTCGATATTTTCCTCGACGAGCAGATCCTCGTCGGCGGCATCGCCCTGCAGAACCAGGGTACGCTCGAGCTCGCCGGACACTTCCTGCACCCGCGCCGTATCGTGCTCGATGAGCTTGACCTGGTAGCGGTTCTCCAGCGCGCTCGCCAGGCCCTTGCCGATGTTGCCGCCGCCGACCAGGATGACGCGCCTGACCGGCTTGTCGAGCTTGCGCAGCTCGCCCATCACCGCCCGGATGTCCTCGGTCGCGGCGATGAAGAATACCTCGTCGTCGACCTCGATCACGGTATCGCCCTGGGGGGTGATCGGGGCGCCGCGGCGGAAGATCGCGGCGACGCGGGTCTTGATGCCGGGCATGTGCTCGCGCAGCTCGCGCAGCTCATGTCCCACCAGCGGCCCGCCATAGTAGGCCTTGACCGCGACCAGGCGCACGCGCCCGCCGGCGAAATCGAGCACCTGCAGCGCGCCCGGGTATTCGATCAGGCGCTGTACCTGGTCGATCACCACCTGTTCGGGGCTGATCAGCATGTCGATCGGCAGCGCTTCCTGGGTGAACAGCTGCGAATAGGCGAGGTAGTCGCGCGCGCGCACGCGCGCGATCTTGGTCGGGGTGTGGAACAGGGTATAGGCGACCTGACAGGCGACCATGTTGGTCTCGTCGCTGCTGGTGACCGCGATGATCATGTCGGCGTCCTCCGCCCCGGCGCGGCGCAGCACCTCGGGATGGGACGCCTGGCCGAGGACGGTGCGCAGATCGAGCCGGTCCTGCAGCTCCTGCAGACGCTTGGCGTCGTGGTCGACCACCGTGATGTCATTGGCCTCGCGCGCCAGATTCTCCGCCACGGACCCACCGACCTGCCCCGCCCCCAGTATGATTATCTTCATGTCGTGATCACTTCCCGTATCCGGATCCGTGAATTAATCGTGCCCGCGTGATTCTAATCCTGCTTCGCCTTGATTCCGAGCATGCGCAGCTTGCGGTACAGATGAGTCCGCTCGATGCCGGCGCGCTGCGCCACCTCGGCCATGTTGCCGCCCACGACGCCGATCTGATACTCGAAATAGGCCCGCTCGAACTCCAGGCGCGCGGTGCGCAATTCTGAATCGAACGCGACCGGGATCTCCGCCGTATGGCGCGTGCGCACACCCAGGGCCGTCTCCACGTCTCCCAGCGTGATCTCCTCCCCGGTGGCCAGGATCAGCAGGCGCTGCACCAGATTCTTCAGTTCGCGCACATTGCCTGGCCAGTGGTGTCCGCAGAGGCGCTTGCGCGCCGCCTCGGTGAAGCGATGCGGCGGCAGATTGTCCTGCCTGACGAAGACATCGGCGTAATAGTCGAGCAGCGCCGGAACATCCTCGCTGTGCTCACGCAACGGCGGTATCCGCAGTGGGACCACGTTGAGCTGGTAATAGAGGTCCTCCCTGAAACTGCCCGCCTTGATGTCGGCCTCCAGATCACGATGGGTCGCGGCGATCACGCGCACATCGAAAGGCACCGGATCCTTGCCGCCGACACGGATGAAGTGCTTGTCCTCGAGCGCCCCGATGAGCTTGGCCTGCACGGCAAGATTCATCTCGCCGATCTCGCCCAGCAGCAGGGTGCCGCCGTTCGCCTTCTCGAAGAATCCGTAGCGGATGCCCGCGCCCTGCTCCGCGCCGAACAATTCGACCGCGGCGTTGTCTCCCGCGATCGCGGCGATGCCGGCCTCGACAAACGGGCCCCTGGCGCGCGCGCTGCAATGATGCAGGAATCGCGCGAACAGCTCCTTGCCGCTGCCGGGCTCGCCGCTGATCAGCACCCAGGCGTTGTGCCTGGCGATACGCTGGACCTGCGTGCGCAACTCCCTCAGCGCGGCGCTGCCGCCGATCGGCTCGATCAGAGCCAGGGCGTGCTCGCGCAGCCCAAGGTTCTCCCGCTGCAGACGGTCGGCTTCCAGCGCGCGCTGCACCACCAGCAGGAGCTTCGACAGGGAAAGCGGTTTTTCGACGAAATCATAGGCGCCGAGCTTGGTCGCCTCGACCGCCGTCTCCACCGTACCGTGCCCCGAGATCATGATGACCGGCGAATCCACGCCGCCTTGCTGCGACCATTCGCGCAGCAGGGTCAGGCCGTCGGTGTCCGGCAGCCAGACGTCCATCAGGATGAGATCGGGGCGGCGCTGGCGCCGGGCCTGGCGCGCCTGCGCCGCGTCCTCGGCCACGCTCACCTCGTAACCTTCGTCCTCCAGGATCTCCCGCACCAGCTCGCGGATATCCCGTTCATCGTCAATTACCAGCACATGGGTGTTCATGATTCGCTCTGCCTTGCTATGCCTTGTGTTCGCGCACCCCGGGCACAAACGGCGCTGGCGCGCCGCCCGTCCTTTCCTGAGTCATCGTGCCGGCGTCTCCCGCAGGCGCCATGTCCATGGGAAACCGGACGATGATGAGCGCGCCGCCTTCGCGGGCGTTTTCCGCCCAGACCATACCGCCATGCTCCTCCACGATCTTCTTCACCACCGCGAGCCCCAGGCCGCTGCCCTTGTGCTTGGTGGTGAAATACGGCTCGAAGTAGCGGCCGATCATCTCGGCGGGCAAACCCGGGCCGTTGTCCTGCACGCGCAGTTCGACGCTTTCGACGCCGCCGTCCGTAACGACGGCGGTACGTACGATGACGTGACATTCGCGTCCGTTCTCCGCCGCCTCGATCGAGTTCTTGATCAGATTGTGCAGCAGCTGGCGTATCCTGCCCGAATCGAGGCGCAGCAACGGCAGACCGGGATCGAGCTCCGCCTCGAAACGCGCCCCCCCGGCATCGCCGCGGTACAGGTCCAGCACCTCGCCGATGATGGTGTTGAGATCGAGCGGCCGCAGCTTGAGCTGCGGGCTGCGCGCATAATCAGAGAAGGCCTTGACCAGTTCCTGCATCACTTCGACCTGCTGCACGATGGTATGCGTGGAGCGGTCGAGCACCTCCGCGTCCTGCGGACTCATGTCTTTCAGGTATTTTCTGCGCAGGCGCTCCGCGGACAACCGGATCGGGGTAAGCGGATTCTTGATCTCGTGCGCGAGCCGGCGCGCCACCTCGCCCCAGGCGGCGTCACGCTGCGCCTGCACCAGGGCGGTCACATCCTCGACCACCAGCACATTTCCGGTCCAGCGGTGGCCATGGTCAGGCAGGGACGCCCCGCCGCACATCAATACCTGTTTTCCGGATGGACCGTACAGGATCACTTCCTTGCGCCAATCCGATTCGCCGGCGGCCAGATGCGGGCGGATCGTATCGATGAACGGCTTCAGATGCTCGTGATCCCGCGCCAGGGCGACCAGCGGACTGGCGATGCAATCCTTGGGGTCGACGCCGAGGATATGTCCGGCGGCCGCATTGGCCGTGCGGATGATGCGCTGCTTGTCCAGCGTCAGCACGCCGGAGGAGAGGCGCCCCAGCACCGCGCGCAGATAGGCGCGCTCGCTCTCGGCCTGCTGCTGGCTCTGGCGCGCCTCATCGCGCGCCTGCGCCAGCCGGCGCGTCATGTCGTTGAAGGACCTGACCAGGAATCCGAGCTCGTCGCTCGAATGCTGCGGCAGCTGGCGGTCATAGTCGCCGGCGGCGACCGCGCGCGTGCCGATCGCGAGCACCCGCACCGGCGCCACCAGGCGGCGCGCCGAGAAGAATGCCGCCCAGACCGCCGACAACAGGCTCAACAGCAGCACCAGCGACAGTGTCAGCATGAAACTGTACTTGAGCGGCTTGCGCAGGTAGGCAAGTTGCTTGTAGCGCGAGGAGGCGTCCTCGACGCTGGCGGTAAGCTCGTTGACGCGGCCGGAGACGGGATACATCGCCTGCAGCAGACGCTTGTCCAGCACCGGCCGCATGCCGGGAAGCTCGATCAGGATGCGCACATAGAGCTTGTCGTCGCCGACGGGATCGATGCTGATGTAGGTGTCGCCGCGCCGGGCCTGGCGCAGCACCGCGTCGGAAGGGAGATTCGGCATGATCGCGAGCGGATTGAGGCTGCTGAATCCGATCACACTGCCTGTCGCCGTCATGACGGTCAGCTCGTAGATGTCGTTCTGCGTGCGCAGATCGTTCAGCACGAGCGGCATCTGTTCGTCCGGCACCAGGGTGAGGTCGGCCTCGATCTGCTTGGTGCGACGCAGATATTCGCGTTTCCGCTCGTCGAGCGAGAGACGGCTGAGCTCGAGCGCGTCGTCGAAGGCCTTCTCGATCTGTACGTCGAACCAGCTGTCGATGCCGCGCTCGATGAACCCGAGCGAGAAATAATAGACCAGGGAGACGGGAACGAGGGCGAGGATCACGAACATCACCACCAGCCGCACCGTGAGCCGCGATCCTGCCGCCCCCTTGCGGTACTGTCGGATCAGTCGCGCCAGATTCGCCCCGATCAGGACGACCAGCGTCACCAGGCCGAGGATGTTGATGAGCAGAAGACTGAAGTAGAGGCGGCCGAACTCCTCGGAATTCTGCGTCGCGGCGCTCATCAGATACAGCGACACCAGCAGCAGGGCGAACAGCGCCAGGATCGGCACCACTCCCGAACTGAGCTGGCGCAGCCTCAGAGCGGCCATGAGTACCACTCGCTGTTCAGCTGCCAGTCCTTCGACACCAGCGCGAGCAGCCGCAGCGGTGTCGGCAACTGATCGACGTCGAGCTCCGCCATCAGGCGTCCGGTGTAGCGCGCGCCGTCTTCGAGCAGATTGCCGTCGATGACCGGCAGATCGACGATGGTGCCGAGCACCGTACGTGCGGCATCCAGGGAAGGGAAGATGTACTGGGAGCCGCTGTTGAGATTGCGCAGCATGTATTGCTGGCTGAGGGCATGGAAGCTGAGCTGATAGCGCTGCTCCAGGGCGGCGACCTTCTGGCTCCACAGGTAGTTGCGCTCCTGAAGGATTTCTATCCGCATCACCACGGTAAGCGGCACACCCTTTTGCATCGCCTCCAGCGCCGGCTGGCTGAAGCGGTACTCGATATTCGCCTGGAGATAATAGACGTCGTCCTTGAGCTCGGTATGCGCCTCGCGCACGATCACACCGGGCGCGGCGTCCTCGACCGCGAGGTCCTCCGTGGTCGCGTCATCCGCCGCCGCCAGGCCCATGCACAGCGACAACAGTACGATCGCGCCCCAGTGACGAGAAATGTTCATGAAGCCGCAGCAATGTCAGGCATGGGGAAGCTTGTCCATACACGCATAATAAAAACCGTCCATACCGTCCTCGCCGGGAAGGATCTGTCTCCCCGCGGATACCGCCCTCCCCCATCGCGCCTCCAGCCGCCGCGCGACCGCATCGGAATGCCGTGCCAGAAAACGGGCAATCTGTCCGTCATTTTCCTCGGGAATGATAGAACAAGTCGAATACAAGAGCACACCGCCCGCCTTCAGCATGGTCCACGCCGCCTCGAGCAGGCGTTCCTGCTGCGCGACCAGGGGCGCGATGTCCGTGTCCCGGCGCAGGCGCTTGATGTCCGGGTGCCGGCGGATCACGCCTGACCCCGAGCAGGGGGCATCGAGCAGGATGCGGTCGAACGGATGCCGGTCCCACCAGTCCTCGGGCGCACCGGCGTCGCCATTCACCAGCGTCGCGGCCAGATCGAGCCGCGCGAGGTTTTCCCGCACCCGCTGCAGGCGCGCCGCGTCCCGGTCCAGCGCGACCAGGGCCTCGAGTTCGGGTTGCCGTTCGAGGATGTGGGCCGTCTTGCCGCCCGGCGCTGCGCAGGCATCGAGGATACGCTCCCCGGGCCGGGCCGCAAGGAGTCCCGCCGCCAGCTGTGCGGCGGCATCCTGCACCGAGACCCGGCCCGTGGAAAAACCGGGCAGGCGTTCCACATCGACCGGCCGCTCGATCACCAGCGCCTCCGTGCCATGGGGATGAACGGCGGCGGCGATGCCCGCGGCCGCGAGCTCATGCAGATAATCGTCCCGCCCGCCACGGAGCCGATTGACGCGCAGACACATGGGCGGGCGCTCGTTGTTACTCTGGGCTATGCGCCGCCAGTCGTCAGGCCATGCCGCACGGATGCGATCGAACAGCCAGCGCGGATGCGCCAGCGCGGTCGCCTCGTCGCGATCCACCTGCGCGAGTATCGCCTGCCGCTCGCGCTGAAAGCGGCGCAGCACCGCGTTGACCAGGCCGCGCGCCCACGGCTTACCCAGGCCGACCACCAGGCTCACCGCCTCGTCCACCGCCGCATGCGGGGGGATTCGTGTATGGATCAGTTGATACAAGGCGGCGAGGATGACGCAGTGCAGATCGGTATCGCGCCCCTTCAGCGGCCTGCGCACCAGCACGGCAGCCACGGCCTCGAGCCGCGGCCACCAGCGCAACACCCCGTAGCAGAGATCCTGCGCCAGGGCGCGATCACGCGGATCCGCCACCTCCAGCAGCGCCGGGGGCAGACTGACGCCGAGGGAACGGCCGGCGGCGAATACCTCCACCAGCGCCGCGATCGCCGCGCTTCTGGCATCCATCCTTCACGCCCGCCTTGCCGCCGCACCGGCATGCTTCCGGATCGCGGCGCGCATCAGTCCGCCCGGTCCGCACCACCGAGAACGGTACCGACCGGGACGGCATGGGCATTGATGAAATCACCCGCCGGCATCGGGCGACCGCCCGCGAGCTGGATCTCGGTCAGGCGCAGTATGCCCGCGCCCGTCGCGACGTCGAGCCCTTCCCGGCCGGCGCGGACCAGGACGCCGGGACCGTCACCCGCGGTCGATTTTCCGGTGAGTGCATGGGCGCCCCAGACACGCAACCGCCCATGTGGCGGTAAAACGGTATAGGCCACCGGCCAGGGATTGAATGCGCGCACCCGCCGCTCCAGTTCCACGGCCGGTCGCGACCAGTCCAGCGCCGCCTCCGTCTTGTCGATCTTGGCGGCGTAGCAGGCCAGGGTCTCATCCTGCGGCACACCCGCGAGGCCTCCATCCGCGATGCGGCCGATCACGTCGATCAGCGCCCGCGCGCCAAGCACCGCCAGCCTGTCGTGCAGGCTCCCCGCCGTATCCTCCGGCCGGATGGGGCACTCATCCCGTTGCAGCATCACCCCGGTATCGAGGCCGCGGTCCATTTGGATGATGGTGACACCCGTCCCGGCATCACCCGCGAGCAGCGCGCGCTGGATCGGGGCGGCCCCGCGCCAGCGCGGAAGCAGCGAGGCATGGATGTTGATGCAACCGTGGCGCGGGATTTCGAGCACGGCCGCCGGCAGGATCAGGCCGTAGGCCACGACGACCATCAGGTCGGGCGCCAGCGCACGCAGGGTCTGTTGTATCCCCGCCTCCCGCAGGGATTCCGGCTGAAGGACGGTCAGACCGCGCCGGTTCGCCAACAGCTTGACCGGACTGGGCTGCGGCTTGCGGCCGCGTCCGGCGGGACGGTCCGGCTGCGTCAACACCGCGGAGACGGCGAAGCCCGCATCCAGCAGCGCCGCCAGCGGTACGGTCGCGAACTCGGGTGTGCCGGCGAAGACGATGTTCATGCCGTGCTTCATGAGGGCTGCAAGAGGGAGTAAAGTGAACGGGCGCCGCGCCTACAGGGTGCGGCGCCGATATTTTTCCAGTTTCTTCTTGATCCGCTGCCGTTTCATCTCGGTGAGATAATCCACGAACAGCTTGCCCTCCAGATGATCCATTTCATGCTGGATGCATACGGCGAGCAGACCATCCGCCCTCATCTCGTACGACTGTCCGTCCCGTCCGAGGGTCTGGACCCGGATGGCGGCCGCTCGTTCCACCGTATCGTAGATGCCGGGGACCGACAGACACCCCTCTTCCATGACCTCGTTCCCTTCGCGTTCCAGAATGACCGGATTGATCAGGCACACGGGCGCATCGCGCGCCTCACTGATATCTATGACGATCAAACGCTTGCTTACATTGACCTGCGGTGCGGCAAGGCCGATCCCGGGGGCGTCGTACATGGTCTCCAGCATATCGTCGACCAGCTGGCGAATCGCGTCGTCCACCTGCGTGACCGGCTCGGCCTGAACCCGCAGACGGGGGTCTGGATAATGCAAAATGTGAAGTATTGCCATGTGATATCACCCGGAACCGCTGAGAAATCCATAGTTTCCTGCGACCGGTGTCTTAATATCCGCCCACGCGCGCCGATAACTACGGTACTTGGTGTAATATGCCCGCTGTTCCACAACCTGTGATGATTTAACAAGGCAAGTCAGATGTCAAACAAACGCCTGTTTTTGCGATTGATACTTCCGATTGCGCTGGTCTTCAGCGCAAATCTGCCGGCTGATGCCCTGAAGCTGGCCCCCGATCATCCGGATGAATACGTGGTCGTCAAAGGTGATACCCTGTGGGACATTTCCTCACGCTTCCTGCAGGACCCCTGGCTTTGGCCCGAGATCTGGCAGATCAATCCCGCCATACAGAATCCTCATCTGATTTACCCGGGCGACATCATACGCCTGAAATATATCGATGGAAAACCGGTGCTTACCGTTCAGCGCGGCGACGAGCATGCCGGGCTTCCGACTGTAAAGCTGTCGCCGGGCGCGCGCTATTCCTCGCTCGAGACCGCCATCCCCACCATTCCGGTCGATGCAATCAAACAGTTCCTGCTGCACCCCCGCATCGTCAGTGACGGGGAACTGGAAGCGAGTCCGTATATCGTTGCCACGGCGGATGACCATGTGATCAGCGGATCCGGCGACAAGGTCTATGTGCGCGGCCTGGATCCCGATACCGATCAGCACTCCTATAATATTGTGCGCAAGGGCAAGGTCTACCGTGACCCGGAGAATCCCAAGCACGTCCTCGGCATCGAGGCGATCGACGTCGGGGATGCGGATCTCACCGCGACCGGCGACCCCAGCACCCTCGTGATACGCAAAGCTAATCGTGAGGTACTGAAGGGCGATCGCCTGCTCCCGCCGCTGGAGGAGGAACCGGATCAGCACTTTACCCCGCGCGCGCCGCAGGACCGCGTGGAAGGCCAGATCATATCAGTGCTCGACGGTGTCTCCCGCATTGGACGTCTGCAGACCGTGGTCATCAACCGCGGCAAGGCTGACGGCCTGGAGCGGGGACATGTGCTGGCGGTCTACCGGACCGGCGACGAGGTGCGGGATACTGTCGGCGACGTCAAGCGCGCGGACCGCATCGTGAAACTGCCTAATGAACGCGCCGGCACATTGATGATCGTGCGCCTGTTCGATAATATCAGCTATGCGCTCGTCATGGAGGCGACGCGCGATCTGCGTATACTGGATACCGTAGAAAATCCCTGACGAGGATCGTCGGGGCACAAGGATGGACACCGGCGCTCCGGCGCCGCCGACATGGATGAGATTGCCTACTGGCTCGCCTTGCTGCGCGCGCCGGGCGTCGGCCCGGCGCGTTTTCACGAGCTGCTGCGCCACTTTCCCTCGCCGCGCGCGATCTTTCAGACACCACCGCGCGAACTCGCCGCCACCGGACGAATCGCGCCCGAGACGGTCCGCTATCTCGAAAACCCGGCCTGGCCCGACGTGGAAAGGGACCTGCGCTGGCTCACCCTGCCCGGACATCATGCGCTGACCCTGCACTCGCCGGAGTATCCGCCATGGCTGCGGGAGATTCACACCCCGCCCCCGATCCTTCACGTGCTGGGGGACACCTCCTGCCTGTCAAACCCCCAGATCGCCGTGGTGGGCAGCCGCAATCCGACCCCGGCGGGACTCGAGCTCGCGCATGACTTCTCCGTCGATCTCGTCCGTCACGGTTTTGCCGTGACCAGCGGGCTGGCCGCCGGCATCGATGCCGCCGCCCACCGTGGCGCACTGGCGGCAGAGGGGATCACTATTGCCGTGGCCGGAACCGGCCTGGACCGGGTATATCCGGCACGCCATGAAAAACTTGCCGCCGAGATTCAACGCACCGGCGCCGTGGTTTCGGAATTTCCGCTTGGCAGTCCGCCGCTGCCGGAATCGTTTCCGCGCAGAAATCGCATCATCAGCGGACTCAGCCGCGGAACCCTGGTCGTCGAGGCCGCGCTTCACAGCGGATCTCTGATCACCGCCCGGGCCGCGCTGGAACAGGGACGCGAGGTATTCGCAATCCCCGGCTCGATCCACAACCCCTGCGCGCGCGGCTGCCACGCGCTCATCCGGCAGGGGGCCAAGCTGGTCGAGAGCATTCATGATATTCTGGAGGAGCTGCATTCCGCGACCGTGGCGGAACGGCCCTTGCCTCAGGATGACACGGGACCGGATGCAATGACGAATTCGCGCCTGGATGAAACAATGGCTGCCGTTCTCAGTCAAATAGATTATGCCCCGACGGCGATTGATACCCTTATCGCGCGCACCCATCTCCCCAGCGAGCAGCTGTGCCCAATCTTGCTGGAGCTGGAAATGACCGGTCATGTCCATACAGCGCCCGGAGGGGCTTATCTGCGACGAAGTGAAAGGAAATGATATGAAAGAAAACACGTTCGATGTCCTCATGTATCTGTTCGAGCATTGCCTCGATGAGGATCGCTCCGTCGAACAGGATGAATCCGCCCTCAAGGGTATGCTGCGCAGTGCCGGTTTCGCCCAGACGGAAATCAACAAGGCGTTCCTCTGGCTGGAAAATCTCTCACAGTCACATGATGTTGCCGACAGTCACGACGCCGTCGCGGCCGATGGATCGTTGCGCGTCTATGCCAGCGCTGAAATGGCGAAACTGGACCGGGATTGCCGCGGTTTCCTCCATGCCCTGGAGACGCACCAGATCATTGACGCGACAGCGCGCGAGACCATTATCGAGCGCGCCATGGCGCTCGAGCTCGACGAATTCAACCTCGAACGCTTCAAATGGATCGTGATGATGGTGCTGGCCAATCAGCCGGGAAAGGAACAGGCACATCTCTGGCTCGAGACCCTGATCTTCGACCGCAACAGCGATTGCATGCACTGACTCCACGCGTATGCACTGACCCGACCAATTTTCCTACCGGCGTTGCGGGAGCGGGCCTCGCGCTCACCAATTCACCAATCCAATCAAGGCACAATCCGTCTCCGCGTGCCCCGGGAGCGGCGCCGGCCTGAACCATTGGACGATCCACGCAGTCCTAATTCATGAGCTGAATCCGGGACGTTCGGGAACGCAATGCCCGACTCCGTCAGGGGTTTAAGATTTTCAAGCGGTGACCGAAACAGCTTTGACAGTCGGTGGATCACGCCTCTAATATAGGCGCGTTTTTCTCGCCGCAACGGTCAGCACGCGATGTTTCCGCTGTGAAATACTGCGGATTGACGGCTCAACAGCTACTGGTGCATCACGGACAATCGAGGATTCGAACGCGTCGATGAGCAAGCATCTCGTCATCGTGGAATCGCCAGCCAAGGCGAAGACGCTGAAAAAGTATCTGGGCAAGGACTTCAATGTCTTCGCCTCGTACGGCCACGTGCGCGATCTGCTCCCCAAGGAAGGCGCGGTCGATCCCGAACACGATTTTTCGATGAAGTACCAGCTCATCGAAAAAAACCAGAAACACATCGATGTCATCCGCAAAAACCTGAAAGGTGCGGAAACGCTGTATCTCGCCACCGACCCGGATCGCGAAGGCGAGGCGATCTCCTGGCATCTGTATGAGATCCTGCGCCAGGATGCGGCGCTGCGCGACAAACCGGTGCACCGCATCGTCTTTCATGAAATTACCAAAAACGCGGTACAGGAGGCGATCCGCCATCCGCGCGACATCTCCATGAACCTCGTCAACGCGCAACAGGCGCGCCGCGCGCTGGACTATCTGGTCGGCTTCAACCTTTCGCCCCTGCTATGGAAAAAGATCCGGCGCGGACTCTCCGCCGGACGCGTGCAGAGCCCCGCCCTGCGCATGATCGTCGAGCGCGAACTGGAGATCGAAAGCTTCAAACCGCGTGAATACTGGACCATCGAGGCCGAGAATTCCAAGGGCAAGGAACGCTTCCGTGCGAAGCTCACCCATTACCGCGGCAAGAAGCTCAATCAATTCAGCATCACCGAAGAAAAGGATGCGAGGGAAACCGAGGCCACGCTGCAAAAATCCGCCAATGGACAGCTGACGGTCATCCAGGTCGAGAGGAAACAGCGCAAGCGCAATGCCGCCGCCCCGTTCATAACCTCTACCCTGCAGCAGGAAGCGGCACGCAAGCTCGGCTTCACAGCTCAACGCACCATGCGCACCGCGCAGCAGCTCTACGAAGGTATCGACACCGGCCAGGGCGCCACAGGCCTGATCAGTTACATGCGTACTGATTCGGTCAATCTGGCCAACGAAGCGGTGGAAGAGATACGCCGGCTCATCGCCGAACGCTTCGGCCAGGACAAGCTGCCTAACCAGCTGCAGGTCTACAAAACCAAGGCCAAGAACGCGCAGGAGGCCCATGAAGCCATCCGCCCGACCTCGGTCTACACCGACCCGGATTCGATCAAGGAGCATTTGAGCGCTGACCAGTACAAGCTCTACCGGCTCATCTGGCAACGCACTGTTGCCTGCCAGATGATCCACGCGACCATCAATACCGTCGGGGTGGATCTCGAGGCCGGCAAGGGCAACGTATTCCGGGCCACCGGTTCGACTATTGTCGACCCCGGCTTCATGAGCGTTTACCAGGAAGACACCGACGACGGAAAGGACGGCGAGGAACAGAATTTCTTGCCCGACCTGTCCATGGGCGAGACGGTTAAACTCGAGGCCATCCATACCGATCAGCACTTCACCGAACCGCCGCCGCGCTATACCGAGGCCAGCCTGATCAAGGCGCTGGAGGAATATGGCATAGGACGGCCGTCCACCTACGCGGCGATTATTGCGACGCTGCAGCAGCGCGAATATGTGGTGCTAGACAAGAAACGCTTCCAACCCACCGATGTCGGCCGGATCGTCAACAAGTTCCTGACCGATCATTTCTCGCGCTACGTCGATTACGAGTTTACCGCCAAGCTCGAGGACGAACTGGACGCCGTGTCGCGCGGGGAAGAGGAATGGATCCCGCTGATGCGCTCCTTCTGGCAACCGTTCAAGCACCTGGTCGACGACAAGGAGAAATCCGTACAGCGCAAGGACGTCACCCAGGAAGCACTCGACGAACAGTGCCCCAAGTGCGGCAAACCGCTCTCCATCCGCCTCGGCAAACGCGGCCGCTTCATCGGCTGCACGGGCTTCCCCGACTGCGACTATACGCGCAACCTCGGCGACAACGAGGAGAACAGCGGACCGGAACTGGTCGAGGGACGCACCTGCCCCACATGCAGTGGCGCCCTGATCGTGCGCAATGGCCCCTACGGCAAGTTCATCGGATGCAGCAATTATCCCAAGTGCAAATACATCGAACCGCTGATCAAGCCATCCGATACCCAGGTCAGTTGCCCCAAGTGCCACCAGGGCAACATGCTGCAGCGCCGCTCACGGCGCGGCAAGACGTTCTATTCCTGCTCCCGCTACCCGGCCTGCGATTACGCGGTGTGGAACGAGCCAGTCGCGACTCCATGCCCGAATTGCGCCTGGCCCATCCTGACGATCAAGACCACCAAGAAGAACGGCGCTGAACTCGTGTGCCCGCAGAAAGACTGCGGCCATAGCGAACCCTACGAAGAACAGACGGAACAGCCACGCCGCGCCGCTCAGGGCTGAGCGGTCTTGCGCGAACGCGCCGGCTGACCTGCCATCGCCCTGTCCACGGCGCTTCGATCAAGCTGCGGCGCGAACAACTCGATGAACGCGTACATATAGCCTCGCAGGTGGCTGCCGCGCCTGACCCCAAGGCGCGTGATACACGGCTCGAACAGGTGGCTCGCCTCAAGCATGCGCAGATGGATATCACGCTCCGGATCGAATGCCATCTGCGCCATCAGCCCGATGCCCAGCCCGATCTCGACATAGGTCTTGATGACGTCGGAATCGATCGCCGAAAATACCACATTCGGCCGCAGGCCGGCGCGCTCGAACGCCTCGTTGATCTTGGCGCGCCCGGCGAAGGAAAAATCGTAGGT